>CAZRPI010000078.1:0-17329 GCA_964601865.1 uncultured Pelobacter sp. | reverse complement strand
ATGACCGCCCCATCCAGCGGCGGAGAGGGGGCTGCCCGCTGCATGGCCATGGCCCTCAAAAACGCCGGGGTCAACCCGGATCAGGTGAACTACATCAACGCCCATGGCACATCGACGCCGTTCAATGACCTGAACGAAACGCTGGCCATCAAATCGGTTTTCGGTGATCATGTAAAAAAACTGATGGTTTCGTCCACGAAATCCATGACCGGCCACATGCTGGGCGCGGCAGGCGCCGTTGAAAGCGTTATCTGCTGCATGGCCATCGACAGGGGAGTGGTTCCTCCGACCATCAACTATGAGACCCCCGATCCCGAGTGTGATCTTGACTACGTTCCCAACAGCGCCAGAAACGCAACCATCGAATATGCCATGAGCAATTCGCTCGGTTTCGGCGGCACCAACGCAACCCTTCTGTTCAGAAAGATCTAGGGGGAGTCATTGATGATAGTAATCGGCAGCGATCATGGCGGGCTTGATCTCAAGGAAGCGATCATCAGGTTTCTGAAGGATGAGCGCAGGATGGAGATCATGGATGTGGGGACTGATAACGGTGATTCGGTGGATTATCCCCGCTTCGGGCTGAAAGTCGCGGAAATGGTTGCATCCGGTTCGGCTGAGCGCGGGATACTGTTCTGCGGCACCGGCATCGGCATGTCCATAACGGCCAACAAGGTTCCCGGGATACGCGCGGCGCTTGCTACGGACGTATTCATGGCGCGCATGGCCAAGGAGCACAATAATGCCAACATCCTGGTGCTCGGTGGTCGCGTGCTCAACGAGAAGAAGGCCCGCGACATCGTGGCCGCCTGGCTTGACGCCTCCTTTGAGGGGGGGCGTCACGAGGGGAGGCTTAACCAGATTGCCGAAATCGAGAAAAAGTATTGCAAGTAGGGTAGTAAATGGATATTTTAATTCAAGCGGGACTTTTCAGAGTCCCGTTTCGTTTTTTGTAAGAACTGGAACAAACGTCATTTTACAAGGAGATCTTTATGTCAATCCTTTCAATGTTTGACCCGGAAATTGCCGACGCCATCAAACTGGAAACCGATCGCCAGGAGTACAACCTGGAACTTATCGCCTCGGAGAACTTCGTATCGCCCGCGGTCATGGAAGCCCAGGGCTCGGTGCTGACGAACAAATACGCCGAGGGGTATCCGGGCAAGCGTTACTATGGCGGTTGCCACAATGTCGATGTGGTGGAAAGACTGGCCATCGAGCGCGCCAAACAGCTTTTCGGCGCCGACCATGTCAACGTTCAGCCCCACTCGGGATCACAGGCCAACATGGCGGTGTACTTCGCGGCGCTGAAGCCGGGGGATACCATTCTCGGCATGAACCTCTCCCACGGCGGGCACCTCACCCACGGCAGCCCGGTCAATTTTTCCGGCCGCTTTTTCAACGTCGTTCCCTACGGCGTCTCTCCCGAGACCCAGATGATCGACTACGCCGAAGTTGAAAGACTTGCCTTTGAACACAAACCGAGGCTGATCGTGGTCGGCGCCAGCGCCTACCCCAGGATCATCGATTTTGCCGCGTTCCGCGCCATAGCCGACAAGGTCGGCGCCATGGTGATGGTCGACATGGCCCATATCGCCGGTCTGGTTGCGGCGGGTCTCCATCCCAGCCCGGTGCCCCATTCCGAATTCGTCACCACGACTACCCACAAGACGCTGCGCGGTCCGCGCGGGGGGATGATTCTCTGCCGCGAGGAATTTGCCAAGAGTATCAACTCCCAGATCTTTCCGGGTATCCAGGGGGGACCGCTCATGCATGTGATCGCGGCAAAAGCGGTGGCATTCAGGGAGGCGCTGCAGCCGGAATTCAGGCAGTATCAGGAGCAGATCGTGGCCAACGCCAAATCACTGGCAGAGGCCCTCATGAAGCGCGGATTCAAACTGACAAGCGGCGGAACCGACAACCACCTGATGCTGATCGACTTCTCGGGCACCGAAATCACCGGCAAGGCGGCCGAGGAAGCCCTTGACAAGGCAGGCATTACGGCCAACAAGAATACGGTGCCGTTCGAAACCCGCTCCCCGTTCGTGACCTCCGGCATCCGCCTGGGAACACCGGCAGCCACGACCCACGGCCTCAGGGAGCCCGAAATGATCCGGGTCGCGGGTTTCATAGCCGAGGCCGTGGAGAATATCGGCAACGACGAGAAGCTTGCGGCCATCAAGGTTCAGGTCAACGAGATGATGAAGAGCTTTCCTCTGTACGCTAAGGCGTAACAGAGCGATCGTTTGAATGTCAAAGAGCCCCGGGAGTTTCCAGTCCGGGGCTCTTTGCGTGAAACGACGGGAGCATGGATCACAGTTTCTCAAAATCCAGCAACTGTTCCAGGGATTCAACTGTACGGTCCGCGGCGGCCAGATGATCGGCCGGGCAGCTGTTGGTGACGGCAATGACCCGCAACCCCGCTCCTGAGGCGGCAAGGATGCCCGCCGGCGTATCCTCGATGGCAAGGGTAGCGCTCTTGTCCATCTCCGCTCCGCTCCGGCAGGCGCACAGCCTGTCAAACGCCACCCTGTAGCTCTCCGGGTCGGGCTTGCTTCTGGCGACATCCTCGGCGGTTACAATGACATCAAAGCAGCAGGTGATCCCCAGTATCTCCAGGATGGGAATGATGTCAGACCTGAGCGCGCCGCTGCAGATCGCCAGGGGAACATCCGCGCCGTCTAGCGCCCTGACCAGCTCCACAACACCGGGATACGCCGTGATACCCTCACGGATAATACTCTGGAAGATATCCGCTTTCATCGCAATGAGCCGCGCCAGTTCCCCCTGGTCCAGGCTCAGGCCCCGGGAGACAAATGCCTCGGTAAAGGCATCCCGGTCATCAAATCCCATGTAGGTTGCAACGTACTCTTCCCAGGTGAAGCCGAGACCGCGGGGGTCCAGCAGCTGCCGGAACGCCCGGTAATGGATCGGTTCGGTGTCCACAACGACACCGTCGAAGTCGAAAATGACCGCCCGGGCCAGAATATTTCCTTTGAATATCACCATCTTTTCACCCAAACCGGAAGTATTGAATCAGGTAGTTCCGCCTAACCTGTTGCATCTTGAAATAAAACAAAGGGTTGCAACCGCGATGAATGCGCCGGCGGCATCGGCGGCAAAATCAAGAGGATCCGCCTGGCGATACGTGGTCAGAAACTCCTGAAGTATTTCTATGAGCCCTCCGAACAGGGTGGCGTAAACAAAACCGACAATCGCCGATCGGAAGAGGGGCAGGCGTGACGCGAGACAGGCCCGCGCCGTCATGAACGCCAGTGTTCCCAGGGCGGCAGCATGCTGCAGTTTGTCCCACCCGAACACCCCTTCGATGCGCGGCGGATCAGGGGCCAGGGAGAGGTGGAGAAGAATGACCGACCAGAGCGTAACCAGCGCGGTCCAGATGATGATAGGTACGCGAACGGATTTCATGACGGTCGTTTCCGCATTGAATGGCATTGCGATAAAAATTTGACTTATATCATCCCGCCCTGCGGATTGACAACCCCAAAGGTTTCCCGCCCGATTTTGACATTGTCCGGGAGCTTGTCGTTCTTGACTTTTTCCCCCCTCATTGGCACTATGCCAGATCTATGAAAAAAACAACAAGACAGATAAGAATCGGTTCCATTCCCGTCGGTGGAGGCGCTCCCTGCTCGGTGCAGTCCATGTGTTCCACCGATACCCGTGATGTGATCTCGACCCTGGCCCAGATCAAACGCCTTGCCGAAGCCGGATGCGAAATCATCCGCTGCGCCGTTCCCGATATGGATGCGGCAATTGCCCTCGGCCGGATCAAGCATGAAAGCCCGATCCCGGTCATCGCCGATATCCACTTCGACTACAAACTGGCTTTGAGGGTTCTGGAGGGCGGGATTGACGGCCTGCGTCTCAATCCCGGAAACATCGGTGAAAAGTGGAAAGTGGCCGAGGTGGTCAAGGCGGCCGCCGAACGCCAGGTGCCCATCCGCATCGGCGTCAACTCCGGTTCCCTGGAAAAGGAACTGTTGAAACGCTACGGGCATCCCACGCCGGAAGCCATGGTGGAATCAGCCCTGGGGCATGTCCGCATTCTTGAGGATCTGGACTATCGCGAAATCAAGGTTTCCCTGAAGGCCTCGGATGTCATGAAAACCGTGACCGCCTACCGTATGCTCTCGGAACGGGTTGACTACCCTCTCCATATCGGCGTTACCGAAGCGGGCACCTTCTTCTCAGGAACGGTCAAGTCTTCGGTCGGCCTTGGAATACTGCTGGCCGACGGCATCGGCGATACCCTGAGGGTGTCGCTGACCGGCGATGTTCTGGACGAGGTCAGGGTAGGGTACGAGATACTCAAGAGTCTCGGACTGCGCCAGCGTGGGGTCAATTTCGTCTCCTGTCCCACCTGCGGCAGATGCCAGATCAATCTCGTGAAGGTCGCCGAAGAAGTGGAGAAACGCCTCCAGGGAGTGGACAAGCGCATCACCGTGGCCGTCATGGGGTGCGTGGTAAACGGCCCCGGTGAGGCGCGTGAGGCGGATGTCGGCATTGCCGGCGGAAAAGGGGAGGGGCTGCTCTTCAGGCATGGCGAAATAATCCGCAAGGTGCCCGAAGACCGGCTGGCCGACGCCCTTCTGGAAGAGATCGGGAAACTGTAAGTTCAAAAGCGTTTGAGGTGTTATTCAATGTACTACTCCAGTTATTTCATTCCCACCGTAAAGGAAACTCCCTCGGACGCCGAGGTGGTTTCCCACAAACTGATGCTCCGCGCCGGCATGATACGCAAGCTGGCAGCCGGAATCTACAACTATCTGCCCCTCGGGCTGCGCTCAATCCGCAAGTTTGAGGCAATCGTGCGCGAGGAGATGGACAGGGCAGGGGCCATCGAAATGCTCATGCCGTCCGTGCAGCCGGCCGAACTGTGGCAGGAGTCGGGGCGCTGGTCATTTTACGGCAGGGAACTGCTGCGCTTCAGGGACCGCAAGGACGGGGAATTCTGCATGGGACCGACCCATGAAGAAGTGATTACGGACATGGTCCGCCGCGAGATCAAGAGCTATCGCCAGCTGCCGATCAACTTCTACCAGATCCAGACCAAATTCCGGGACGAGATTCGTCCCCGCTTCGGCCTGATGCGCGGACGTGAGTTCATCATGAAGGACGCCTACTCCTTTGACGTGGACAGCGCCGCCGCCGATGGCTCCTATGAGCGGATGTTCCAGGCCTATATGCGGATCTTCGAGCGTTGCGGCCTGAATTTCCGCGCCGTTGAGGCCGACACCGGAAGCATCGGGGGCTCATCCTCCCACGAATTCATGGTCCTTGCTGATTCGGGAGAGGATGCCATTGCGTCGTGCAGCGCCTGCCGCTACGCCGCCAATGTGGAAAAGGCGGAGTCCCGTCCCCAGGATGCAGTTGCCAGTCGGGAAGAAATGCTTGAGTTGCGCAAGACGGCAACCCCCGAAAAGAAGAGCATCGCGGATGTGGCGGCCTTCCTCGGCCTGGGCGCGGACAGAACCGCCAAGTCGCTCGTTTATTCATCCGGTTCAGGCGAGCATGTCCTGGCGATTTTACGCGGCGACCATGAGCTGAACGAGATCAAGCTGAAAAATGCCCTGGGTTGGGATGAGATCCAGATGGCCACAGAGGAGGAGGTCCTGGCGATCACGGGTTCACCGGTCGGTTTTCTCGGCCCGATCGGGTTGAAGAAGAAGGTTGCCGTTCTTGCCGATCTGGCGGTCAGGAACATGGCCAATTTTGTTGTCGGCGCCAATGAAAGGGACATGCACTTCATTAACGCAAATCTGGGACGCGACTTTGATCCGGATCGTTTCGCGGATCTGCGCAATGTTGAGGCGGGCGATCGCTGCCCGCGCTGCGAAACCGGCGTGCTGGAGATGTGGCGCGGAATCGAGGTCGGACACGTCTTCAAGCTCGGGACGAAATACTCCAAGGCGTTGAACGCCACCTGCCTGGATGCCGACGGCAAGGAGCAGGTCCTCTTCATGGGGTGCTACGGTATCGGAATCGGTCGCACTGTGGCTGCCGCCATCGAGCAGAACCACGATGAAAACGGAATCATTTTCCCCATCCCGCTTGCTCCGTTCCACTGCTCGGTGGTGGCGCTCAACACCAAGGACGCCGACGTGATGGCCGCCGCCGGGGAAATCTATCAGACGCTGGAAAACCTTGGCCTGGAAGTGCTTTTTGACGACCGTGACGAGCGGCCCGGGGTGAAGTTCAAGGACAACGATCTGATCGGTATTCCGATCCGGATCGTGGTGGGAAGCAAGGGGCTGGCCGAGGGAAAAGTCGAGGTCAAGATTCGCAAAAGCGGCGAAATGCTCCTCCTCCCCAGGGACGAGGCGGTGGAAACGGTGAACCGGATGGTCAGGGAGGCCCTTGCAGGCTGGAAATAACGTTATTTCGAGGTAGTGATGCAGACGAGTATTTGGGATCATCTTCACGAAACCATGCCGCGCGAGGAACTGGAACAGCTTCAGCTCGAGCGCCTTCAGGCAACGCTTAACCGTGTCTACAAAAACGTAACCTGTTACCGCACCAAGTTCAACGAGCTGGGGATCGTACCGGAGGATGTCACCTCTCTCGCCGACCTTGCCAAACTTCCCTTTACCACCAAGGAAGATCTGCGTCTCAACTACCCCTATGGAATGTTTGCCGTTCCCCTGCGGGAGGTGGTCCGAATCCATTCCTCTTCCGGCACCACCGGAAAGCCCACGGTGGTCGGTTATACCAAGAACGATCTGAAAAACTGGTCCAACCTGGTGGCCCGCTTCATGACCGCGGTCGGCGTAACCCATGACGATGTGGTGCAGATCGCCTTCGGATATGGCCTGTTCACGGGAGCATTCGGACTTCACTACGGGTCCGAAGCCATCGGCGCGGCGGTTATTCCCATGAGTGGCGGCAATACCGAGAAACAGATCATGATCATGCAGGACTACAGGAGCACCGCGCTGGTCTGCACCCCCAGCTACGCCATAACCATCGCCGATCTGCTCGAGAAGAAGGGCATCGACCCCAAATCGCTCTCACTCAAGGTGGGGCTGTTCGGCGGCGAACCCTGGTCCGAGTCCATGCGCAGGGAAATCGAAGCCAGGCTGATGATCCGGGCAACCGACAACTACGGCCTTTCGGAAGTCATCGGACCGGGAGTGGCCGGAGAATGCGCCTGCGCCTGCGGCATGCACATTGCGGAAGACTCGTTCATACCAGAGATTATCGATCCCGACACCGGCGAGGTGCTGCCCCCCGGCAGTGTGGGTGAACTGGTTCTCACATCCATCGACAAGGAAGCCTTTCCCATCATCCGCTACCGGACCAGGGATATCACCTCACTGGATTACGCGCCGTGCAGGTGCGGAAGGACCCTGGCACGGATGACAAAGACCATGGGCCGCTCGGATGACATGCTGATCATCAAGGGAGTCAACGTCTTCCCATCCCAGATCGAGGAGGTGCTGATCGCAATCGAGGGATGCGAACCGCACTATCAGCTGGTGGTTGACCGAAAGGGCGCCCTGGATTCTCTTGAGGTCAGGATAGAGGTAACGGAAAACATCTTCTTCGATGAAATGAAACGCCAGCGGGAGTTTCTGGAGATGGTGGAAAAAAGAATAGACTCGGTGCTGGGTGTGGGGGTAACCGTGAAACTTGTGGAGCCCAACAGTATTCCGCGCCACGAGGGAAAATCGGACCGGGTGATCGACAGGCGGGTGCTCTGATGGGACAGTCAATTTTCTCCTTGCTTAAGTGAATGATTCGGTTGATCGGCGGAAACGCTCGATCGGAAAGGGAGAAACGGAGGGATTTGCATATGCATCGGATGATTTCGGAATTGACGTCAACCCAACAGATGATCGCCCTTGGTATCGGCCTGGCCGTGCTGGCGCTGTGGATTGCCGCTCTGATCGATGTCATGAAAAGAGAGTTCGTATATCCGAACAGCAAAAGGATTTGGTTGATCTTCCTGATTCTGCTGCCGCCCCTGGGAATCATCCTTTATTTTGTCGCCGGAAGACAGCAGAGGATTCAGTCCGTCAGGGATCTGCCGAGAAGTTCCGGCAGACACACCCGGCTTGACGAGGTGCTCAAGGTTCTGGACGAGAAAAACAAGAAGAGAAAGCTGTTTTCGTGAATTCCGACACACCCGCCAGACGGAAAAGCCGTCCATATAGCCAACTTGACATAATATAACTTATGGGCGATTTTCTCTTATGGCATCCTCACAAGATAAAATGTTTTCTTGAATCCGATATTTAAATTACTCGGCCTTGCTTTTTTGACGGACTGTAAGTAATATAGCTCTGTTTACATAAATTATGAAACGAGGAGTCCCCTCAGGATGAGTAAAGAAGAAGCAATTGAAGTAGAAGGTACGGTTATCGAACCGCTTCCCAACGCCATGTTCCGCGTCAAACTCGAAAACGACCACATCGTACTGGCCCATATTTCCGGAAAGATGCGCAAATATTTCATCAAAATCCTTCCTGGCGACAAGGTAACGGTAGAACTATCCCCCTATGATCTGAGCCGCGGACGCATTACGTATCGCGCCAAATAACTTTTTGCCCCAAACCGATCCAGCGCAAGCCCATATCTCCGTTTTTTGTGGGCTTGTCGTATTTTCATAGCAGCATACACAATAACGAAAACTCAGCGAGGACCACATGTATACCGCGTCAGATCTGAAAAAAGGGCTTAAAATCACCATTGACGGAGATCCCTATGTCATCATCGCCTTTGACTTCACCAAACCGGGCAAGGGTCAGGCGTTGTATCGCACCAAGATGCGAAACATGATAAACGGAACCATCCTCGACCGGACCTACCGTTCGGGAGAGACCTTCGAACCGGCCAACCTTGAAGAACGCCAGATGGAGTATCTGTACAAGGATGGGGATCACTACACCTTCATGGACCAGCAGACGTACGAACAGGTTGTCATGGGGGAAGACGTACTGGGTGACGACAAATATTTCCTCCTGGAAAACCTCAAGGTGAATGTCCTTCTCTTCGGTGAAAAGGCTATCGGCGTAACCCTCCCCAATTTCGTCAATCTGCGTGTCATACAGACCGAACCATGGGCAAAGGGTGATACGAGCGGTAACGACTCGAAGCCCGCCACCCTGGAGACCGGTTATGCTCTCAGGGTTCCCCCGTTCATTGAGGAGGGTGAACTGGTTACCATTGATACCCGTACCGGGGAGTATTCCACCCGCGTCAAGGGGTAAACCGGGGGAGATGTTCCCTGTTTGCTTCATACGGGGCGAGTCATACCGATGACTCGCCCTTTTCCGTTGAGAGTAATGCGAATTGAAACCATGCCATTTCCCGATCCGAACCTTCATCTGAGAGCATCCATCATCAACTCCATCCGCTCGTTTTTTGTGTCCAGGGGATTTCTGGAGGTGGAGACGCCGCAAAGAATTCCGGCCAACGCTCCCGAGGAGCACATCGATCCATTCGAGAGCGCTCAATGGTACCTGCACACCTCACCGGAAACATGCATGAAGCGCCTCCTGAGCCGGGGCCATGAACGGATCTTTCAAATATGCCGCTGTTGGCGGGCCGGCGAACGGGGCAGGCGTCATCTTCCGGAGTTCACGATGCTGGAGTGGTACCGCAGCAACAGTGATTACCGTGATCTGATGGACGATTGCGCGGACCTGTTGCGGTCGGTTGCGTCGGATTGCGGCATGAGCGGCGGAATCCCTTATCAGGGGCAACGACTCGATCCATCGGCAAAGGCGGAAACCTTTACCGTCAGGGAGGCTTTTTCACGTTTTTCGACCGGGGAAATGGCAACTGCCGTGCTTGATGGCACTTTTGACGAGATCATGGTCACCAGCATCGAGCCATCCCTCCCTCCGGACAGGCCGGTGTTTCTGATCGATTATCCGGCAGAGATGGCCGCGCTTGCCAGACTGAAGAGGGATGACCGCACCGTTGCCGAACGATTCGAATTCTATCTTGGCGGCCTTGAGCTGGCCAACGGTTTCAGCGAGTTGAACGATCCGTCGGAACAGCGCCGGAGATTCGAGGCGGCCAACAGGAGGAGAATGAATGCCGGTGTTCCTGCGCTTCCCCTTCCTGAGGTATTTCTCCGGGATCTGGAAAGCATGCCGCCTTCAGCCGGCATCGCGCTCGGCGTTGACAGACTGGTGATGCTCTTTGCCGACGCCGGGCGGATAGACGATGTCATCGCATTCTCCCCGGAAGATCTCTGAAGCGGGCCTGGCGGCCCCATTCCAGTCCCCCTTCTCGGGACTCGGCAACGATGTCATTATACATGACCCTTTCTCCGCGATAGGTCCGCAGGATGAGGGTGTTCCCGTCTCGTTCGAAATTATCCGGCAGAATCGGCACCTTTCCCTTCCCTCCGGGAAGGTCGATGACGTACTGCGGAACCGCCAGACCGGAAACATGCCCCCTCAACCCCCGCATGATTTCAAGACCCACCCTGACCGGAGTGCGAAAATGGGCGGTGCCCCTGACCAGATCCATCTGATGGAGGTAGTAGGGTCTTACCCTTATCGAAAGCAGCCCGGTCTGAAGCTCTCGCATGATTTCTACCGAATCGTTAATGCCGCGCAAGAGAACCGTCTGGTTCCCCAGCGGTATGCCGGCATCGGCGAGCAACGCGCATGCTTGCGCAGATTTCGTTGTAATTTCGGTTGGATGGTTGAAATGCGTGTTTATATACAGGGGATGGTGCTGTCGCAAAAGAGAGCACAACTCTCGTGTTATCCGTTCGGGAAAGGTTACCGGCATTCGCGTTCCGATGCGGATAATCGAAACATGGCTGATGGAACGGAGGCCGCGGAGTAGATGGCGCAGCGATTCGTCGTCAAGCATCAACGGATCACCACCGGACAGTACGACATCACGAATCGCCGGATGTGACGCGAGGTAGTGAAGCATTTTTTCCAGGCATTCCGGGGACGGCGGGGTATCCCCTTCCCCGATGTGCCTCTTGCGCATGCAGAAGCGGCAAAACACCGGGCAGCGATTGGAAGCAAGGATCACAACGCGATCCGGATAACGGTGGATCAGGCCCGGCACCGGACTCAGCAGTTGCTCGGACAACGGATCCGGGGATAGTCCGACTTCATCAAGCTCCCTGATGTCGGGAACGCACTGTCTCCATATGGCATCCCCCTCACTCCGGATCAGCGCGGCATAGGATGGCGATACCCGGAACGGGTAGACCTCCGCGACGGATGATGCCCGCATCCTTGAATCATGTTTTTTTATTATGTTTTCTAGTGTTACCGACTCTGTTTTGATGTATCGCATAAAGTTTTTCCGAGACGACCTCGCTCACATCCTCCGTAGGTATGGCGCCAGATTTTCCATTGAATTTACTTGAAAACAGTCGGGTTATGTGGAATATAGCTCACAGGTACCCTCTGAACACGCTGTATCACAACGGAAACCATGTACACCAGATATTTCGGTTTCAACGAAAAACCGTTTACCCTGACCCCGAATCCCCGCTTTCTTTTCCTCAGCAGACAGCACAAAGAGGCCTTTGCCCACATCCTCTACGGCATCAACCACCACCACGGCTTCATCGAGCTCACCGGTGAAGTGGGGACCGGCAAGACGACCGTACTGCGCACCCTGCTCGGGCAACTCCAGGACGGGAACTATCGTTTCGCCCTTATCTTCAATCCATGCATGACGGCCGTTGAACTGCTGCGGAACATCAACCAGGAGTACGGCATTGCAACCGGCGGCAGCGGAATCAACGACCTGCTGAACAGGCTGAACGGCTTTCTGCTGGAGGAGAACCGCGAGGGGCGAACGGTGGTGCTTGTCATCGACGAGGCCCAGAATCTTCAGCCCGAAGTGCTGGAACAGCTCCGTCTGATTTCCAACCTGGAAACCGATAACGACAAGCTTATTCAGATCGTCCTGGCAGGTCAACCCGAACTGGAGAATCTGCTGCAGCGGCACAGCCTGCGTCAGCTGAACCAGCGCATAGCCGTCCGATACAGGCTCGGCTCAATGGGGCGGGAAGAAACGGGCGCCTATATCCGCCACCGTCTGGAAATAGCCGGGGCCGTAGCCGGAGTCTCCTTCAGCAACCTGGCAACATCCCTGATCCACCTGTATTCCCACGGTGTGCCGCGCATGATCAACATCGTCTGCGACCGGGCGCTCCTCACCGCCTACGGAGACGGACGACGCAGAGTTACCTTCTCCACTGTCCTGAGAGCCATGAACGAACTCGGCAACCCTGCCTGGAGACGATCCAGGAGCGTCCGTCTTGGTGTTTTGCTCCTGATCCCCCTGGTAACGCTCGTGATGCTCTCCAACGGGAACAGACTCCAGGGTGTCTTCCTTGCAGGGCAGCAGAGACTCCGGGAGAGCCTGTCCCGGCAACCGGCTGGAAGAGCCGTTCAATCTCCCAAAACCGTGCCCCCCTTCCCGGACACCCGCCTGGAACAGGCGCTGTCGGCCCAGGGGCTCACCACCACGCACATCGGCGCATTCAACGGGCTGATGGCCAGATGGAACGCCCGACCGATAAGGATGTTCAGGGGAACCCTGTCCGTTCCCGTCACCTTCGAATCACTGGCAGCCAAACGAAACCTTCGCTGCACCGTTTTTAAGGGCGCCCTGGATGACGCCATCCGTTTCAACCTTCCCTTCCTGGCCTCCACACGGGTTGTTGACAACGGGAAGGGGCATTACTGTCTTGCCGTCACATCGGTCAGGGGTGAGCAACTGTCCGTCTCCCCTCCCCTGCTGGGGAGAGGTGAAATCAGGAAGAGCGATCTGGCCCACATGACCGACGGCACATTCTACCTGCTGTGGCGCGACTCCACCCGGATCCGGGACGGCATTGAGCCTGGAGAAAGTCGGGAAAAGGTGCGCACGCTTCAACAACTCCTCAAACAGGCCGGTTTCTTCCGTCAGGCAATCGATGGCGGGTATAACTCCACCACGATCAAGGCGGTCAGAGAGTTTCAGCATTCTCTGGGGATTCCCGTCAACGATTCGGGTGGAGAGCTAACCCTGGCTCTCCTCTCCAGGCACGACGGGGCTCATGCGTCACCTTCACTCACAGGGAATTGACCCGGAAAGAACCGATGAGCTCGATACTCAAGGCGCTAAAAAAGCTGGAGAAGGAGAATGCGGCGCGCAGGCAGGAACCGGTCAGGATCGACGCGGGGATACTGGGGGCAGATCCAAAATCTAGAATGTCCCCTGTCGGCATGGTCCTGGCTTCAATCATCCTGTTTCTGTGCGGCAGCATCCTTACCTATGCTCTGCTGGAGAGGAACCGTCAGAGGCAGGCCGCGCCCCCGGGGTATGCTCCACGACAGATGGCCTCACCCGAGAATCAGGGCATTGGACCGAAGCGTGCCGCGCCGTCCGCCACCGGTGAGACTGAAAACGTGGCACATCGTCCCTATTCCCTGGAGCCCGGCCTGCCCCATCCGGCGCGTGAACCGCTTCCATCAGGCATCAAACGGCAGAAGCTCAGGACCGCGGCAACGGACCGGCCTGCCCCCGGGAATGGCGGACCGCCCGGCCCAGCCGCTCCGACGCCCCTGGCGCCGGTCCTCAGGGTTGACGGCATCGCATTCCAGGAGGGAGTTGATGGCGTTGCCGTGGTAAACGGCGTCCAGGTAACAAGGGGCACATCAATAGAGGGGGTCAGGGTCGACGAGGTACAGCGGGATCGGGTCCTGTTCAGTCATGACGGAAAAAGGATCGAGGTTTACCTGGGAAGGTCAAACCGTTGAACGCATCAGCGGGCAATATATCTGACGAAGCGGATCAGGTAGTCCAGTCCCGACCAGACGGTGAGGAGTGTGGCAATCCAGAGGAAGAACATCCCCACATTATGCATGTTGACCAGCAGAAGCGGATTCTGCATCCCGAAAAACCAGTAATAGTCGTAGTGCAGCAGAAGCCCCTGGATGGCGACTATCTGAAATATAGTCTTGAATTTGCCCAGATTGCTGGCCTGAATGACAACGCCTTCACTCGAGGCTATACCCCTGAGACCGGTAATGATGATTTCTCTCCCGAGTATGACCAGCACCATCCACGCCGGAACACGCCCGTATGGCAGTATCATGATGAGAGCAGCCATGACCATCAGCTTGTCGGCAATCGGATCAAGGAATTTGCCGAAAATCGTAACAATTCCCATGCGTCTGGCAAAATAACCGTCAAGCCAGTCGGTGATCGATGCCAGAGCAAAGACAACGGTTCCCCAGAAACCGGCGGCACGCGAAGGAGACGTAAGCAGCGCCACCAATACCGGTATGGCGGCAATTCGCGTCATTGTGAGAATGTTCGGAAGATTGAATACGGAATTTTGCTTCTGGAGCGTCATCGATCAGTTGGCCTGGTAGGACTGCATGTAGGATAGAACCCGATTGACATAGGTGCGGGTTTCCGCGTAGGGAGGTATGCCGCCATGTTTCGCCACCTTGCTCAATCCGGCGTTATATGCCGCCAGCGCCAGGGAAACATCGCCATGGAACGTGTCGAGGAGAAAACGGAGGTATTTCACTCCACCTTCGACATTGTCTTTGGGATCAAAACAGTTGCTGACCCTGAGCGACCTGGCCGTTCCCGGCATGAGCTGCATGAGACCGCTCGCCCCTTTGTTTGAAACGGCATTGGGATTATAACCGGACTCGGCATGGATAACCGCTTTTATCAGTGATGAGTTAACCCCGTATTTTTCGGAGCACGCCTTGATTATCGGTTCATATTCCGCTGAGTTTGCACCGTTGAAACATCTGAACCTGGTTCGCAACAGTTTGTCTTTCCTGATATCACGCATGTAGATGACAAATCGCTTGTCGGTGGGCGCATCGGTGAAATGCACTATCCCTTCGCTGTCTTCATAGCGGTAGATATCGCCATGGGCCGACCGGCAGGTCAGCACGGTCAGCAGAAGCATCTGCGGCAGCATGAGCCGCAAAATATCGTAACGGGTGATCGTCATTCTCATGATGTTTTTAATAATCCAGAAACATTCCAGTTATGTCAAGAGGATTCGTCCATTCAAATCATTCGGAATTACCATTTCCCAGTTTGAAATTGACATTTTCCGGTCCATGTTCTACAAAAGATTGTTTAAATCTGCAAGGGGGTAGAGCTTGAGCGATCAAGGAATCACCTACAAGGATGCGGGGGTTGATATTTCGGCAGGCAACAGCTTTGTCGATCTGATCAAACCTCTGGTCAAATCGACCACCCGTCCCGAGGTTATGGCGGAAATCGGTGGATTCGGGGGGCTGTTTTCTCTCAACACCTCGAAATACAAGAACCCGGTTCTTGTCTCCGGCACCGATGGTGTCGGCACCAAACTCAAAATTGCGTTCATGGCAGATGTGCATGACACCGTCGGCATAGATCTGGTGGCGATGTGTGTCAATGACATCGTTGTCCAGGGGGCGGAGCCGCTCTTTTTTCTCGACTATCTGGCAACGGGAAAACTCCTCCCCGAACAGGCCGCCGATGTCGTCAAGGGAATTGCTGAGGGATGCAGACAGGCGGGATGCGCCCTGATCGGCGGCGAAACGGCCGAAATGCCCGGTTTTTACTCGGATGGCGAGTACGATATTGCCGGTTTCGCGGTGGGCGTGGTTGACCGGGACCGGATCATCGACGGTTCCGGAATTTCCGTGGGAAACCGCCTGATAGGCATTGCATCCAGCGGCTTGCACAGCAACGGCTATTCGCTGGCAAGGAAGCTGGTTTTCGAGCGCATGGGGCTCTCCATCGATTCCGTCGTGCCCGGCACCGGCAGAACCGTCGCGGAGGAACTGCTTGTTCCGACCCGCATCTACATCCGCTCCATCCAGAACCTCCTCAAGAATTATACCATTAACGGTATCGCGCACATAACGGGGGGCGGTCTCCTCGAAAATGTACCGAGAATCCTTCCCAAGGGCTGCCGCGCAACGATCCATCTCTCACGCTGGGAACGGCCGCCGCTCTTTGATGTGCTACGCGACGCCGGTAACGTGGAACGTAACGAGATGTATCGCACATTCAACATGGGTATCGGCATGGTGCTGGCGGTGGCCGAGCATGATGCGGAGGACATGCTTGACCGTCTGAACGGCCTGGGTGAAAGGGCATGGGTCATCGGCGAAATTACCGCCTGTGCGGATGAAGGTGAGCGCATCCAACTCGTGGAGGGGTGATGAAGAGTGATCAGCCTGTAACGCTGGCCGTGCTTGTATCGGGTAATGGCTCAAACCTTCAGGCAATAATCGACCGGATTGAGGCTGGAGAGATAAATGCCAGAATAGCCTGCGTCATCAGCAATTCCCCGAACGCGTTCGCGCTCAGCAGGGCAAGCAGACACGGTATTCCTACGGTTGTTCACGAAAACCGCCTCTTCTCGGACCGGCGTGAGTACGATACGGCCCTGGTGGGAATCCTCAGGAACCATGGGGTGGAACTTGTCGTCATGGCCGGTTATATGAGGATCCTCACCGACATCGTGCTCAACGCCTTTCCCAACGCCATAATCAACATTCATCCCTCGCTGTTGCCCTCATTTCCCGGACTTAACGCCCAAAGGCAGGCCCTGGAATACGGGGTTCGCTTTTCCGGCTGCACGGTGCATTTTGTGGATTACGGGACGGACAGCGGCCCCATCATTCTCCAGGCGGTGGTTCCGGTGATGCCGGACGATTCGGTGGCCCGACTTTCCGAACGTATCCTGAAGGAAGAGCACAGAATATATCCCGAGGCGATCAGGCTGTTCGCCGAAGGCAGGCTTTCCATTCAGGGGCGACGGGTATGGGTTGAGCAATGATTTTAAGTTGACATGTCATTGCCGTTAAAGGTATAAATTATCTTTTCTATCAATCAGCGACATTACGCTTTCATGGAGGTGCAGTTTGGCACATCACAAATCGGCAATCAAAAGGATAAAACAGAATGCGAAGAAGAACGCCCGTAACAGGCACGTATCATCGACGCTGAAAACATATATCAAGCGTGTCCGCGAGGCTGTTGAAGCCAAGGACAGGGAGGCCGCCGCCGCCGCCCTGAAAGCAGCCATTCCGGTTATCGACAAATCCGCGTCAAAGGGCGTAATTCACGGCGCCAACGCATCCCGTAACGTGTCGCGCCTCACCAGGCTCGTCAACACGCTGGGATAGATATTCAGATTCATCGGGCCATCCGGCCCGAAAAAAGGGGACTTCCGCAGGGAAGCCCCCTTTTTGTGTCGTTCTGAACTTCATGACGATTCCCTGCCGGACGCGGGGCCGCCTCCCGGTCACGGATTGCTTGGCTCGCTCAGCACGATCAGATAGCCGTCCGGATCGAAACA
>CAZRPI010000077.1:0-17353 GCA_964601865.1 uncultured Pelobacter sp. | reverse complement strand
AAAGGAGGGTTATCTTATCGAGGAAACTACTCCCGAACACATAAGGCAACTGCAATATCCGACCGGTTTATCATCAATAACCGGGAACAGCCCTTGAAAAGGGCAACGGAATTATCACAATAGACAGAGGGCCCGCCGAAGTGGCGGGCCTTTCATTTTTTCATATTCCGGCATCATCATCCATATTGAAAGAACAGGGGCTGGCTGCAGCCAACCCGTTGTTTCATGCCATCCGTTCTTCCCAGAAACCCGCCTCTCGTTCTACCGCGACGCGAACAGGGCGTCGAGCGCATCAAAGTCCAGACTGCGTTCCGCCAGGGAACGCAGCAGTTCCAGCTTTTCAACGTCTTCGAAAGTGATCTTGGGAACATCCTCGGTGATTATGCGGTAAAGTTCGGTCGTTGACTGTGTCATCGCCCGCATATAGGGAATTCTGCTGCGTTCGATGATCCGCTGGGTAATGTTGCTCATGGGGTTTTCACCCGGAATGATAAGGCCGGTGATGCGCGTACGGAAATCGTGCATCTGGTAGAGCGTGGCCAGGGTCACCAGCAGTTCGTCACGACTGCTGGTAACGATAATCAGGGAAGAATCGGTGAGCATTTCAGTGATCCGCTGGGTCGAGGCGGCGCCGATCTGTACGTTGTGCACAATCCGCCCCATATCCCGACGATTCCCCTGCAACGGCAACCCCAGCAGACGGGATATCCGCCGCAGGGTGGGGTCAGCCAGAACCGGCTGGTAATCGAAACCGCCGATCACCACGAAAGACCTGTCAGCCAGTCCCCGCCGCAGATAGTCCAGGGTGTGGTCGCGCTTTGCCGGATTAAGCTTGTTGGCCAGAAGCGCCCTCACCTCGGCCCCTTCCCTCTCAAACAGCGCCAGGTCCATGCTGACGGCGTCGATCACGCTCCCGACACCGCCGCCCGTAACCAGCAGAACCGGCGCATCCAGCATGGATGCGATGCGGGCATTGGAAAGCTTCATTACCGCCCCGACTCCTGGATGACCGGCCCCTTCAATCACAATGAAGTCACACCTCTTTTCAAGTTCCGAAATCGCGGAGCAGATCTGATCTTCCAACTGGGAAAGCGCAATGTCACCATCGATCACCCTGCATGTGGTATCGTGAAAAATCGGCACCGGCGTCATGAAACGCAGGTACTTGTGCAGTCCAAATACCTGTGCGATCAGTACGGCGTCCTTGTCAACGGCATGACCATGCAATGTCGTCGGCTTCGGACCGACAGGCTTGATATACCCTACCGATCTGTATTTTTTCAGGGCCAGGTGCAGAAGAGAGATACTGGTTGTGGTTTTTCCGCAGTGCTGACCAGTAGCCGCAATGAAGATCTTTCTTGCCATGTTTGCCCCCCGGATAACACCGGCAGCGTATTGAAGAGACCGGAGCGATCATAACACACATGAATCCCCATAACAGCCAATTTCCTCCTTATCACGCCGACACCCGGCCCGGGAAGACGGCATTCCCCGTCGCACGCAGCACTCTCACTGCCCTTCTGAGAGGAAGAATTCCCACGAAAAAACCGTACGAACGGATGCCTCCGCTCAGTACGGCCTTACCCACAACAACCATCCAAACTCCACCTGCTTTCGGCATGCCCGTTCAGGGAGCCGGGAGCAGGTGTCTCACCGGCTCATCTCCGATGGCCGGCCACAGCTTCCTCCGCCTTGAGCAGGAGATCTGTGACCGCCGTATTTCCCGCCTCCCTGGCTCTCTGGAGAGCGGTTTTTCCACCCAAATCCTTCAGGGCCGTGTGCGCCCCTTTCAGCAGCAACAGCCTGACGATTTCCGTATGCCCGGCGCAAGCCGCGCTCACCAGTGCCGTAGTAATCCCATCGACTCCACAGGCATCGGGAGAAGCTCCTTTTGACAAGAGATCATTTACCTCCGCAATATTGCCTTCTTCGGCCGCGATGGCCAATGGTTCATTCAGGAAATACTGTTTCCAGATACTGTATGCAAGTATCACCACAACGACCAGGGTGCATACCGAACAGGCGATCAGGAGTCTTCGAAAACCGGGAAACAGTTGAGATGCAGCACAGCAGACCAAGGCAAACAAAAACAATGAGATACAGACAATCAGCGGAAAAAAGCCGGAAAGCATTATCCCAACCTCCCACCACTACCACGCGAATACGAAACATTTTTAATCATCCACTCTGCTCTCAGGGATCGCCTCTCGCGTTACCCCCATCATAAAATTAGCATAAAATCAAGCGATTTACAGCCAAAGCACCTTCGCGGTGATACATTGGATGGCCACCCGTACAGCAAAAAAATTATTTTAATAACAACACAGCTAATATAGGACATACTATTTAACATTCGCCAAGAAAGCAACAACGGAATTGTGAAAAAATTGCACAACATAATGCCGCCAGAACATCGAGGCATTTTTCTACCTCGCGTCTGTTTACCTCTAAGCGCACTTTCCGGTATACTGGAAAACCGAATGACCCAATCCCCATCCGAGGAAGGCGCACCCTCCATGGCCAGATGCTCAAGCTGCAACGCCCCCCTGCCAGACGGTTCCATCCTGTGCGAATACTGCGGCAGCCGAAACGACATCGATCTTGCAGGGATTCATTTCTACACAACCCACGACTGCGACTCTCCCCGCATCTGTCCCCGCTGTTCCGTAAAGCTGAAAACCATCGATCTGAAACTCAACGGCACATTTCTCATCGACAGGTGTGATCAATGCCTGGGGCTTTTCTTCGATCCCGGAGAACTGGAGGCTCTGCTGGAGGCGACCGTCACGCACACTTTCCTCATCGACAGGACAGGACTCGACGGCATCAACCTGCACAGGCAACCGGAACAGTACCCGGTTGCTTACATCAAATGCCCGGTCTGCTCGGAGCTGATGAACAGGGTCAACTTCGGGGTCAGAAGCGGTGTCGTCGTTGATCGCTGCAAGGCCCACGGAGTCTGGCTCGATGGGGGCGAACTGAGACATCTGTTCGAATGGATGAAACTTGGCGGCAAACTTCTCGATCAGGAACGGCAGGAGCAGATAAAGAGGGAAGAGCAAAAAATGCAAGAACGACGGGAAAAAACGACTCCATACAGGTCGGGATCTCCGGCTTTCGAGGATTACGGAGATCCTCTGCGTCAATCAGACCCGGACCTTTTCGATATCATTTCCGCCGCCATCCGGTTTTTCACCAGATGAATCTTCTCTACTGCCTCGATCTTCTCGGAACCGCGGCGTTTGCGGCATCAGGCGCTTTGGCGGCTGTCCGCCGGGATATGGACGTTTTCGGGGTTCTGGTTCTGGGACTCGTGACCGCAACCGGTGGGGGAACGGTTCGGGATCTGCTGCTGGGCGACACCCCGCCCTTCATATTCAAGAACGAAACCTATCTCTACATCTCCATCGCGGTTTCGCTGCTGGTATTCCTGTTCCACCGCGGACTGAGCCGCTTCACGCATCCGCTGACTTTTTTCGATGCGGTCGGCCTGGGCACGTTTGTGGTCATCGGCACCGGCAAGGCTCTGGAATTCCATTTCGGATATGTCGGCTCTGTGATGGCCGGTGTAATGACCGCTACGGCCGGAGGTATGATCCGCGACGTGCTCTCCAACCGGGTCCCCATGGTGCTCCAGAAAGAGGTCTACGCTTCGGCGTGTCTGGCCGGCGGATTGCTGATGACCCTCCTGTACCACACGGGCGCGCCGAGGACGGCGGTACTGCTGGCCTCGGCCTTCACGGTGATTCTGCTGCGACTGCTGGCAGTGCGGTACAACTGGTCCCTGCCCCGCGCCCGCCAGGGGCGTACAAAGCAGTAAACCACCGCCATGCACCTGTCGGCCCGTGGCGTAGCCCCCAGAAGACAGCCATGGAGATGACGACTGTCACAATCGGTAGGGAAATCAAGCCTGCCAGGGGAAATACGGGGGAAGAGCATTCGTGGGACGGGAAAGGAAACGCCTTCGGTATCGTCGTTGCGTTCTACAGGCGGGATTCGCGGATTGCGGCGTTGTGCCTGGCCATGCCGCGCAGATGCTGGCGAAGCGCCAGTTCGCTCACCAGCCCCTCTTTCACGAAATAGCGGCCGATCTGCTGCTGCATCGAGCGCTGGTGAAGCAGGATCAGATTGAGCTGGGACTGAGTCAGCATCCCGAGGGCAACCGCCCGCTCCCCAAAGGAGCCGGCTATTTCGGTTGCGGCCAGGATCGCCGACACATCCGCCTCACTCAGCCACCCCCACTTACGGGCAAAAGCGCCCAGGGGAGGGCGCTGATCACGTTGCCAGATGATGGCCCGTACAACCGCCTGGTAGGACACCACTCCACTGTAGTAGAGGTACAGGCCCAATTTCAGCTCGATGACGGGAAAAGGCCCGCGGTAGTAATGCTCACCCGGTACCGGTCCGGGCCTCGCGGCAACCGGTGAAACAGTTTTTTTCCTCGGCTCCGGGTAACGCAGACGGGGACGAGCCTTGCGCTCCCTGAGATACTCACTGAGAAGGTTGTAAGCCTCCACCGAACGCCTGAAAAGTTCGGTTCGTGCCGCCTGATCCGCGTCTTCACCACAGGCGTCGGGATGGCACTCCCAGACCCGGTTGCGATAGGCGTTTTTCAACCCCTCGGCCTGGATATAGGAGAGAAAATCCCGGTTGATCTCGGCGGCGGGAAACAGGATGCGGCAGGCATCCATCAGATCGTATTCCTGTCTTGACGTCATGGGTTCCTCTTACACCACAGGCTACCACGATGGCTGACCGGAATCAATCGCATACACATGATATTCCAGGAACCACCAAGGAACACGGGTGGTCCTGGCACCCCATCCTCATGCGGAGCAAGCGATGCCGAAAGAGATAAGCCACTGGATTCTGGCGGAACGCACACTGAACGGTCTGAGCGGGAGCAGCCGCATCTCCGGAATCATCCGGGACAATCAATCGGTTTACCTGGGCGGCGCGGTTCTTCCGGACACTTTGCTGCACCTCATCCGCGGCCCGCACAGCAGAACGGCCCTCCGGCTGGCTGACCGCTTCCACGATGCCAGGGGCAACAGTTTCGCGCCTCTCATCAACGCCGCGGGCCGACATCCAGAGGGCATTCCCCATGATCTGCTGGCATGCCTGCTGGGTGTGGTGAGCCACATAACTGCCGACAGCGTGTTTCATCCCTATGTGTACGCCCTGACCGGAGTCGATGCCATCGGCATGCATTACCGTCTGGAAACCGCGCTTGACGTCCATTTCATGCACCGCGGTTCCGTTCCGCCGGCGCGCCGTCTCGACGGACTGATAACCGTTCAAACCCGGCAAACACTTGTAACGGCAGCCGCCATCCTGTTCGATCCGGCTGGAGAGCTGCCTTTGGCCGCAATTGAACATGCCCTGGAGCTGCACTGCCGGTACCAGTCGATGTACGACCGGCCCCTGTGGAAAATTGCCGCGGTAATCCTCGGGAATCTGCCCGGCTCCCCGTTCAGGGACCAGCGCCACCTGTTCTATCCCCTGGATCCGTCCGGCGCCGCCCACCGGAGGATGATCGACCAGGTCCGCGAGTGGCGGCATCCGGTTTCGGGGGCAACGCAAAAAGCTTCCGTTGACGATCTGGCCGGAGAAACGGTAGAAAAGACTGTAGCCATTTTCAGGCGTATCGATGACCTGGGAAGTCTGGCTGCAGCCCTGGAAGAGTCTCCGGGCGTCAATCTCCTGACCGGCCTGCGCGACGTCGGCATGCGTGAAATGAAAAGAGGATTGTCTGACAGGAGGAGTGTGTGAAGATACGATTTATATGCGGCCGGACGCTCTGTTCGCTCCTGGCGCTCATGGCTTGCGGCATTCACGGCGCTAACGCTGACCAGAGGCAGTTCGACATCAACCTGAAGGAGCTGCGGCAGTCCCCATACGACATCGATCTCAAGGAGTTGCGGCGCGGTTCCGCGAAGCGGGCAAGGCCGAAACCGAAACACCGTTCCTCCATATCCCCCAGCCCCGAAGCCTCCCCCGCCGCAACCACGGCCACAGGGGAAAACAGCAGCTACACCGTTCGACGCGGCGACAATATCTCGCTGATCCTGACCGGGCATTACGGGCTGACACAGACGGCAGCCGAGCGGCTGATCCCCGGGGTCATGCGCATGAACAACCTCCAGGGTACCCGCAAACTGACCATCGGCCAGACGCTGCTCATCCCCCTTCCCCTGCCGGGAAAGACGCCATCGGAACAGGCCGTCAAACGCGAAGAATCTCCACCAAAGGCGTCACCACCCGTTCCCGCGCCCCCCGTGGACACCAGGGCGATAACGGCGGACATTCAGGTGCATGAAGCCTCCCCCTGCCTTCTGGCAAGTAAGATCTCGGAGAAGCTTGGATGGCGCGCCGCCCCCCCCGGCAATTTCCTCCGAAGCGAAAACGTGGCCATCTCGCGCGGTGAGCGGAAACTGGTGGCACTCTGCGGGGCAAACCCGGCCGAGACGTACACTACCGAACGGCTCCTGGCGCGTCACAACACGCTGCTGCTCTCCTTTGAGGGGAACGAACCGCCACGCCGGGTGACGGAAATGATCCTGGACAGACTGGGAACGCCGTTCAAACGGCCCGACGGGAAGCAGGGGAAAGAAGAGCTTCCCGTCACCTATGTAATTCCGGACATCAGCAATCCCGGCCGCGATCTCCGGCTCACCATCCTGCCGGCGCCCGCCAGACACGAAAAACCGACGATGCCACAGGAAAAGCCGCTGCCGGTCCCCGGGGAAAAGCCGGCCCCTTGACAAGGCAAACGATCCGGCGTATCGGTTGAACCGCGACCCAACCGCTCCGGATATTAACGAAAATGCTCCGGTTTTTACAACAGAACAAACGCGTGGAGGTAACTGATGAAACGTCTGCATTCATTCCTGTTCATGGCGGCATTGGTGCTTGTCTTCGGTGCAACCCCATCCCGGGCCGGTTTCTTCGACAGCCTGACCGAGGGGCTCGGTCTCTCCTCGGCTCCGGGCAGCGGACTGGATGACACCACGATCGTCAAGGGGCTGAAGGAGGCCCTTTCGACCGGTACCGTCAAGGCCGTCACTTCGGTTTCGCAACGCGACGGATACTTCAACAACCCCATGATCAAGATCCTGCTGCCGGAAAAAATCCGTTCCGCGGCCGACCTTCTCGCCAAGGTCGGTTTCCGGAAGGAGGTGGACGAATTCGTTCTCAGCATGAACCGCGCCGCGGAAAAGGCGGCACCCATGGCAACCGATCATTTTGTCGCCGCCATCGGTGCAATGACCTTTGACGATGCCCGGCAGATACTTCAGGGGGACAAGACATCGGCCACCCAGTATTTCAAACGGAAAACCGGGAGCGACATCCAGAAGGCGTTCAAGCCGGTGGTTACGGCAAGCATGAGGGAAGTGGGGGTAACGAGAAGCTATGCGCAGCTGAAGGAGAAGTTCGAGGCAATACCGTTCGCCGGAAGCCTGGGGGTTTTCGATCTTGATAATTACGTCGCAACCAGGGCGGTTGACGGTCTCTTCACCATGCTCGGAGAGGAGGAAAAGAAGATCAGGACGGATCCCGCGGCCCGGGGGACGGAACTCCTCAAAAAGGTTTTCGGAAAATAGGGCGCCTCATTTTACCCGGAGATCGATGATCGTACCCGGCGGCAACTGCTGTCCCGAGAAAAGATCGGTCGGCGGCGTTGGTGTCGCGGAGGTGGTTCCGAAAGCGTATTCCACCACCGTGTGGCGGCCATTGTCGTCAAGCCAGACGAGCCGCTTCGTTTCGGTCCCGCTCTCTTCGTCAACCAGATAGGATTTGGTCGCGTAATCCCGGCAGTCGAGGGGGTCGTTCACCCTGAGAATGGCATTCAGACAGCGCTGGAGATGTCCGGCCCTCTCCCCGATCTCCTTTTCGGCACGGGCAAGAGCCTCTTTCCGGGCGATTTCACCGTAACCCATTGCGCCGGAAAAAGCCGTTCTGCTCCACCCCCCCTCGACCCGATCATACGACCAGGTCGTAACAAAGATTCCGTCGGAACGCTTTTCAACGATGGTTTTCGCGGGGCAGTCGGCCGACGCTTTACCGGACCACTTGCCGGTGCGGCCGATTTCCCTGAACACTTTCGTCACACAGCCGGCCAGTCCGGGAACATCCTGACAGTAGGCGCACGACGCCCCCGCAAGAAACATCAGTGTAACCAGCAATCGGACCAGGTATCGAATGGCAACCTCCCCGGATTGTTTCACAAGCTCTCAGAAACCAGGCTGAATCGCCCCAATTGAATACAATCCCCTGTCGTCTGAGAGTATACCACCATTGCAACGCTTTACATTTCAGCAGCGCTACCCGGGCATTACCCGAGCGCGGCAGAAAGAGGTCTGTCTGCCGGAAGTCAAGGCTACACCGGGAATCGGGGGGGGTGATTGACGGCGCCAACGCTTCAGGAAATGGGAGCACCACATCCTGCGCGCCGCTCCGGCCGAAGGCGGGGTCAGTTGGGGAGCGCAAGCGGTTGATTCATGAGCGTCCTCAACCCCTGGGACGAGTGTGAAAACGCGTCGTTTCCTGCCACAACGTTCTGCGGCGCCTCCTGGCGCAAGTCAAGCCACTGCGCGATCCGTTCCTGGACCCCCGCATTCTCCTCCAACTCATTATGGTCGGCATGGAACACGGCGAAATCCCTGAGATTCCGCTCTCGGATAGCCAGGGCACTTTCGAGATCCACCACACCGTCGTTGACCTCGCCCAGAAACCAGGCCTTCCTCCCCTTGCTCCCCGCTACGACATAAATCGGCAGATCCTGGGGAAAATCGTTGGAAAAAAAAGGATTGGGAGGGAGGAACCGGTAGCCGCCTATGGGGGTTCCCACCAGAACGAGTTTCTTCAAACGAAGTTCGGGGTGATCGCGCAGAAGCCACTGGGTAACGACCCCCCCCAGCGAAAACGCCACGAAATAGAGATCGTCCTCAAGGAGATTGTTTTTCTTGATCTGTTCATAAATCAAATCGGCGCAATACCAGGGTCTGGTAAGATCGACGATCGATTCGGGAAGGAGAAACTTGACCTTTCTGGACTCGGGAATGGATTTGGAGAAAGACTCCATCTGGGCCGGTGTCATTCCCCACCCGCCAACGAAAAAGACCGTTGTCCGACAATGACCGGACAGGGCGAAAACTGCGATAAACATGAAGACGAGGGATGGTATGAAAACTGATTTTTTCATTGAATTTGGATAGAATCGGAATGAAACCGGTATTCAATTGGTGGCGTAGCGCATGCGGGGTGAAACCCTATCATCGGATGTCAAGAGCGTCAAGATATTTCCGGTTTGACGCCATGTTACCTTACGTTCTCTCCTGAGGGCAACCGGAGCAAAAGGCCGGCCAGGAGGGTCAGAACAGATAGTTGACGATTTCCCCATGGTGTCCGATACGGATTGGCACCGGAAGGTTTGATTTGTAGGCCACAAACGGCACGCCCGCGGCGGAAGCGGCCAGCATGTCAACCTCGGCATCCCCCACGAAAACAGCCTCGCCGGCCGAGATCCCGAAGTGGCTGAGTACCTTGAGCAACGGTTCAGGATGGGGCTTGGGATTCATGACCTGCGACGCGGTCATGACGCAGGAAAAATAGCCGTTGAGCCCCAGGTCATCGATTATCATCTCCATGGATGAGGCGCGGTTGGTGCAGATCGCCAGAGAAACATGCCCCCTCAGGCGGTCCAGCGTCTCCACAAGCCCCTCTTCCACGCGCATGTAGGGCGCCAGATCACGGTAGTGTATGGTCTTGGCAAAGGCCATTGCATCGTGGCGCCTGTCGTCGCCGGCAAAGAAATAATCCATGACGTCGTTGAACGAATAGGTGTGCAGCACCGTTCGCGTCACGCTGTCGGTGCGGTCAAGGGGCGGGCGTCCCACCGACGACAAGACCCGGTTATAAAAGACATAGTTCGACTCAAGGGAGTCCAGCATGACTCCATCACAATCATAGATTACGACCTTGTAGCGGCTTTCGGGATGTTTCACTGGCTTATCACTCCGGTGTTCCGACACGGTTCAGGTACTGTTCCCATTCCATGGGCAGCAGATACTTCTTGTTGCTGTTGCACTGTTTGCAGGCCGGCACCACATTGTTACGGGACGCCCTGCCGCCGCGGGAGAGGGGTATTATGTGGTCCATGGTCAGCTCGGCAGCCGCAAATTCTCCACCGCACCAGTGGCAGCGTCCCTGGGCCAGACGGTTCTGCCACCAGCGGCTCTTGCGCAACTCACGGGACTTATCCCGCTCACGCCTGATGTCCTGCTCGCTGACCTCCATGATAAAAGTTTCCATCAACAATCCTCTTCGTAATATCCGAACGCTTGAAATCAGCTGCGCAGGGTTGCGACCGTGGCCCCGTCACGCCCCTCATGGGCGTTTCCCGGCCTGAAGGCCTCCACCAACTGGTGATGCGCCAGGTGTTCACGCACCGACTGGCGCAGTTTTCCCGAACCGAGACCGTGTATGATGCGAACTTCGGAAACACCGTTCAAAGACGCGTGGCTGAGGAACGTATCCAGCAGGTCCAGCGCTTCAGCCACCCGCATGCCGATCAGCTTGAGCTCCCGCTCCTCGTCGCCGGCAGCCTCGACCCGCCAGGCGCCCCCTCTGGTCCGGGGGGTCTTTACGGCGCTTTTTTTCGGAATCGGGGCCATATCGCCGAGCGTCACCTCCATCTCCATGCTTCCAACCCTGACACGCGCCTTCCCCTGTTTCGGAAGGAGCTGGAGCACGACGGCGGCATGCCCGAGGGAACGGATGTAGACGCTGTCTCCGACGGACACATCCCGCAGTGGCGCATGCTGATCCTCACCCGTCCCGAACTCGGGTCTGAGACGTTCCTCGATCTCGGTTTCAACCCGTCGCAGCTTTTCGATGCTTTCCGCGCGGCGTTCCCGTTTGTATTCCTCCAGGAGTTCATTCATGCGGCGGCGGGCGGCGGAAATCACATCGCGCGCCTCGTTCCAGACCTTTTCACAGGCATCACGCCTGGCTCGCTCCATATCCGCCGCACGCGCGTCAAGCTCCTTCCGGGCCTGCCGCAGTTCCTCCCGTCTGAAATCGACCTGGCGGCGGGCATCGTCCAGTTCTTCACGTTTTCGGCGCAACTCGACCAGCAGGGCGGTGAACTCCTCGCTGGCCGTACCCAGCATCTCCCTGGCAAAATCGATCACCCGTTCAGGCATGCCGTAACGCCTGGCGATCTCGATGGCGTGGGAATGCCCCGGCTCGCCGGTGATGAGCCGATACATGGGGGTGTACGTCAGGGCGTCATACTCCATTCCCGCATTGACCATCCCTTCCGTTGCATGGACATACCCGATGATCTCCGAAAGGTGGGTCGTAGCGATGACGGATGCCCCATGTTCCAGGAGATCGCACAGCACTCCGCAGGCTATGGCAGCGCCCTGCTGCGGTTCCGTTCCGGCTCCAAGCTCATCCAGCAGGGCCAGGGTCCGCGACCCCGCCTGCGCCAGGATGGCAGCGGTACGGGCCATGTGGGCGGAAAAGGTCGAAAGGCTCTGTTCGATGGACTGGTCGTCACCCATATCCACCAGAAGGGTGTCCAGCACCGGGAATGAGGACCGGGCGCCATCGGCCGGAACCGGCATGCCGCACAGGGCCATCAGGACCAGAACCCCGGCCGTTTTCAACGCTATAGTCTTGCCGCCGGCGTTCGGTCCGGTGATAACCATGACGCGCCGTTCCCTGTCCAGCCGCAGGTCCAGCGGCTCCACGTGCGGGAGGACTCCCTGGCGGCGGAGCATCATCAGTATGGGATGGCGCGCCTGCACCAGCCACAGAGTGCCGTCTTCGTTCAGCTCGGCCCTTTCCAGGGCATGGCAATCGGAGAACGCCGCGATACTGTTGAGCACGTCAAGGGTGAGGAGCGTCTCGAAACAGGCGCCGATCTCGGCCGCGTCCTGGCGGATCCACGCGGAGAGCTGGCGCAGGACCCGAATCTCCTCGGCCTTTTCCTCCGCGCTCAGGTTTTCCAGTTCGTTGACGAAGGGAATGATCTCCAGCGGCTCCATGAAAGCCGTTTCACCGGATGAGGAGACATCGTGCACAACGCCCTTGACCATCCCCTTGGAATCCATCCTGACCGGAATGACCCAGCGTCCGGAACGCTGCGTGATGAAGTCGTCCTGCAGGAAAATCTCGATCCGGTTGTCGCGGACGATCTCTTCGATCTTCTTGCGGATGCGGGAAGCAAGGGTGCGCTTCGCCCGTCGGATCTCACGCAGAGCCGTCGAGGCGCTGTCCATGACGGCGCCGTCATCGTCGATGGAGACCGACAGGGGTTCCAGAATGTCGGCAAAAGACTTCAGCGGGTGTTCCATCGCTTTCAGCAGCGGAACATCGCCGCGCGGCCCGAGCTGGCGCGCAACGGCTCCGAAAATCTCCAGAACCGGGATGAACAGCAGCAGTTCCCCGGGGCTCAGGATGGCGCCCACCGGGCGGAGCTGTTCCAGCAGAGGGGTGATATCCTCGAAAGCCTGGAAACGCAGCCCGACCCCCTGGGCAGCGAGGGCGCGGATTTCGGCAATCCGCCCCGAAATGGCGCGGATCAGGTCCGCATCGTGTCCGGGCGCAGTCCCGAGGAGACGGGCGCGCGTGATATCACTGTGGGCGTATGTGCCGATTTCCCCGAGAATCTTGTCGAATTCAAGACGCCTCAGGGTTTCGCGGTCGATCATGTTTCCTGCTTTTCCTTTCGCCTCCGGCGGCGGTCCTTCTGCTTGCGCAACCGCATGACGCGCCTGGCCTCGGGAGTCATCACGCCGTCCCGCGTCTCGATGCGTTCCAGCAGTTCCCGTCGGGCCAGAAAACGGTTCAACGATTGGCTGCGTTCACGGGAAACACTGACGAGAATTCCGGTCGGTATGTGTCGCAGCTGTACGGCGCTGGAAGTCTTGTTGACATGCTGGCCGCCGTTGCCGGACGAGCGGATGAAGCGCTCCTCCAGATCCTCTTCCCGCACGTTCAACTGGGCCATCTTCCGCTGGAGCCAGCGGTTCTTCTCCTCGCTTACGGCAAAAATGGTCATGGGGATCGAAACCTCGATACCGATCCAGGCCGGGTGCGCCGGGCAGACATTGTTAAGTACACGCAAATCCGAGAAATTATAACAGTTATTGCAGCCTTTTGAAATCAGAATCCAGCGGAGACGAAACCCCTTCGGTGTTGCCCAATCACCCCCGAAATGCTATACAGGGACAGCAATCAACGCCCGTATGGGCCAATGGAGGATTGTCAACAGGTGAAGATTTCAATTCTGAGACGCGGCTGGGTCACTTTTTCTTCCTACGTGGTCGGCTTTTACGCTTCGGTTCTCAACCGCTTCGTCATCAAGGGAGGAAACAATATCCCCTCGAGCGGCGGCGTGCTGGTAGCGGCAAACCATATCTCGGCCTATGAAACCATTTTTCTCCCCTGGGCGGTTATCCGTCACTGTCCGCTCCAGATGTTCTGGGCGCCAGCCAAGGAAGAGCTTTTCGCCAAGCCGTTCCAGCGCCTGCTCTATTCCTCATGGGGCGCTTTCCCGGTTAAACGGGGCCGTGACGTCAAGGCCAACCGGATCATCGAAGATCTCCTGAAGGACCAGAAGGTCATGCTCTTCCCGGAGGGGACAAGACACAGGGATGGGCGCCTGGGAAAGGGCAACCGGGGTGTGGGCAAAATTGTCTACGAAACGCGACCGGTGGTCATTCCAACGGCGCTGATCGGGCTTAACAAATGGAGGTTCCCCGGCTTCGGACAGCGCGCTACCGCCATATTCGGAACTCCTCTGGATTTCAGCGATCTGTACGCGCTTGAAAACCGCAAGGAGACACACCAGCTCATCGTGGAGCGGATCATGAACGCGATTGCGGAGCTCATCAAAAGCGAAGGCGCATATGTCGGCGAAGCGTAATTCAGTCGCAACCGGCAAAACAGCCGCAGCGCCGTCCGCATCAACTCAGGTGGAGATATTCTGCGACGGAGCGTGCAGCGGAAACCCGGGACCAGGAGGTTACGGCGCCATACTGCGCTGCAGGGGGCACGAGAAGGAGATCCGCGGCGGAGCCCCGCAAACGACGAACAACCGCATGGAGCTGACCGCCGCCATCGAGGCGTTGCGGCTGCTGAACCGCCCCTGCAGCATCACGGTCATCTCCGATTCGCAATATCTGGTCAAGGGAATGACCGAGTGGATCCACGGCTGGCAACGCCGGGGATGGCAGAACAGCAAAAAGGAGCCGGTGCTCAACCGGGATCTGTGGGAAGAGCTCCTGAAGCTCAGCAGCCGGCACACCGTCACCTGGCAATGGATTCGGGGGCATGCCGGTCACGAGGAAAACGAGCGTTGCGACGAACTGGCGCGCCAGGCGATTACGGAAATCAGAAACGGGCCCTGACTGGTTCCGATCCCGCTTCCGAGGATGACGGGACCGAAGCAACCCCAACCAGGGGAGCAAAAACAAAAAATGACGCCATCCATGGATGCGTCATCACTGCCTTAGAAAACCTCGGAAAAATGGCGGAGAGAGAGGGATTCGAACCCTCGATACCGGTTTCCCAGTATACTCGCTTAGCAGGCGAGCGCCTTCGACCTACTCGGCCATCTCTCCACTGCCGATTCCCCATAGAAAACGGAGCATTGTTAGTATCACGCGCATCAACAAAAATCAAGCCCAATAATCCGGTGCGCCCCGCAAACCCCGAATTTTACCCTTCCCCTGCTCTTCCTCCCTCGCTCACTTCATCGCGGGCCTCGACTGCCCGGGCAGTGCGGCTCATCCCCAGAGACCTACTTGCCCCTTTTCAGATCTATCAATATCAGCTTGGCAACCGCTTTCAGAGTCTCGAAAACCCCCTCTCCGGTGGTTGCGCAGGCCTCAAAATCCGGAACATTGGTGGGATTAAGATCACGACGCAATTCTTCAACCGGCATGGCGTTGGACAGGTCACGTTTGTTGTACTGGATCACATAGGGAAGATTGTCAAGATCGTATCCCTGCTCCTTGAGATTGAACCGCAGATTGTCAAGGGATTCCACATTGGCGTCCGCCCGCTCCTCCTGGGAATCGGCCACGAACACGACCCCGTCAACCCCCTTCAGGATGAGCTTGCGGGAAGCATCATAGAACACCTGCCCCGGAACCGTGTACAGATGAAAACGCGTCTTGAACCCCCGAATCTCCCCCAGGGCCAACGGCAGAAAATCAAAGAACAGGGTCCGTTCCGTCTCGGTAGCCAGACTGATCATCTTACCCCTGGCGTCGGGCGTCGTCTTCTGATAAATGAACTGGAGATTGGTGGTTTTGCCGCAAAGACCCGGCCCGTAATACACGATCTTGCAGTTGATTTCACGGGAGGCATAGTTGATGAAGGACATCGTGGGTTACCTCATGCACTAACTGAACAGGTTATCGATATCGTTGTCGGTTATCTCCGCGAAGGGGAAATCCGACACACCTCGTTTTTCCAGTTCTTCGGCCTTTTTCAGCAGCTTGTCGAAGATGGCGGAGAGCTCATCGGACGACTTCTTGACCCGAAGACGGACAAGCCCCAGTGAAGAGCGGCTGTCAAACAGCACCACCAGAATAACCCTGCCACCTACGATGGAAATATGCAGATTATCCTTTTCTCCCTCATGGAACAGAATCGAGAATTCCTTCTCCCCGATCAGCTTGGCAAGGCCACCGGTGGCCGCGATATTCCCGGCGGTAAGGGAGGCAAGCGAGGTGGTGTCAAAACGCTCAACCTCTCCGACCCCTGAAATAAGCTGGCCGTCCTTGTCAACCAGGAAAATGACCTTGGCATTAGCCTCCCTGAGCAATCTGTCGATAATCTGGTTAATCTCCTGAAATTCCTCTTCATACATGATCATGTTCGAAGCGGACATGCCACTCTCCTTGGCCGGATGGCGGACAACCTGAATAAATTAATAATTTTTTCGATGAATTTTATAGCAGACTTGGCGTGTCGTTTCAAGTTTATTAAGAAGCCGCGACATTGCCAAACTGTCGAAACGATTCGTAGCGACAGAATACCGGGAAGAGGAATATTCTTGAGAATAAATAGGCATTCGGATAGGATTTGCAAGAGATTCAGACTCTGAGAACACATGGGTAACGGCATGCAGTCCGATTTCATCCCCAGATGGATAGCCTGGGAAACCACGCAAAAATGCAACCTGCGCTGCATCCACTGCCGTTGTTCCCCGGAACCGGCTTCTCCCGGAGGAGAACTCACAACCGGAGAGGGCAAAAAACTCCTCGGGGAAATTGCCGAACTTTCCAAACCGGTGGTTGTCCTTTCGGGGGGGGAACCGCTCCTGAGAGACGATATTTTCGAACTGGCCGGTTTCGGCGCCTCCCTCGGGCTGCGCATGTGCATGGCTACCAACGGCTCCCTGATAACCGACGAAATCTGCCGCCGGATGAGGCAGGCAGACATCAGGATGGTCTCCCTTTCGCTGGATGGCAGCGACGCCTCCGTGCATGACGATTTCCGGCAATGCCCCGGTTCCTTTGACGGCGTTATCCGCGCCGCCACCTTATTCCGCGAGAACGGGCAGAGATTTCTCATCAACTCATCTTTTACCAGACGCAATCGGCACGACATCGCCAACACCTTCAGACTGGCCAGAGATCTCGGCGCCGAGGCATGGTACCTGTTCATGATCGTGCCCACCGGTCGCGGCGCGGACATCATCAACGAACTGATAAGCGGGAAAGAGTACGAAGAGATCCTCGACTGGCACTACCGGCAGGAACTACGCGAAGACGGGATTCTCATGCGTCCCACCTGCGCTCCCCACTACTACCGTATCGTTTCCCAACGGGCAAAGGATGAAAAATCAGGATTCAAGCGCCGCACCCTCAGCTTCTCCACCGGTGGCGGCAAGGGATGCATAGCAGCCCAGCAGATCTGCATGATCGATAGCTTCGGCAACGTCAAGCCATGCTCGTACTTTCACCGCATCGCCGGCAACATCAGACAGATTCCATTCCGGGAGATCTGGGAGAACGCGGAAATCTTCAGAGACCTGCGCGATTTCAAGTCATACCGGGGGAAATGCGGCTGCTGCGAATACCTGTCCATCTGCGGCGGCTGCCGGGCCCGCGCGGACGCGATCCATGGCCATTACCTGGAGGAGGAGCCATTCTGCAGCTATCTGCCCGCCAGGGCGCGCAGAATTGTGTCAGATAATCCGGCAAGTTAGGTTATCGCGCCATTTTACTGTTGACATGACCACGCATGACGGGGTATATAGAAAATCCTTTTGCCCAGGTAGCTCAGTCGGTAGAGCAGAGGACTGAAAATCCTCGTGTCGCTGGTT
>CAZRPI010000076.1:6525-17438 GCA_964601865.1 uncultured Pelobacter sp. | reverse complement strand
GTCAGCGGGGGATGGCGCAATGGCAACGGGAACATCCCCTGCGCCGGGAGCTGGTGGAACGCCGCTGCCGGAGCGCCGATGAAGTGGCGCGGTGGGTTGGGGAAGTGGGGAAACGGTGTAGTGGACTGAATGGACAGGGTGGACCATGTGGACAGGAAGGGCTGGAGCCAACGGCCGATGCGTCTACGCTGTCCACAAAGTCCATGTTGTCCACCAGGATTTACCCCGAACTGGCCGCCAACGCCGCACTGACGCTGATTACCGTGGCCTCTTCCCTGCTGGACCGCCAGGTAGCGCGGCTGGCCGGGGATTTTACCAACAACGGCGGCTTTACGGAGCGTCTTTCCCGAGTTCGCCGCTGTAAACGGGGGTTTTGATGAGTATCACCGAAGACCACCTCGAACAGCTCTGTCTCGACTGGTTCCGCACCGGTGGTTACGACTACGCCTTCGGCCCCGATATCGCCCCCGACGGCGGCGCTCCGGAGCGGAGCGATTATCACCAGACCACGCTTACCGGCCGTTTGCTGGCTGCCCTGCAAACGATCAATCCCCACATACCGCTTGCCACTCTCGAAGAAGCCGCACAGTCGGTGCTCAAAACCCAATCCCCGGCGCTGATCCACAACAACCGCGCCTTCCACAAACTGCTCCTGGAAGGCATCCCCGTCGAATATCGGAGACCCTCACCCCCGGCCCCTCTCCCAGGGGGCGAGGGGAAAGGTAAGCCCTTGCGCTCTGTCCCTCTCCCTGTGGGAGAGGGTGGCCGAAGGCCGGGTGAGGGTGATCACGATGACGAAGTTATTCGCGATCATGCCCAGTTGCTGGACTTCCACAACGTCGAGCGCAACCGGTTTCTGGTGGTTAACCAGTTCACCGTGCAGGGCGGCAGACGGCTGCGCCGGCCCGATATCGTCGTCTTCATCAACGGCCTGCCCATGGCGGTGATCGAACTGAAAAACCCCGCCGATATCAACGCCGACGTCTGGAAGGCATACGATCAGCTTCAGACCTACAAGGAGGAAATCCCCGATCTTTTCGTCTGTAACGAGGCGCTGGTGGTTTCCGACGGCCTGACGGCGCGCATCGGCTCGCTGACCGCCAGCAAGGAGCGGTTCCTCCCCTGGCGCGCCATCAGCAATGAGGATGACAAGCCGCTGCTGGAGTACGAGCTGGAGAAGGTGGTTAAAGGCTTTTTCGACCGGGAACTGCTGCTGGATTATCTGCGCTACTTCATTCTCTTCGAGCAGGATGACGGCAGCGTGATCAAGAAGATCGCCGGTTATCACCAGTTCCACGCCGTGCGGGAGGCGGTGCGGGTAACGTTGATCGCGGCGGCGCCTGTTCAGGCGGAGCGGGTGGCGGATGCCCGCGCCACCTGGGGGCGTGAGGTGCAGCCCGGATCGCGCAAGGCCGGGGTGGTCTGGCACACGCAGGGCTCGGGGAAGAGCATCACCATGTGCTGCTATGCGGGGAAGCTCCTGCAGCAGCCGGAAATGAACAACCCGACCATCGTCGTGGTCACCGACCGCAACGACCTGGACGGCCAGCTCTTCGCCACCTTCTGCGGCGCCCGGGAACTGCTGCGCCAGACCCCGACGCAGGCCGACAGCCGGGAGGAGTTGCGCGAGATGCTGGCGGCGCGGCAGTCAGGCGGCATCATCTTCACCACGGTGCAGAAGTTCTCGCTGCTGAACGGCGAGGAGACGCATCCGGCCCTGAGCGTGCGCAGCAACATCGTCGTGATCAGCGATGAGGCGCACCGCAGCCAGTACGGCTTCAAGGCGCGACTCGACACGAAGACCGGTGCCTACATCTACGGCTACGCCAAGCACATGCGCGACGCCATCCCCAACGCCTCGTTCATCGGCTTCACCGGCACACCAATCTCCTTGGAGGACAAGGATACCCGCGCCGTGTTTGGCGACTACGTCAGCATCTACGATATCCAGGACGCAGTGGACGATGGGGCGACGGTACCGATCTACTACGAATCACGACTGGCCAAGCTCGATATCAATCGCGCCGAGATCGAAGAGCTGAACGATGAGGTCGAGGAGGTTATCGAAGACGAGGAAGATGTCACGCTGCGGGAGCGCACCAAGAGCAAGTGGGCGGCCCTGGAGAAACTGGTTGGCTCCGAACCGCGTTTGAAAGAGGTAGCCGAAGACCTGGTGCGACACTTCGAGGCACGAAACGGCGTGGTCGAAGGCAAAGGGATGATCGTCTGCATGAGCCGGGAGATCTGCGCCAATCTCTACAATGAAATTATCAAACTTAGGCCCGAGTGGCACGACCCCGACCCGGAAAAGGGAGCCATCAAGATCATCATGACCGGCTCTGCCGCCGACCGGGAACCGCTGCGGCCGCACATCTACAACAGGGTGACGAAAAAACGGCTGGAAAAGCGTTTCAAAGATGCCAAGGATGGGTTGAAGCTGGTGATCGTGCGCGACATGTGGCTCACCGGCTTTGACTGCCCGAGCTGCCACACCATGTACGTTGACAAGCCGATGCGGGGCCACAACCTGATGCAGGCCATTGCCCGCGTCAACAGGGTGTTCAAGGACAAACCGGGCGGACTGGTTGTTGATTACATCGGCATCGCCAATGAGTTGAAGCAGGCGCTCAAGGAATACGTCAGCGCCCAAGGGAAAGGGACGCCGACCCTGAAGGCGGAAGAGGCTTTCGCCGTATTGCTGGAGCGGCTGGATGTGGTACGCGGTCTCTTTCATGGCTTTGACTATAGCGATTATCAGACCAAAGCCCATCAGATCCTCATACTGGCGGCTAACCACATTCTCGGCGTCAAAGACGGCAAGAAACGCTTCCTCGACGCCATGGCAGCCATCACCCGCGCCTTCTCCCTCTGCGGCACTCTGGACGAAGCCGGACCGCTCCGCAAGGAAATTGCCTTCTTCGCCGCCATCCGCGCCGCCATCGTCAAGCACACCACGGTAGACGGCAAACTGACCGAGGAACGGAAAAATAGCGCCCTCAAACAGATCCTCGACAATGCGGTGATCGCCGAAGGGGTGGCCGACGTCTTCGCACTGGCTGGCCTCGACAAGCCGAACATCGCGCTGCTTTCAGATGAATTCCTCGAAGACGTGCGCAACATGAAGAGCCGCAACCTGGCGCTGGAACTGCTGGAGAAGCTGCTGCGCGACACCATCAAGTCACGTACCCGCACTAACCTCGTGCTGGAGCAGAAGTTCAGCGAGCGGCTGCTGGCGACCCTCAACCGCTATCACGCCCGCGCCATCGAAACCGCCCAGGTGATCGAAGAGCTGATCCAGATGGCAAAGGATTTCCAGCAGGCGCTCAAACGGGACGAGGAATTGGGGCTGAACCCGGACGAGGTAGCCTTCTATGATGCGTTAGCCAACAATGAAAGCGCCGTGCGCGAGCTGGGGGACGATACACTCAAGAAGATCGCCGTGGAGATCACGGAAAAGCTGCGTAGCAGCACGTCGGTGGACTGGCAGGTGCGCGACAGCGTGCGGGCCAAGTTGCGCAATCTGGTAAGAAGAACCCTGCGAAAATGGAAGTACCCGCCGGACAAGCAGGAGGAGGCTGTTGATCTGGTGCTGAAGCAGGCGGAAACGCTCTGCGCGGAGTGGGTTGAATCCAGTCACCTATCGGATTGACCCAGTTGAACGTTACCTGATGGATACTTGTTCGGTATAAGAAAACACACCGGCAAGGGCAGGAATAAGCTGGAAAGGATATGGGAAGAAACATGAAACTGCCTGGTTACAACCGTCTGCTGCTGGCGGTACTGCTGCTGATCATGATTTTGTGGATTACTGGATGCGCTACAACCGCCGCTGATCGGAATGACGATGGCGATGGCTTCCCGAGGGGCAGTGTTACGATAAAAGGGCGTCTCGGATAGCCTTGGCCAAGGAAGATCGATTTGGAACCGGCGATGCCCCTCCATCCGTTTACCGCATAGTATCTTCCGTGCGCCAGACCCGTTTTTCATGGAAATACCACCCCGACAGTTGTGGCTGAAGAACGTTGTCGATGATGTGGATGATGCCGTTTGAACATTCGATGTCCCCGGCGACAACCCTGGCATTGTCGATTACCAGTACCCCATCGTCAAGCTCGGCGGTGAGCGACTTGCCGAATTCGGTGCCGATTGAGGCCCTGGCACAGACTTCCGTCGCGGTCAGTTTCCCGGAAACCAGATGGTATTTCAGGGTTTCCTCCAGTTTGTCCGGATTCTCAATCAACTTCAGGATGTTCATTCTGGCAAAGGCGGCGTCGTTGGGGGCAAACAGCGTATATTCCCCAGGTTTGTGCAGGTATTCCGCATAGCCGCTTTTTTCGAGCAGATCGGCCAATACTTTCAGTGTTGAAGCGTTGCGTACATATTCGGAGATGGTTGGCATGGCAACCTCCCTGTAAAGTCGTACTCAATGACTCATCCGCTTAATTATAATTGAATTTTGGAATGTTCAAAGCCGCCATATTGAATATTTTGCCGCAGGAAACCTGCCGTATGAGAGCTGGACTATCATTCCTGTCTTCACCGCCGGATAACGTCTGATACGGGCCCGGCAACACCACTGGGGTGGTGACTTGCCATCAGCGTAAGATGCCATAGAATTTCCGTATAAAAGACAATAATCCCAGATGCCGGTTCGACAGGAGTTGGGCGATGAAAGAGATAAAGGTGGGGCTGCTTGGTCTCGGGACCGTTGGCACCGGGGTGGTGCGGGTGCTTCAGTCGAGTCTTTCTCCCATACAGGAGAAGCTGGGTGCGAAACTTACATTGCAGAGGATCGCCGTTCGCGATACGAAGAAGGAGAGGGGGGTCTCCCTCGAACCGGGCGTGTTGACCGACGATTTCGACTCAGTGCTTGCCGACCCTGAGATCTCCATCATCGTGGAACTTGTCGGCGGTTACACCCCTGCCCGGGAATTCGTGCTCAAGGCAATGGAGAACGGCAAGCATGTGGTCACCGCCAACAAGGCGCTGCTGGCCATCCATGGGGAAGAAATCTACTCCGCCGCTGCTCTCGCCGGTGTGGAGGTCCGCTATGAGGCGGCCGTAGGCGGGGGGATCCCCATACTGTCGGCCATCAAGGGGAACATGGCGGCAAACAGGTTCAGGACCGTGCTGGGCATCCTGAACGGGACCTGCAACTATATTCTGACGAGAATGACCAGGGAGGGGACCGATTTTGTCTCGGCGCTGAAAAAAGCCCAGGAGTTGGGGTACGCCGAGGCAGATCCGACCTTCGACATCGAAGGAATCGACACGGCGCACAAACTCTGCCTCCTGGTCACTCTCTGCTTCGGCACCAGGGTCGATTTCGGTGATATCCATACCGAGGGGATCGGCTCCATATCCGCGCTGGATATGGAGTATGCCGGAAAATTCGGCTACCGGATCAAGCTCCTCGCCATCGGCAAGCTGGACGGTGGGCGTGTCGAGGCGAGGGTTCAGCCGACCATGGTCCCGGTCGATGACCCCCTGTCCGGAATCGATGGGGTTTTCAACGCAATCCGCGTTACCGGTAATCATGCGGGCACGGTGATGTTTTCCGGAAGGGGGGCGGGGATGGAACCGACTGCCAGCGCGGTGGTGGGAGACATTATGTCCATTGCCCGCAACATCCTGGTGGGGGTGGGGAGGCGAAGCCCGCCCCTTGGCTTCCTGGATCAGGAGATCATCACCCTTCCCATAAAGCCCGTCGGCGAGACGGTGAGCAAGTACTACCTCCGCTTCAGCGTACCGGACAAGCCGGGGATCCTGGCCAAGATTGCCGACGCCCTCGGTGCGAACGGCGTCAGCATAAGGTCGGTGATCCAGACCGCAAAAAGGTGTGGCGTGCCGGTGCCGATCGTCATCGTGACCCATGAGGCCCGGGAGATGGATGTGAGGAGAGCGCTGGAGATGATCGGGTCGTTGCGGATCACCTCTGAAAACATCATGCTGCTGAGAATCGAGGATGGCCTGCCTTGAGGTGATTTTCAGTTCGCGGGGCGAACCTGAGCCTGAATTCGGCGGTTGAGTTGAGAGCCGCCTCGATGACGTCAACCGGTCAGCACCATGTTTTTCCCGGTCTTCTTTGCCCTGTACATCGTCTCATCCACCCGTTTCAGGAACACTGTCGGCATCTCATCGAACAGATATTGGGTTACCCCGATGCTGACCGTCATGTGGACCGCCGACTCGGTGCCGGGGTACAATTCCTCGTTCTCGAAATCCCTCCTCAGTCGTTCCGCGATGATGGCGGCGTTTTCCGCGCTGGTTTCCGGAAGCAGGACGGTAAACTCCTCCCCGCCGTAACGGTAGGCGGTGTCCGAGGCCCTCAGATTCCTCTTGATCACATCCGCCAGAATTCTCAACGCCGTGTCCCCTTCCGGATGCCCGTAGGTGTCGTTGTAGCTCTTGAAATTATCCACATCCAGAAGCATGAGCGAGAGGGGGATTCCGTAACGTTTGGAGCGCTCCGTCTCATATTGCAGTTGTCTGAAAAAATGCCGGGAATTGTACAGTTTGGTCAGGGAATCCGTGATGCTCATTTCCATGTAATTATGTTCGCTCACCCGGAGTTCCTCTTCAATCCGTTTCTGCTCGCTGATATCCTGCAGGGTTTCAATGGCGCCGATAATGTTTCCCGTGCTGTCCGTCAGCGGCGCGGCGGTGAAGAACAGCCATCGCCCCGTATCGCCGAGTTCCGGAAAGAAATCAGTCGCCTCGTACGCCTTTTCCATGAGACTCGACTTCCGGGTCTTGTCGCCGTACTGTTCCGTGATCACCGTTTCCGACGCATCATCCACGATCAGGTCGGCCAGCGTCGCTCTTCGAGCCGGGTAAAACAGGCGCCACTGGCCGCGGGTACCGATCATGTCGGCGCCGGTTACTCCGGTCAGGTTTTCCAGAGCCCTGTTCCAATGGGTTATGGTGTGATTCGTATCGATAACGAATGTGGGCACCGAGATCCTGTGCAGAATCTGGGAGACTCTCAGGTTGTCCTCCCGGCATTTCTCCTCGGTTGTTCTGCACGCCTCAAGTTCCCCGCTGAGATCACGGTTGGCCCGCAAAAGCTGATCGAGGGCCGAAGAAAGCCTGAGATGGGTGCGTACCTTGGTCGCAACTTCCTGTTCGATGAAAGGCCTGGTTATGTAGTCGACGCATCCGCATTCGAACGCCCTGATCCTCTGTTCGGGCGCGGACTGGGAACTGACGAACAGAACCGGGATTGAGGCGGTCACCGGGTCCGCTTTCAGCCCGCGGCAGACCTCGAAGCCGTCCACCCCCGGAGTGGCGGATTCCAGCAGTATGAGACCGGGAGCGATGGCTGATGCCGCTTTCAGGGCCGTTTCTCCGTTCGTTACCGAATACACGGCATGTCCCTCCGCCGTCAGGATCTCCTCCAGCGCCTCCAGATGGTCCGGATTGTCATCGACGATGAGTATGGTACCGTTCATGATGTGCCTCCGCCCGCCGTCTCCGATTCTACGTAATCAATTTCAGGAATGTCTCTGGAACTGAGGATTCATTATAATACAGGTTGATCACGGTATGGATAAAAAACTGCACGTGCCATGAATCCCGGGTTGCGCAAACAAAAACGGCCCTCCCAGAGGGAAGGCCGATAAGTTCCACATACCAGTCATGCTGCAATTTACCTTCTGACCGTCCTGCGGCGCGGCATGCGCCCACCCATGGCCGCCATCTGCTGCCGTTTCTGAATGGCTGCCGGGCTTTCCAGATGGAACTGGAGCCACATGTCACCGTAGTCCCGCATCTTCATCTTCTTGCCTTCGGAAAGAGCCTCCAGGTTTCCCTTGATCTGGGCGTCACCGGGCAATTTCTTCAGTCCCTTTTCCAGGACTTCGATGGCTTTGGTTGTTTCGCCGCAGTCATTGAGGCAGTAGGCGTAGAGGCTCCACAGCAACGATTCCTTGGGGCTCCACTGGACGGCCTTTTCAAAGGTGCTGATCATCTGGTCTTTTTTCTGCCGCTTCATGTAGCAGATCGCCAGCATGGCCATGGATGCCCAGTGCTTGAAGAATGACTTTTCAAGATAGGGGAAGGCGTTGGCAAAATCGCGCTTGATGTAGTAGATCGAACCGATCTGGGAGTTGATCTGGGCTTCCACATAAATCTGCCATTTGCCGTATTGCAGGGCATCCTTCAGCCCTCGGATGGCTTTTTCGAACCGTTGCGCCTGCAGATTCCTACCGGCCGTTTCGATGGCGGCCATGACCTTTTTCATGACGAGGCGAACGGCCAGTACGTAGGCGCCGAGGGAAACGGCCATGGCTATGGGCAGGGCTCCCCACCACTCAAGTTTTATAATCGAAAGCAGCAGAGTCACCACCGCAGCGCCTGCTGCTATCAGAAGATTATACATCGGTTATTCCTTTCACAGGTTGATTACGGAGGTGTCCCGGAAGAGGTCAGCCGTTGCCGTCCACGGGAACCATCTCCCCGTTCTTTTCGGTAAAACGGGCAACGATGATACGGCGTCCGGGTTTCAGGGCGAACTTGCCCTTCAGGTTGTTCCAACTGGACAGGAGTTTCGCGGAAACCTTGAATTTCCTGGCAATGGATTCCAGCGTGTCCCCCTTCTTGACGATGTGGTACTTGTCGTAACCACTCTTGGCGATCTTGCTGGCGATCCTGGGTTGCGGCTGGACGCGTCCCTCATGGCTGAAATCGACGGTCTGCCTGGCCGGCACGACCAGCGTTCTGCCGGCAATTCAGCTCCTTCTGGAAAGGCTGTTGAGCCGGGAAAGTTCGGCTGTCGTTACCCCGAAGCGACCGGCGACGGACCGGAGGGTTTCTCCCCTCCGTACGTGGTAGCGGGTGTAGAGCGTTTTTTCCGTGAATCGCTGCTCTGTCGGGATTTTCGCGAACTCCTCCTGGAATTTCTGCCTGGTCCCCTTTGGAATCTTCAGTAAGAAATCCGGGTAGTTGGGAGGAGTGCACCAGTGGCGCAGGTCGGGATTCAGTTCTCGGATCGTTTCATAGCTTGCGCCGCAGATACGGGCTATCACGCTCAGGTCGGTGCGGCCCGGGACGGTAACGGTGTCAAATTCGATGGGGGGGAGGTAAGCGATGTCCGAAAAACCGTATCGCGCCGGTTCCTTGGCGATGATGGCAGCGGCCAGCAGTTTGGGGACATACTCCTTGGTTTCGCGTTTGAGATACGAGCCACGGGAGAGTTCCCAGAAATCGCTGGTGTTGTACATGTTGATCGCGCGCAGGATCTTGTTCTCTCCGGCGTTATACCCGGCTGCCGCCAGGTACCAGTCACCGTTGAACATGCCGTAGAGTTCCTTGAGGTAAAGGGCCGCGGCGGTTGTCGCCTTGACCGGGTCCTTGCGTTCATCGATCCACTGGTCGATCCGCAGGGAATAGCGCCGGCCGGTGTCGGAAATGAACTGCCAGGGACCCACGGCATTTGCCCAGGAACGGGCCTGCACATGGAAACCGCTCTCGATCATGGCCACATAAACCAGGTCTTCAGGCATTCCCTTGCTTTTGAGAATTTCCTTCATCATTGGAATGTAGCGGGAAGAACGGGAAAGCCAGCGTGAGAACGAAGGTTTACCCCTGGTCTGGAAATAGGAGATGAAATATTCAACCTTGCTGTTGAGGGCCAGGGGGATGTCCGAGAGGGGGAGATCGATATCGGGCAGCTCAAGTTCGGCGTTTTCACCGGGTTTGCTCTTGAACTCGTCAAGGGTGAAAAACTCCGGGGTTGAAGCAGCTGTTGCGTCTCCATCCGCGTCCGCCTGTGAAACCAGCGATGGCGTGTCGTCAGACGGGGTAGTGGCCGCTGATGCCTGGCTCAGTTCCGTCAGCAACGAGTAAGGTTCGGCCGCGTGGCACGGCAGAGCGAATAAAAAAGCTCCGATGAACGCGAGCGCGTATTTCGACCTGACAGGCTGATCCATAGGTTACAAACTATAACGGAGTTCCAGTGGAAAGTCAATCCCAGGCGTTCCTTTAAGAATCAGGCTGTTACGCGTTCCCGGAGTCCTGGCCGCGACCGGTATCCGGTCTCCGGAATCGGGAATGAACGTTGAGGTCATGAAAAAAGCCCACGCTGGGTGGGCCTTTTTCATGGATATGGCGGGAATATCAGGAGCTCAGGCGCTCCTTTTCCTTCTGCATCGCTTCGCGACCGGCCTCAATGGCTGAGGTCAGGATGCTTTTCTTCTCGGAGATGGTCTCCTTGCCCTCCTCGATGGCTGTCTTGATTTTGTCCTGGGCTTCCCTTGTGTATGACTTGATCTTGTCCACGGCATCCTCGGCCAGGTCCCCGATCGTCTCACGCATTTCTGATCCGCTCTTCGGCGCGAACAGCAGCGCCAGGCCCGCTCCTATGGCGGCGCCGGCCATGAACGACACCAACACGGTACTTGCAGGTATTCCCCTCTCTTCTGACATACTCATTTCCCTCCCCGTTTTTTTAGATAGCTCGTAAGTATGTACTTTCCCGCCACTCTGGCGCCGGTAACCCAGGCCGAAGTGGTGTTGAGCACGCCGGCGGCCGTGCCGAACGTGCGGTTTATGGTGTGCAGACTGGAGCCCGTTTCCCCCAACGCCGACATCAGGCGTTTCACGTCATCCGTATGCTCGGCGACCCCGCTGCTCACGGTCTTTATTTCCGTCAGCACGGCTGTCAGTTCCTGGATGGTCGGCCTTAATTCCTGCTGGATCATCTCCTGGAGCGCCGCAAGCGACTCCGCCGTCCGTTTCACGGAGCGGATCGTGGGAATCAGGGCCATGACGAGGGCGCAGAAGGCGACGGCGATGACACTCAGTATGATGATGACGGCATATGACATGAATTGCTCCCGGTGATGCGAATGAACATTTTGGATGAAGTATAGAACAGCGGTGAATAATTTCAAACAAATAAAACGACTTGAATC
>CAZRPI010000076.1:0-6425 GCA_964601865.1 uncultured Pelobacter sp. | reverse complement strand
GCCTACATCTCGATGCCGATACGCGCCGGCACACCCTCCTGGTAGTAATGTTTGACGACGCGCATCTCCGTAACCAGATCAGCCGCTTCCATTACCCGTTCCGCCGCATTGCGCCCCGTCAGGACCAGTTCCACCCTTGCGGGTTTCATCCGGATCAGATCCAGGACCTGATCCACGTCAATCAGGCCGAAGGCGGCGGCCGTATTGATTTCGTCAAGGATCACCAGGTCGTAGTCGCCTGAAACGAGCAGTTTTTTTGCCTGTTCCAGCCCCTCCTGGGCGACCTTCCTGTCGGCGGTGATGTCCTCCCTGTCGACCCATCCGGCCCGGCCGCTGCGAATCATGGTCATGAGGGGCGCCAGTTTTTCCGCCAGCAGGTGTTCGCCGTACACCCCTCCGCCCTTGACGAACTGGAAAAAACAGACCCGCAAACCGCGGCCAAGCGCTCGAAAGGCAAGGCCAAGCGCCGCGGTGGTCTTGCCTTTGCCGTTGCCGGTGTACACCTGAACGTAACCCTGGTCTAGCACAGTCCTTGTCTCCTCTGAATTCTATGACTTGCCCAAGACGGTATCGTCAGTATAGTATATATGACCTGAGATCAATATATAGATGGACGCGTGATTTGGGAAACATTTCGTTGCTCCGTCCCCGGGGAGGACGGCATAAATGATTTACATTGTTCGATCCGCTGTGCTAGAAAGAAGCAGGTTCCCCTGAAATTTTCCCACTTCATCGCGTGTCAAAGGAGTATGCCATGTCCACCAGTAACGACAATGCGGCAGCAGCCATCATAGCTTTTGTTTCCGGCGCGGTTATCGGCTCCGTGGCGGCGCTTCTGCTGACGCCGAAGCCGGGCAGGGAAGTCCGCGAAAAGTTGAGCGGTCTCGGAGAGTGCGCCGCCAACAAGGTTAAACGGTATACCCGCGAGGCAAAATTCAAGATGGCACCAAAGAGCAAAGAGGGCGATTTTCCCTATGACGGCGGGGATGCCTGGATCTGAGCTTTACCAAAAGAATACTTCAAAAAAACCCCTCCGAGCGTTTCGGAGGGGTTTTTTGCTGGGGGGCATTCCTGGATCGCCTAACCCACGTCTATTTCAATGTTTCCAGCTCCTCCCAGCGTCCGTAGGCTTCCGCCAGTTCATGTTCCAGCTGCTCAAGCCGCGTATTGAGTCCTGAAATCTCCGCCCCGCAGTTCTTGTAGAAGTCCGGGTCGGCCAGGGTCGCATGCAGTTTCTCCTGCTCGTCCTCAAGAGCGGAGATGATATCCGGCAGCGCCTCCAGTTCCCGTTCCTCCTTGAAGCTCAATCTGCGCGGCCGTACCGTCTGGCGCCGCTGCTTTTCCTGAGAGGGTCGCACGGGCTGGGCCTGGGATGAAACCTCGGCGGCGGACTGCCGCAGCCAGTCTTCGTAGCCTCCCACGTATTCCCGTACCTGGCCGTCACCCTTCAGGACAAGCGTGCTGGTCACCACATTATCCAGGAATTCGCGGTCATGGCTAACCAGCAGCAGCGTGCCCGAGTACTCCATCAGAAGTTCCTCCAGCAGGTCCAGGGTTTCCACGTCCAGATCGTTGGTCGGCTCGTCCATGACCAGCAGGTTGAACGGTCTGGTAAACAGTTTGGCGAGCAGGAGGCGGTTGCGTTCTCCTCCCGAGAGGATGCTGACCGGGCTGCGCGCCCGTTCCGGGGTAAAGAGAAAATCCTGCAGATAACCGATGACATGCCGGGATGCTCCGTTGATCAGAACGGTGTCGTTCCCTTCGCCTACATTTTCCTGCACGCTTTTGTTCAGATCCAGTTGCTCACGCATCTGGTCGAAGTAGAGTGTTTCCAGGCGGCTGCCGAGGGTGACTGAGCCGCTCCGTGGCGTCAGGCCGCCCAGAAGCAGGCGCAGCAGCGTGGTCTTGCCCGAACCGTTGGGGCCGATGATGCCGACCCGGTCGCCCCTCATGATGGTTGTGGAGAGGTCGCGGATCACCGTGCGGCCGTCGTAGTCGAACGAAACACCCTCGGCCTCAATTACCAGTCTGCCGGAACGTTCCGCCTCCTGCAGCCGGATGCGGGCCGTCCCCTGGCGTTCTCTCCGCTGTTTCAGTTCTTCGCGCATCTTTTTCAGCGCCCTGACTCGCCCCTCGTTCCTGGTGCGGCGGGCCTTGATCCCCTGCCGTATCCATGCCTCCTCCTGGGCCAGCTTCTTGTCGAACAGGGCCTGGCGGGTAACCTCGGCGGCGAGAAGTTCCTCCCGCCGTGCCACGAAACTGTCGTAGCCGCAGGCGAAGGAGTAGATCCGACCCCGGTCCAGCTCCGCGACCCGGTTGGCCAGGCGTCTGGCAAAGGCGCGGTCGTGGGTCACGAAGAGCAGGGTCTTGATGTTTTTAAGGAGAAAATCCTCCAGCCAGATGATGGTGTCGATGTCCAGGTGGTTGGTCGGTTCGTCCAGCAGCAGGATATCCGGCTCGGCAACCAGGGCGCGGGCCAGCAGGGCGCGCCGCTTGGTGCCGCCGGACAAGGTTTCGAAACGGGCCTCAGCATCCAGGTCGAGGCGCGCCAGCAGGCGTTCCACCTCCTGGTGCAGGCTCCAGCCGCCGCTCTCCTCCAGTTTTTTCTGCATGGTTTCCAGACGGGAGAGTAAATCTTCGCTCCCATCCTTTGACAATTGAAAGGCCACGTGATGATACTCGCTCAGCAGCGCGGCGGCATTGCCCATGCCGGAGGCCACCAGGTCGAAAACCGTCCCGGTCAGGTCCGGTGAGACCTCCTGGGTGACGAGCGCGACCTTGAGTCCCTGCTGGCGCATTAGCTCGCCCTGCTCGGCCTCCAGTTCCCCGCTGATCAGTTTCAGCAGCGTCGATTTGCCGGCGCCGTTGCGTCCCAGCAGGCAGAGGCGGTCGCCCGCTTCGATCTGAAGGGTGACACCATCCAGGAGTGGCGGGCCGCCGAAGGCGACCGTAATGTTGCGCAGAGACAGAAGTGCCACGGAATCTCCTACATCTCCATGATGACCGGCAGGATCACCGGACGCCTCTCGATGCTCTTCTTGAAGAAGCGCCGCAACGACTGGCGCACCGTCTGCTTCAGCTCTTCGCAGTCGCAGCGCATCTCGTCGTCCATCTCGTTCAGGGCCTCCATCACGACGGCCCGGCTGGTTTCCAGGTAGTCCTGGCTTTCATCCTCGAAGACGAAACCGCGCGACACAATGTCCGGACCGTAGACCAGGTCTCCCGAAGCCTGGTTGATCCCGATGATGACCACCACCATGCCGTCCTCGGAGAGATGCTTGCGGTCCTTGAGCACCACGCTCCCCACATCGCCGACTCCCTTGCCGTCAACAAAAACCCGGCCGGCCTCGATCTTCTCCGTGATTGCCGCCGTATCGGCGTAAAACGTGATTACGTCGCCATCCGTGGCCAGCAGGCAGCGCTCCCCGGGGATCCCCACTTTCCGGGCCAGCTGGATATGCTTTACCAGGTGGCGATACTCGCCGTGAATCGGAACGAAGAAGCGGGGCCGTACCGTATTCAGCATCAGTTTCAGTTCTTCCTGGCTGGCATGGCCGGAGACATGGACCTCGGAAACCTTTTCGTAGTACACCTCTGCTCCGCGGCGGTAGAGATGGTTGATCAGTTCCGAGATGGTGCGCTCGTTGCCCGGGATGACCCGCGATGAGAGGATTACCGTGTCCCCCTTCTCCAGGCTGATCTGCTTGTGGTCGTCCATGGCGATGCGCGTCAGGGCGCTCATCGGTTCGCCCTGGCTGCCGGTGGAGACGATGCAGACCTGTTCCGGCGGCAGCCGGTTGAGTTCCTTCAGGTCCATGAGGTCGTTTTCGGGTATGTTCAGGTAGCCGAGTTCGCGGGCGATGCGGACGTTGGCTATCATGGAGCGGCCGTTGAGAAGGATTTTTCTGCCATGGGCGATTGCCGCGTCCACCACCTGCTGGACCCGGTGGATACTGCTGGAGAAGGCGGCGACAATCACCCGTCCCGAGCATTTTGGAAAAATCTCGGCAAAGGCCTCTCCCACGTACTTCTCCGACAGGGTGAGCCCCTCGCATTCCACATTGGTGGAGTCGGAGAGGAGCGCCAGAACCCCGGCCTCGCCGTAACGGGAAAGGGAGGCCAGGTCGGTCAGCTGGCCGTCCACCGGGGTCTGGTCGAATTTGAAATCGCCGGTATGGATTACCACCCCCTCGGGCGTGGTGATGGCGAGGGCGCATCCGTCCACCACCGAGTGGGCGACCCGCAGGAATTCCACCGAGAAACAGCCCAGACTCACGGTTTCCCGCGGTCTGACCGTGACCAGTTCCACCCGGTCGTCAAGCTTGTACTCCCTCAGCTTCTCGTTGACCAGCCCCAGGGTGAGGGCGGTGCCGTAGACCGGTACGTCCAGTTCCTGCAGCACGAACGGGAGCGCGCCGATGTGGTCTTCGTGGCCATGGGTCAGGCAGATGGCCCGTATGCATTCGCTCCGTTCGCGCAACCACCCGATGTCTGGAATGACGTAGTCTATGCCCAGCATGTCCGGCTCGGGGAACATGAGGCCGCAGTCAACGATGATGATATCGGCTCCGCATTCGTAGGCCATCATGTTCAGGCCTATCTCTCCCAGGCCGCCCAGCGGAATGATGCGCAGGGGAAATGTGTTTTCTGTGAGTTTCTGATCATTCATGGAAAGTGTCTTTCATGTTTCGGCCGGGCGATTGAAGGCATTGCGCTGTCCGGCATCCCTATCTTACGATCTGAAGCGGCGTCAGCGCCGCGATCTTCCTGTCGCATCTGGCGATCCATTCCCGCCCCGGCGTGGTCAGTCCCTTTGCCGCGTAAAAGGAGCTCCGCAGGGCCCGATAGGCGATCAGGGCGCGGGTTGTGTCGCCCTGGTGCTCGTTGGTCTCACCGATGTTCCAGAGCCGTTGCGCGGCCCTTTCCATGGCCGGATGGCCCGGGAGGTACATGTGCAGGGCGGATTCGTATCCGGCAACCGCGCCGCTGAAATCACCCCTGCGGAGAGCCTCTTCGCCAAGGGCGAATTGCGTGTCCATGCGCCACCAGGTTCCGGCCACGGAGAGCGCCAGGCAGAGGATCGCGATCACGATCCCGTTGACCAGTATTGTTATAACGCGGTTACCCATGTTTCACCCGAAGAAATCCGGAATAACCGTCAGCAGGACGCCCATTGTAGCGAGTATCACCCCGGCCAGAACCAGCAGGGCCGCGCCCGTGTCGAGCGGCGGTCTCAGACGGTGCGCCGCTGGGAGGCCCCAGACAATGGCGGCCAGACCGGCGATGATAAGGGGTATGTATTTCAGACCCTTGTACATAGGTCATGTCTCCAGAACCGAACAGATGGCGTCGCGCACCTGCCGCATCAGTCCGGTCTCTCCCTGGTGCCTGGCGTCTGACGGGGTAATGGGCGGATGCAGGGTGACCGTGATGTCGCCGGGATACAGCAGATATTTTCCCGCCGGATTGACCCTCCCGCTGCCGTTGATTGTTACCGGCGTCACGGGCGTCCCGGTCCTGGACGCCAGCATGAAACCGCCCCGCTTGAAGGGGAGCAGGTGGTAATCCGTGGAACGGGTTCCTTCCGGGAAGATCACGATGCTTTTGCCGGCACGGATCGCTGCCATGGCTCTTTCCATGCTCTTCAGCGCCTTGTGGGCGTCGCGACGGTCCAGGGGGATGTAGCCGCCGTATTTCATGGCGGGACCGAACAGCGGGATATCGAACAGTTCCTTCTTGACGATCCAGCAGGTCTCGCGCGGCAGAGTGGCCAGCAGGGTCGGGATATCGAACCCGCTCTGGTGATTGCTCATGAAAATTACCGGCCCGGCAGGGAGATGTTCCTCACCGCGCAGGGAAACCCGGACCCCGGCAAAAAAAAGCGTCAGCCGGGCCCAGAATCGGACATGGGAGTTGAAGGCCCTGCCGCTTCCATCCAGCAGTGAACATGTAAGGGCGCTGATTGCCAGGATAGCCGTGACGGGAATAAACAGCGACAGAAACAGGTATGCGCGAACCATCCGTAAACTCCGGGTTTTGGGAGTTCAAACTAACTTTTTTCCATGTTGCGAGTCAAACGAAATATGCACACTGTTCCATGCGGATACCCCGGCGGATATACGGAGGTTACCATGTTTCCGGAGCCTTTGCCATGGAGATGTTGATCGGAGTGAAGCGGGATTTTGATGTTGAGTAACCCTCACATCTGATGTATTGTTTGCCAAAAAAATGTCGGTTGTCTTTGGGTATCGAATCCGCGCGTCGTTGCCCATTCACGTAAGGAGCATGATCATGGCCAGTCTCAACAAAGCAATGCTGATCGGAAATCTGGGCAGGGACCCGGAAGTGCGCTACACCGCATCGGGTCAGGCCGTTGCCAGCTTCACCCTGGCGACCACCGAGAGGTTCAAGAACAAGAACGGGGA
>CAZRPI010000075.1:0-17638 GCA_964601865.1 uncultured Pelobacter sp. | reverse complement strand
CTGCTGCTCTTTTCAGGCTTAAGGAATGAGAACTCACTCTCCCAGAAACGGAGCACCGAAGTCCTGACTCCGATAATATGGGCGACTTCACCGATCTTGTAGTACAACCTGTCGGGAAAACCGGAGTCCATGAGCAGATATTGCTACGCAACCCCTTTCTCGACGTTGATGGCATTCTTCAAAACCTGACTCGGCTTGAAAGTCAGGATGCGACGGGCCGCAATCGTAATGGTCTCACCCGTCTGGGGGTTGCGCCCGCGGCGATCCGCCTTCTGCTTGACGACAAAATTGCCGAAACCAGCAATCTTGATCTTTTCTCCGGTTTCCAGTGTTGTTTTAATAATACTGAAAACAGTTTCCACCATTTCGGCGGATTCCTTCTTTGAGAAACCAATTTTCTGGTGAATTCGTTCGACGATATCAGCTTTGGTCATAACAACCTCAATCAAATAACTTTTTCTTGAAACTTATAAAAGGAAAATTTTTATAGCACGGGGGAATCAATTTCGCAACAGTTTTTATCTTATTGATACCTTTAACTTATTAACCAGGGCATCAATGATCTTGCCATGGATGGCCCCGATCTCGTCATCCTGCAACGTACGCTCAAAGGAGCGATACCGGATGCGAACCGCGACACTTTTACAGCTCTCGGGGATACCGCTTCCCCGGTATACATCGAAAATATCCGCCTGCTCGATCTCCCTGGCCCTTACCCCCTTGATGCATTCCATTATCCGCTCAGAGACGGTATCTTCCGGAACCAGCATGGCGATATCACGGGAGCTGTCGGGGAAGCGCGACGGTACGGAAATGGCGTACTGGCGACGAGAATACTTCACAAGCTTGTCAAACTCAAGCTCAAAGGTGAAAACCGGCTTTTCAAGGCCGAACTTTTCCTGCACAACGGGATGGATCTCGCCGAGGGCACCGATCCGATCCCGTCCCACCATGATGCCGCATGACTTTCCCGGATGATGGTAGGTCTCAGGGTTATCAGAAACCCATTTCACTCCGTTGATGTGAAGGAGTTCCAGGATATTTTCCACAATCCCCTTGACGTCGTAAAAATCAACCGCATCCGTGGCATTACACCACCCCAGCCTTTCCCTGGCTCCGGTCAGGGCGCCGGTAACGATGAGCGGTTCGTTGGGCATCTTTTCACCAGCCACCGGCAGATATACCCTGCGGATCTCGAACAGCCTCAAATCAAGGGAGCGGAAACTCGCGTTACGGGCGACCGTCTCCAGCACTCCAGGCAGCAGGGTCGTACGCATGATCGAATGTTCTTCGATCAGCGGATTGGTGAGACTAACAGCGCTGCGGCGCGGGTCGTCGTCACCGAGCATCAGCTTGTCCACCGCTTCAGGTGATGTAAAGCTGTAGTTGATGATCTCGTTCATGCCATGGCTGACCAGGATGTGACGAATGGCGCATTCCAGCTTCTGATGCGGCGTTGCCGGCTCAAATCCGGTTCCGGCCCCCGGGAGGGTCGCGGGAATCCTGTCAAAGCCGTTCAGACGGGCAATTTCCTCCACCAGATCGATTTCACGCTCGATATCAACCCTGTAGGTAGGCACGGTTACTTCGAGATTTCCGTCGGACAGCCCCCTGACCGGAAACGAGAGGTTGGTGAGAATTGTTACCATCTCGTCGGTTGACAGACTAACTCCTATCAGCTCATTGGCCCGTGAGGGGCGCAGTACGATGACCTTGGGCTCTGATTTTCCTGGATATACATCCAGCGCGCCCCGCGCAACCGTACCGCCCGCCAGTTCGGCTATCAGAGCCGCGGCCCGGTCAAGCGCGCGTAGGGTCCCACCAATGTCGATGCCGCGCTCGAAACGATGGGAAGATTCGGTGCGCAGGCCAAGCCGTTTGCTGGTCGCGCGGATGGCGGCCGGCTTGAAAAATGCGCTTTCCAGGAGCACATTGGTGGTTTCCGGCGCTATTTCCGAGTTTTCTCCCCCCATTACCCCGGCCAGCGCCACCGGGCGTTCTCCGTCACAGATAACCAGGTCGTTGGCGGTGAGAGTTCTCTGCTGGCTGTCAAGAGTGGTAAACACTTCACCTTCCACCGCGCGCCGGACAACGATGCGCCGGCCGGCCAGCAGGTCGCAATCGAAGGCGTGCAGCGGCTGGCCGAGCTCCATCATGACCAGATTGGTCACGTCCACGACGTTGTTGATGGAACGTATCCCGACCGAGTTCAGACGCTTGACCAGCCAGTCAGGCGAGGGAGCGATGCGGCAGCCGGATACGTACCTGGCTGCGTACCGGGGGCAGAGTTCCGCGTCCTCCACAGTGACCTTGATGAGATCGGAGGTATCCACTTCCCCCTCTTCCGGGGTTGCTGCCGGACTGGTCACGGACTTGCCCAGCTTCGCGGCTATTTCACGGGCGATGCCGATCACGCTCAGGCAGTCGGCGCGATTGGGGGTCAGACCGACCTCAAAGAGCGTATCCTTCAGGCCGAGCGCTTCGAACACCGGCTGACCAAGTTTCAGACCGGAGGGAAGAATCATGATGCCGGAGCTTTCCTCAGCCAGCCCCAGCTCCTTTTCCGAGCAGAGCATGCCGAAGGATTCCGCACCGCGGATTTTGGAACGCTTTATCTTGAAGTCACCGGGCAGAACGGCGCCGATCCGCGCCAGGGCCACCGTATCCCCGGCGGAAAAATTCTGGGCGCCGCATACTATATCCAGCACCTCGCTTCCGGAATTGACCCTGCAGAGCGACAGCTTGTCGGCATTGGGATGCTGCCTCTTTTCCTCGACAACAGCCACGACCACATCGTCCATACCTGAACCGAGATTCTGCATTCCCTCGACCTCAAGCCCGAGCATGGTCAAAAGATCGGCAAGTTGCTCGGGGGTGAGGTCAAAATCCACATATTCCTTGAGCCAGCTGTAGGTAACGTTCATATCGGAGCACCACACTAAGAGTTTGAACTGCACATGGGGGAAAACCCATCAAACCGGAGAAAAGGACGGCCCGCCAGCAAGACGGCAAACCGGACCACCCCGTCAGAACTGACGGAGAAAACGCACATCATTTTCGAACAGAAGGCGCATGTCGCTGATGCCGTATTTCAGCATGGCGATACGCTCGACGCCCATACCGAACGCAAAGCCTGAAACCTCCTCGGCGTCGTAGCCGACGTGACGGTACACTTCCGGGTCAACCATGCCGGCCCCGAGAATTTCCAGCCAGCCGCTGTTCTTGCAGACTCTGCATCCCTTTCCGCCACAGATCACGCAGCTGATATCGACCTCAGCCGACGGCTCGGTAAAGGGGAAGAAACTGGGACGAAGCCTGACCCCGGTCTTCTGGCCGAAGAGCCGGTTGGTAAATTCCGTCAGGATCCCCTTCAGGTCGCCGAAGCTGACCCCCCTGTCCACCAGAAGCCCTTCGATCTGGTGAAACATGGGTGAATGGGTGGCATCGGAATCGCAACGGTAAACCGTGCCCGGGGCAATGATACGGATCGGCGGTTTCTGTTTCAGCATGCTGCGGATCTGGACCGGAGAGGTGTGGGTTCTCAGCAGCAGATCGTTTTCCACGAAGAAGGTATCCTGCATGTCCCGGGCAGGGTGTTCGGGAGGAAAATTGAGCGCCTCGAAGTTGTACCAGTCCTGTTCGATCTCTGGTCCCTCGGCAACCGAGAAACCGAGCCCGGCAAAAATTTCGCTGACTTCTTCGATGACCAGGGTAATCGGGTGTTTGCTGCCATGGGGCAGACGCCGGCCCGGGAGAGTCACATCGATCCTCTCGGACTGGAGCCGTTCGTTTCTGGACTTTTCGCGCGCGACAATCAGAGCGGCTTCAAGCCTGGACTCAATCTCACTCCTGATGGTATTGACCAGCTGACCAACGGCAGGCCGCTCCTCGGCGGTCAACCCGCCCAACCCTTTCATGAGTGCGGTCAGCTCACCCTTGCGACCAAGAAACCTGACCCTTACATTCTGAAGCGTCTCTTCGCACGATGCTTCCACGATGGCCTGGAGCGCTTCCCCTCTCAGTTGTTCAAGCTGTTCCCGCATGGCGTTTACCCTTAAAAAAGGGGAACGGGCGTTTTCATCCCGTTCCCCATTGAGTTAATATACGGTGCCTACAGAACTAGATGCTGGCCTTGGCAACCCCGGCAATTTCCGAGAATCCCCTGGGATCCGAAACGGCGATATCGGCAAGGACCTTACGGTCGATTTCCACATTGGCCTTCTTCAAACCGTGGATGAACTTGCTGTAGGAAAGCCCGTTCAGACGTGATGCGGCATTGATCCGGGTAATCCAGAGACTGCGGAAATCACGTTTTTTCACCCTGCGGTCGCGAAAGGCGTAATTAAGGGCACGATCAACCGCTTCGGTGGCGCTTCTGAACAATTTACTCCTGGCGCCCCGGTATCCCTTTGCAAGCTTCAGGACCTTGTTACGTCTGCGTCTCGCTTTGAAACCTCTTTTTACACGTGGCATACTCTACTCCTTGTTGATGAATTTTGCCCGATCCACAAGGGGAGACCGTCCTCGTGGTTCTTGGCGTTGCCCGCTTTACTTGTACGGGATAAGACGAGAGATATTCTTCTGATCCACATCCGACACCATGGTAACACCCCGCAGATGACGCTTGCGCTTGCGGGTCTTGCAGGTGAGAATGTGGCTGATGAAAGCGCTGCCGCGCTTGATGCGTCCGGATGCAGACTTCCTGAACCGTTTTGCGGCACCACGGTTTGTCTTGATTTTCGGCATGACACCTATCTCCTTCAAAATAAGATTATATGCGTAATTGTGCTATTTCTTGGTCTTGGGGGCCACGATCATGAACATGTTGCGTCCGTCGACACGCGGATGGGACTCGATAACCGCGATATCTTCTAGTTCGGTGGCAAACCGCTGAATTACGGCCCGCCCGATATCCATATGGGTGATCTCTCTTCCCCGGAACACGAGTGTAACCTTTGCTTTATTTCCCTCTTCGAGGAAACGCCGGGCATGCTTAACCTTAAACATCAGATCATGCTCATCGGTCTTGGGGCGCAGCTTGATCTCCTTGACCTCGACATGCACCTGTTTCTTTCTGGCTTCCTGCAGTTTTTTACTCTGCTGGTACTTGAACTTGCCGTAATCCATGATGCGGCATACGGGAGGGGTCGCGGTGGGTGATACCTCTACAAGATCCAACTGCTGCTGTTCCGCCAGTTCAAGTGCCCTGGATATGGGAAGAACACCAAGCTGTTCGCTGCTGGGACCGATCACCCTGACTTCAGCTGCACGAATGGCGTTATTGATGTTTACGGTCGGTTTTGCTATGGCTACACCTCCTGAGTGAATACTGGGACTTCAGTCGAGTCTCAAACGCAATCAAGCGAATTTTTTAACTTCAGTTTCAACGAATGCAACGAAATCGGCAGGTTTCATCGCCTCAAGATTCTTGCCATCACGATAGCGCGGGGTCAGCGTCCCGGACTCCATCTCCTTATCACCTATCACCAGCATGTAGGGAATTTTCTGGAGTTGGGCCTCCCTGATCTTGAAGCTCAGTTTTTCATTACGGAAATCGCTCTGCACACGAATCCCCGACTCCCTGAGCTGCGTGAGCACCTCCTGGGCGTAGGAGATATGGTTATCGGTAACGGTCAGGAGTATGGCCTGTACCGGAGAGAGCCAGAGCGGGAAATTGCCCGCGTAGTGCTCGATGAGAACACCGATGAAGCGCTCGATGGCGCCGAGAACTACCCTGTGCACCATGACGGGACGCTTCTTTTCACCGTTGGGAGCGATGTAATGCAGATCGAACCGCTCCGGCAGAGTAAAATCGCATTGGATAGTAGCACACTGCCAGCGCCTGTCAAGCGCGTCTTTCAGCTTGATGTCGATCTTGGGACCATAAAACGCGCCGTCTCCCTCATTGATCTCATAGGGGCGCCCCGTATCCTTCAGCGCCGAAAGGAGCGCATTGGTGGCCAGTTCCCAGGCATTGTCATCGCCGATGGATTTTTCCGGACGGGTCGAAAGCTCCATTTCATATTCGAAACCGAAAATAGCCATGATATCGCTGACGAACCTGATAACCCCTTTGATCTCTCCGTCAAGCTGCTCGGGCGCGCAGAGAATATGGGCGTCATCCTGGGTAAAGCCACGCACTCTCAGAAGGCCGTGCAGAACCCCGGCCCGTTCGTGGCGGTGAACCGTCCCCAGCTCGAAATAACGGAGCGGGAGGTCGCGGTAGCTCCTTAGGCGGGACTTGTAGATCATCATATGAGAAAGACAGTTCATGGGCTTGATGCCGTAGCCCTGTCCGTCGACTTCGGTGAAATACATGTTCTCGCGGTAGTTATCGTAGTGGCCCGAGCGTTCCCAGAGTTCTTTCTTGAGAATCTGCGGCCCGAGAACAATGTCGTAACCCCGTTTGAGGTGCTCCCGGCGTTCGAAGTCCTCCAGGATCGTGCGCAGCATCGCCCCCTTGGGATGCCAGATCACCAGGCCGGCGCCCACGTCGTCGGAAAAGGAGAAGAGATCCAGCTCCCTGCCGAGTTTCCGGTGGTCACGACGCTTGGCCTCTTCCAGCCGGTTCAGATAGGAAGTCAGTTCCTTCTTATCGGTAAAGGCCGTACCATAGATCCGCTGGAGCATGCGGTTCTTCTCGTCACCGCGCCAGTAGGCTCCGGCTATGGAGAGGAGCTTGAAAGCCCTGATCCTCGATGTGGAGGGAAGATGGGGGCCGCGGCAGAGATCGGCAAAATCCCCCTGGCTGTAAACGGAAACCGAATCTACCCCCAGGTCGTTGATCAGTTCCACCTTGTACGTCTCTCCCATCCGGGAAAACATGTCCACCGCATCCGAGCTGCTCAGTTCCCGACGCTCAATTTTCAGGTCGGCAGCGGCCAGTTCCCTCATTCTGGCCTCGATGCGCTCCAGGTCCTCGGGAGTAAAAGGGGTGTCCCTGTCGAAATCATAGTAAAAACCGTTTTCAATGGCTGGTCCAATGGTTACCCTGACCTGCGGGAAAAGCTCCTTGACGGCATGGGCCATCAAATGGGCGGCGGAGTGGCGGACAATATCAAGAGCCTCCGGGCTCTTTTCGGTTATTATCTCCGCCTGACATCCGTCGGAAAGAGTCGTTGTCAGATCAACCAGTTCACCGTGGACTTTTCCGGCAATGGCCGCCTTGGCAAGGCCGGAGCCGATGGAAGCGGCCAGGTCGGCAACGTTGGAACCGGCGGGAAGCTCACGTTTCGAGCCGTCTGGTAATGTGATCGCGATAGTTGACATGTGTCGCCCTCTGTGAATCCCTTTCGCCGCATCCGGCCCCCAGGCCGTGACGACGTCATGGTCAATGCCTCCTTCTGTTCAAACAGAAAAGGCATCGAAACCTATCGATGCCCCGACATTGCCTTAACGCCTGGTTGGTAGGCGCGGGCGGTCTCGAACCGCCGACCTCTACCGTGTCAAGGTAGCGCTCTCCCCCTGAGCTACGCGCCTGTACCAGAGCACAAGAGTAATAGCAGTAACTATTCAGTGTTGTCAAGCGGTTTTATTACTTTTTCCAGACGGGCAACGCTCTCCACATGCATGGTTTGCGGAAACATGTCCACCGGCTGAATCTCGCCGCAGACATATCCCAGAGTTTTCAATATATTAAGGTCGCGAGCCAGGCTCGGCGGTGAGCAGGAAACGTAAATCATGGTACGCGGCGAAAGAGCCGCGACGCGACGCAGCACCGGTTCATCACACCCTTTGCGGGGGGGGTTGAGCACCACCACATCCACCTGTCCGTTCTCCCCGGCGAGCTCTTCCAGCTGTTCGGCAACGTCACCAGCCTCAAAGAGGCAATTATCAACGCCGTTCAGGCGCGCGTTCCTGCGGGCATCCTCCACCGCCGATGCGACGCACTCCACTCCAATCACCCTGGCCGCGCCGCGCGCCAGGGTCAGGGCGATGCCGCCGATGCCACAGTAGAGATCCAGTACCGTCTCCACTCCCGTCAACCGCGCCCACTCCCGAACCTTCCCGTATATGAGCCGGGCTCCGTCGCGGTTCACCTGAAAGAAGGAACGGGGTGAAATCATCAGCCGGACATCGCCGATACTCTCCGTCAGGTGATGCTTCGGAGTGAGGAAATGATCGGCCGGCCCCATGATGACATTCCCCTCGGAGGGATTGACGTTCTGGGCGAGCACCTCCACCTCCGGGAGCTGTTCCCTGACAAACTTGCCCAGATGGTGGATCTCGTTGAAGGATCGTCTGGCCACGACAAAGACGACCATGATCTTTTGCTCCGTCTCGGAAACCCTGAGGACCAGATAGCGCAGGAGTCCCATCCTGCTGCGCGGATTGTATATGGGCACTTTCAGTTTCGTTATGCCCCGCCGTATCACCTCAATTGCGCGGTTGACCAGGGAGTGATGAATCGGGCACTCCTCCAGATCGAAGACGTCATGGGTGGAGCGCCGGAAAATTCCGATATAGGGTTCGGAATGTTTGCCGGCGATCACCAGCCGGACAGTGGTGCGATACCGCGTCAGACGTTCGGGGGAGAGGAGCGGGTGGACTTTAATATCGCCCAGTTCGCGATAGGTCTGCACATGTCTGAGAACAAAATCATGCTTCCATTCGGCCTGGTCCCCATACTTCATGACGATCAGGGGACAGCCGAGGCAAAGACGGCTTTCCCGGCAAGGGGGGTGTTTGCTCCTGGTGGTCGCAGGGGCAAGGATCTTCTTCGCATGACCGAAGGCAACGCGCTGCGCAGCATGATCGATCCCGGCAAGCACCCTCTCGCCCGGAAGAACGCCAGATATCCTCAGGGCGTGCGTTCCGTGACAGGAGATGCCGTAACCCTCTTCGTCAAGGGCGGTTATCTGTGCCTCAATGACCGACTTCGGGGACAACCGTCCGGGTCCGGGCAATCCGTCACCACTTGCCGAGGCATCCGCAGTACGGGATGATTTGCCGCGCTGTCCCGCGATTCGGCCGTTTTCTGATTCCTTTTTCATTCTAGGCGCTCTTACCCTGTTCATGTTCTTTCAACGCCGCGCAGGTACTTCCTGAAACCCAGCAGCGCCTGCCCGCGATGACTGATACGATTCTTTTCCCCGATGCCAAGCTCCGCCATGGTGCGTTCCAACCCCTCCACCAGAAAGAGAGGGTCATACCCGAAACCACCGGTACCGCGCTCCCCGGTCAGAATACGCCCTGCGATCCTGCCACGAAACAGGTGCTCCCCACCATCGGGAGTCACGAAGGCCATGGCGCAGACAAATGCAGCGCTCCTCGACTCCATGGGCACCCCCGTCAGTTCCTTGAGCAGTCTGCGGTTATTGGCCGAGTCATCGGCGTTCTCCCCGGCAAAACGCGCGGAATAAACGCCGGGGCGTCCGCCAAGCGCATCGACCACAAGGCCGGAGTCGTCGGCCAGAGCCGGCAACCCGGTATGCAACATGGCTTCACGGGCCTTTTTCAGCGCATTGGCCTCAAATGTGTCGCCATCCTCAACGGTTTCCTGAAAGCCTTCAAAATCAGCCGCGGAAACAACATTCAGAACGAGTCCGGTGAGGAATTCACCTATTTCCCCCAGTTTGCCGCGGTTGCGGGTTGCGACCACGAGCGTCTTCATCCCTTCAACGCCTCCTGCTGGACCTCAAACAACCGGCAGATTCCCTCCATGGCCAGCGATCGCATGGAATCCATCTGGTCAAGGGTAAACGGCTCGGATTCGGCCGTGCCCTGCACCTCGACAAAACGCCTGCTGGAAGTCATGACGAAGTTCATGTCAACCTCGGCTGACGAATCCTCGCTGTAATCCAGGTCGAGCAGGGTCTCCCCGCCGACGACACCGACGCTTACCGCGGCCACAGCTTCCTTCAGGGGGTTATGGGGGATCAGCCCGCTATTTTTCAATGTTTCCAGGGCATCGGCCAGGGCCACATAAGCGCCGGTGATGGAGGCGGTCCTAGTGCCACCGTCGGCCTGAAGCACATCACAGTCGATATAGATGCACCGTTCCCCCAGTAGCGCAAGATCGGTAACAGCCCTCAATGACCGTCCGATCAGACGCTGGATTTCCAGGGTACGCCCCCCCTGTTTTCCCCTGGTCGCCTCACGGGGCGAACGGGTGTGGGTTGCGCGGGGCAACATCGAATACTCGGCCGTAACCCAGCCGGTTCCCCTCCCCCGCAGAAATGGCGGCACGGATTCTTCCACCGAAGCGTTGCAGAGAACCCTTGTGTCGCCAAACTCCACCAGGACCGAGCCCTCAGCATATTTCGTAAAATGCCGGGTGATTGAAATCCGGCGCAATGACCGTTCACCCCTTCCATCCCTTCTCGTCATTCCAGGCTCCCTGAAAAATCATCTTCCTTCCGATACAACCGAAGCTGTTCAATATCCTTTCGAGCTGGTGCTGTCAAACAAAAAGGGAAACCTCTTTTCAGGGTTTCCCTTCTGTACGGTGTATATGGAACAGAAATCAGCCGATATGGGTATTGTTGTTACGGGCCCTGTTCACCAGTATCGTGGAGTCCAGCATCTCCCCGCAACAGGTGCATCTCCAGGCATCAAAGGAACGGACGAAATCATAGTATGTCTCGGAAAACATGCGACCCTTGCATCGTGGACAAATCATAACTCAATCCTCCTTTTTTGTGATGTTGTTTACATTAAATCATAATGTTATCCTCCATAATTCAATTGGCATGCCACAACTTCATTCCAGACATGAGTTTCACCACGAAGCGCCAAATTAACAACGATTATACAGGCAGTTAAAAGTATTTTTTCAAAACACTGTATTTTTTTTCACCGATTCCCTCGACCTCCAGAAGATCCGCGGCACTCAACTTTCCGCCATTATGTTGACGATACCTCACAATCCTTTCGGCCAGAACCGGTCCGATACCGGGGAGACGATCGAAATCAAGCGCATCCATTTTCTGTAAATCCAGGGGTATTCCAAGGATCATACGCTGTGCGGACGAAATTGATCCTATTGATATTTCGACCGAATCATCGGTGCGGCGGGCAAGATGAAGAGCTGTTCCACTGGCAAGACGCCGTTTTCCTTCCCTGCCAAATTCACGATTTTCGGGGGGCAGGAGCGGCTCAGCCAATATAATGACGGTATCCGCCACAGAATTGGCGCCAACCTCGTAAACCCCGGCATGCCTGACATCTCCGGCAATGGAAACCGTAATTCTGCCGGACGAACGGACAGAAAGAGCCGGCCCGGGTGTTTCATGAACACCCGGCCGGCTCTTGATCAGGGCGGGAACAGCAACCGCAAGAGCTACAAGAACGAGAACCAGCCGATTCATGCCATCGCCCCCGGCAGCGCGTATCGTTTGACTCCCTCACTGCAGTCAAAGCGCCTGAAACATCATTTTCATTCTTCCAGCTTGTGCAGTTTGAAATCCAGGCTGTCGATCAATGCCAGATAGGATGCATCGATGATGTTGTCGGAAACCCCCACGGTACCCCAGCGGTTGTGCTTGTCGCCGGATTCGATCAACACCCGGGTGGACGAGGCGGTACCCTGGCCAGCTGGAAGAACGCGTACCCTGTAATCCAGCAGTTTAACCTCTTTCAGCCTGGGGAAGAACTTTTCCAGCGCCTTGCGAATGGCGTTGTCCAGGGCATTTACCGGCCCGCTTCCCTCGGCCGCGGTATGTTCGATCTTGCCCCCCACCTTCACCTTGATGGTGGCTTCCGACGTGGGACGCTGGTCTTCGCCCCGTTTCTCGTCCAGCACCCTGAACCCCATAATCTGGAAGAATTTTCGGTGGCTTCCCAACGCCTTTTTCATCAACAGCTCGAAGGATGCGTCCGCCCCCTCGAACTGGTAACCGCGGTGTTCCATCGCCTTGATGTTGTCAAGAATCTCCAGGGCCAGCGGGTCCTTGCTGTCCAGATTTATGTTAAACTCCCGCGCCTTGGCCAGGATATTGGATCGACCGGAAAGGTCGGAGACCAGTATGCGGGTGCGGTTGCCCACCAGCTCCGGACGGATATGTTCGTACGTCTCCGGGTTGCGCTCAATCGCGCTGACATGCACTCCTCCCTTGTGGGCGAAGGCGGAGTTGCCCACGAACGGCTGGCGGATGTCGGGAGAGATGTTGGCCAGCTCATAAACGAAACGAGAGACATCATGAAGATTCCGAAGCTGCTCCGGAGTCATGCACTGACGCTTCATCTTCAACTGCAGGGAGGGAATAATCGAGCAGAGATTGGCGTTCCCACAACGTTCTCCGAAACCGTTGATGGTGCCCTGAACCTGAACGGCACCCGAATCGACGGCCTGGAGGGCGTTGGCCACGGCGCATTCGGAATCGTTGTGGGTATGGATGCCCAGAGGGACTTTAATTCTCTTCCGAACGTTTTTAATGATTTCAGCCAGTTCGAAGGGGAGCGTTCCGCCGTTTGTGTCGCACAGGACGATGCAGTCCACCTTGGCCTGCTCGGCGGCAAGAAGGGCCCGGATGGCATAGTCGGGATTTGCCTTGTAGCCGTCGAAGAAATGTTCGGCATCGAAAAACACCTCGCCGCTATGCTTTTTCAGATACTCAAGGGAATCAAAAATCAACTCCAGGTTTTCATCCAGTGAGATGCGCAGCGCTTCATTAACGTGCAAATCCCAGCATTTGCCGAAAATGGTAATGACATCCGGCTCAGCAGCCAGCAGGGTTCTAAGATTGTTGTCCTTTTCCGGCGCGACCCTGGCGCGGCGCGTTGAACCGAAAGCGGCGATTCTGGCCTGACCCAGCTTTTCCTTCTTGATTTCCTTGAAGAAAGCCACATCCTTGGGATTGCTTCCCGGCCAGCCACCCTCGATGTAATGAATCCCCAGTTCGTCGAGCCGGTGGGCGATCCTGATCTTGTCTTCAAGGAGAAACGAAATATTTTCCGCCTGGGTACCATCGCGAAGTATCGTATCGTACAGTTTTACCAAATTAACCTCCTGATCTCTCGATCGGACCTTCCGAGAGAGCAAAAAAATTCTTTCATCAGGGTTTTTATCCGCTCCAAGGCATTTTTTCAACAAAAAGCGGAGCGCACGCGGACAGAACGTATCGGGCAGTCATTATTTGAGAGTCAAACGAACATATTAACAAAAAACGTTCCTACGCCCCGTGAATTTTGTAGTATACCTTTTTATAAGAAACGGCACACAGGGTACATTCTGCGTTCATTACACACTGCACCAGACCATTCTATGTTAACAACGAGACCGCCATGTTACCAAAGAAAAAAAACATTCTGATCTCAATCGGCATTTTCGTGGCTTTGATGCTTCTCATCATGGCGATACTGCCCGTAGTCATGAGAACGAGGGTGTCACAGGAAATAGGGCAGCTCACCGGCCGCAAAACAACTCTGCAGTCACTCACATTCAACCCCCTGACCATGACCGTCACCGCCGGCGGATTTGCCATGGAGGAGCGGGGAGGCGGTCCTTTCATCAGTGTCGGCAGCGTCAGAGCTTCCCTCAGTCCCCTGTCGATCTTCAAGCGTGCGCTGATCGTCTCCGCAGTAACCATTGACAATCCCGCCATTAACATCATCCGCAAGGGGCCGAACAGCTACAACTTCACGGATATCATGGAGCGGCTCAAGTCCAAGGAAAAGCCTAAGCCAAAAGAGGAAAGGGAAACCCGCTACTCAATAAACAACATCGTGATCAAGAGAGGGTCGGTCGACTTCAATGACCTGGCGGTTGACGGCGGTCGCAAACATACCGTGCGCAACCTGGAAATCGGGGTTCCCTTCATCAGTAACATCCCCTATCTGGTGGAGAAGTACACCGATCCGAAAATATCCGCCGTAGTCAACGGTGCTCCTTTCAGTTTCGCGGGCAAGATGAAGCCGCTCAGCAGGTCAATGGAGACCTCGGTCCGAATCACACTGAGGCAACTGGACCTCCCCGAACTGGCGGCATATTCACCCCAGAAGCCTCCGGCCCGGCTCGCCAGAGGCAAGCTGACCATCGATACGGATCTCAGGTACCGGGTGTACTCGGACAAAAAACCCGAGTTGAGCATCAGGGGACTGGTAAGACTGGACGACGTCATTATAAACATGAACAACGGTCAACCCCTGGTCAAATTGCCCCAGTTTGCCGTCAATATATCGAACCTGGAGATTTTTGCGAAGCTCTTCACCTTTGACGCCATCAGACTCAATGGTGCCGAGCTGTTCGTAAGCCGCGACGGGCGCGGTCGGTGGATGTACAGCAGTCTGATACCTGAAGCCAGGCACGAAGAATCGGGTAAGGCCAGGGCGGACAAACCGGGGGGCGTTCCCCAGCCATCGCTCATGATATCTTCCCTGGCAATCACGAAGAGCAGCGTCCATTTCAGTGATGCCCTCCCCAGAGAAGGTTTCAGAGGCTCATTGTCCGACATCTCCGTTTCGCTGAAGAACGTCAGCAACGCCCCCAAGGCATCGGCAAAATACGAACTTTCCCTGCTGGTTGATAACGACGCAAAGCTGACTTCCAGCGGCGACTTTTCACTCTCGCCCCTGGCGGCTAAAGCATCAACCAAGCTGGCAGGCCTGAAACTCCAGAAGGGGTGGCCGTACATGGCAAGCTATCTGACGGCGCCGGTCAAGGGAGTGCTGGACCTCACCGGTGACGTCAGCTACACTCCGGAAAACGGTCTGATTGCGGAACACGGCGGCCTGGACCTGAGGGACCTCTCCACACGTTACGGCAAGAAAGATGGCGTGGCTCTGTCGCATTTCAGCGTCAGCGACATGACGTTCAAGCAGAAAGAAAACAGACTTGACATTGCCCTGGTCAAACTCTCGAAGGGCAACATAGCCGTATCCCGCGAGCAGAATGGACAGATTTCACTGCTTTCCCTCCTCAAAACGCCAACGCCCGCAACGACCGAAAAGCCTCAACCAAAGCGTAAACAAATTGCCACCAAGTCCCCTTCACCTCAACTCAAATACCACCTGAAGCAGTTCCGGACGGACGGATTGAATCTGGCCTTCACGGACAGAAGCCGCGAAGGGAGCCCCCGTTTTACCCTCAGAAACAGCACCATCTCCCTGGTCAACCTGAATGGCCCCAAATTCACTCCCGCTCAACTCGGCTTCAGCGCAATCTTCGGGAAAAAAACCCCGCTCAGGGCCAACGGAGAAATAACACCGCTACCCTTCCGCTACAGGGGAAACCTCCGGGTCGGACGCCTGCCGATCAGGGACTTCGAGGACTATTTTCCCGACAACCTGAATGTTGACATTCTGAACGGATATCTGGACACAAACCTCAGGGTGGACGTTGCATTGAAAAACGGCAAACCCCAGGGCACCTTCAGGGGGAGCGCCGGTGTCCGTTCCTTCCACAGCATCGACACCGTTTCCGAAGAGGATCTCCTGAAGTGGGAAAGTCTGCAACTGGGCGAATTCCAGGGAAAACTGGAACCTTTCACCCTGTCCGTCCGCCAGATCGCCCTGAATGGCCTATACTCGCGCATCATCATCCTCAAGGACGGAACCCTGAACCTGCAAAACCTCGTTGAAAAGCCGGACGGCGCACCCGCCGCAACGGCGCAGCCTGCCGCTCCTTCAGCAAAACAAGCTCCTGCTGTTCCTTCAGCGGTCGCCCCGTCTCCCCCCCGGAACCAGGCCGCCGGAGCGGCAAAGCCCCAGATCAGCATCGGCGCCATAACCATCCAGGGGGGAACCCTCGCCTTTTCCGACAACCATCTGCCCCAGAAATTTTCCACTACCTTCTACAATCTGGGCGGCCGTGTCAGCGGGATGTCATCGGAAGAGTCGAAATTTGCCGACGTGGATCTGCGCGGTAACCTGGAAAACCACTCACCGCTCCTGATTACCGGAAAAATCAACCCGTTGCGCGACGATCTGTTCGTGGATCTCAAGATATCCTTCAAGGACATCGAACTCTCGCCGGTTACCCCCTACTCGGGCACCTACCTGGGCTATACCGTTGAAAAGGGCAAACTGTTCCTTGACCTCATGTACCACATCGAGAAGAAGCAGCTGAGTTCGCAGAACAGGATCTTTATCGATCAGTTCACTTTCGGCAACAGGGTGGAGAGCAAACAGGCAACCAGTCTGCCGGTCAAACTGGGCCTGGCACTCCTCAAGGACCGGAAGGGTGAGATTCATCTGGATATTCCGGTCACGGGACGCACGGATGATCCAAAATTCAGCATATGGAGACTGGTCTTTCAGGTGCTCAGGAACCTGCTGGTAAAGGCGGCCACATCACCCCTGTCGCTGCTCTCGTCCATGTTCGGGGGAGGAGCGGATCTGAGCTCGATCCAGTTTCCCCAGGGGACGAGCGTACTGCCGCATCAGGAAGAGCAGAAACTGGACACGCTGGCAAAGGCGCTGAAAGACCGTCCCGCCCTGAAGATAGAACTGCGGGGTTACGTGGACCGGGAAAGGGATATCGAGGGTTACCGCTCCGAATCACTGAACCGGAAGATGCTTAACGAGAAGAAACTTGCCCTTGCCAGGGAGCGCCAGTCAGCTGAAGGAAAGGCATCCGCGCCCCTGAAGGTTCTGCCGGAAGAATACTCAAAATACCTCAAGCTCGTTTACAAAAAGGAGAAGTTCCCCAAGCCGAGAAACATGTTCGGCTTCGTGAAGGAACTTCCCGACAGCGAAATAAAAAAACTGATCATCACCAACACTGTGGTGAGCGACAACGACCTGCAGTCGCTGGCCCAGGAACGCTCAGCGGAGGTCATGAATTACCTGGTAGGAAAATGCTCAATACCGGCCGAACGTATCTTCCTGAAAAAGGACAACATACATAAGGCGCCCGAAAAGAGTGACCAATCCGGAAGCAGGGTTGAACTGAATGCCATTGCGCCATAACCAAACCATGCATTCGCCCTGGATATGGTACGGACCGGAGGGGGAACCGTTCGCGGCATGAAAACCGTAGCCATCGCAACACTGGGGTGCAAGACCAATCAGTTTGAATCGGCGGCAATGATTGAACAGTTCAGGAATGCCGGGTATTCGATCGTTCCATTCACCGAACCCGCCGATATCTATGTCATCAATTCCTGCACGGTCACCGCAAGGACCGATGCCGAGACCCGTCGTCTGATCAGACGCGCCAGGCGCATGAACCCCGGCGCCCGAATTGTGGCCACCGGTTGCTATGCCCAAGTTTCTCCGGGTGAACTCGCCAGCATGCCCGAGGTGGACGTGGTGCTGGGGAACAGAGAGAAGCTCGACAGCTCTCTAGTTGAAGAGTCCGTTGAGCACCGGGTCGCTGATGTTTCCTCCGAAACCGGGATCAAGCCCCTGCGCCTCACCAGTTTTGCCGAACATACCCGCGCCTTTCTCCAGGTTCAGAACGGATGCAACACCTTCTGCGCCTATTGCGTGGTCCCGTTCGCACGAGGAAGAAGCAGGAGCGTATCCCCCGGAGAGGTACTGAACGGAATCAGCGCCCTCATCGGCAGTGGTTTCCGTGAAGTCGTGCTGACCGGAATCCATCTCGGCGCCTATGGCCTGGACCTCTCACCGGCCGATTCCCTGGTAGCCCTCATTCGGCGCATACTGGACGGGAGCGGCCTTCAGCGTCTCAGAATCGGCTCCATCGATCCGAACGAATTCAGCGAAGAACTGCTCTCCCTCTGCTCGGATTCACCAA
>CAZRPI010000074.1:0-17670 GCA_964601865.1 uncultured Pelobacter sp. | reverse complement strand
CTCCCGACCTACGGATTCGTAGTCCGTTGCTCTATCCAGCTGAGCTACAAGCGCATATTTCGAAACAGCTGCGAGACCGACAAAATACAATCAATCTGGCCAGCTTGTCAAGTAAAAGTGTCTCTTGCCTTTCAGATAGTCGGTAAGCGTGGATATCTGTTACCGGAGCTTTTACAGACAGTTCGGAATAACGCGAACCGCGACAACTCCATTCACTTTTCTGAGTTTTTCCACCAGTTCGTTCGGAACGTTGTCCGAGACGTCGATGATGTTGTAGGCGATTTCACCCCTGTTCTTATTGAGCATCTCGTCAATGTTCAGCCCGCTTTCTCCGAGAATGGTGGTAACTTGGCTGATCACTTTCGGAACGTTGATGTTGATCAGGGTGATGCGGGTCCTGCCGGTGGGCGTCATCTCGCAGTCAGGGAAATTTACCGAATTCTTGATGTTGCCGTACTCGAGATACCTGCTGACCTGATCCGCCGCCATGATGGCGCAGTTGTCTTCGCTCTCGGGCGTTGATGCCCCGAGGTGGGGAATGCAGAGGATCCTGTCCATGCCGAGCAGTTCCGCCTCCGGGAAATCGATGACGTAACCGCCCAGTTTTCCATCGGCGATGGCCGCCTTCACCGCGGCGTTGTCCACAAGGCCTGAACGGCTGAAGTTCAGTAGTCGTGCCCCCTTCTTCATTTTGGCGATCCGTTCGGCGTTGAACAGCCCCTTCGTTTCGTTGTTCAGCGGCACATGCAGGGTAATATAGTCCGACTTGGCAACCAGGGTGTCGATGTTTGGAGCCTTGATGACCTGATGCGAGAGTTTCCAGGCCGACTCGACGCTGATGAAGGGGTCCAGTCCGAGCACCTTCATGCCGAGGCTGGCCGCCGCATTCGCCACCATGACGCCTATTGCGCCGAGGCCGATCACGCCCAGTGTTTTGCCCTGGAGTTCCGGGCCGACGAACTTGGACTTGCCCTTTTCAACCATTGCGGGAATGTCGCCGTTGCTCTCCCTGAGGCTGTTTACCCAGGTGATCCCATCGTACAGGTTGCGGCTCGACATCAGCATGGCGGCGATCACCAGCTCCTTGACGCCGTTGGCGTTGGCTCCGGGGGTATTGAACACCACGATGCCCCGTTGCGTACAGGCGCTGACCGGGATGTTATTGACCCCCGCTCCGGCGCGGGCGATGGCGAGGACGCTCGGCGGGATCTCCATGGAGTGCATGTCGGCGGAGCGGACGAGTATTGCGTTCGGTGCGTTGATTTCCGTGCCTATTTCGTAGTTGCCGCGGGCAAGCCGGTCGAGCCCGCAGCGCGCGATCTTGTTCATTGTCAGTATGTTGTACATGGTGTGTTGTCCTGTTTCTGCTATGAATTTTGGGTTTCGAATTTTTTCATGAACGCCACCAGGGCCTCAACCCCTTCCAGCGGCATGGCGTTGTAGATGGATGCCCGCATACCGCCGACCGAACGATGTCCGGCGAGGTTGACCAGGCCGGCCTCCGCGCTTTCCCTGACGAATTTCTTGTTGAGGACGTCGGCCTTCTCCTTGTCGGTTTCCCTGGTGAGGAAGGGGACGTTCATCAGTGAGCGGACGCTCTTGTCAACCGGGCTGAAGAAGAAGGAAGAATTGTCCAGGAACTCGTAGAGTAACCCGGCTTTTTCCTCGTTCTTCCTGTAGATGGTCTCCGGACCGCCCATGTCCCGAATCCATTCCTGCACCAGTTTGAATATGTAAATGGGGTAGCAGGGCGGGGTGTTGTACATGGAACCGTTGTCCGCGTGGGTCTTGTAGCTGAGCATGGCCGGGAGTCCGGCCGGAATGCGTTCCATCATGTCCTTGCGGATGATCACCAGGGTCACGCCGGCCGGGCCGAGGTTTTTCTGGGCGCCTGCGTACAGCACGGCAAAACGGCTCACGTCCAGCGGTTTGGAGAGAACGCCCGATGAAATGTCCGCGATCAGCGGTACGTTTCCGGTATCGGGAATGCAGTGGTACTGGGTTCCCTCAATGGTGTTGTTGTAGCAGATGTGGAAGTAGTCCGCCTCCGGATCGACCCCTGAAATTTCAGGGAGATAGGACCATTTCCTGTCTTTGGAAGAGCCGACGACGTTTGCCTTGCCCAGCTTCTGCGCCTCATCCAGCGCCTTCTGCGCCCAAGTGCCGGTGAGGGTGAAATCCGCCTTCCCGTTCACGGTCATGAAATTGAGGGGCAGCATGTGGAACTGCAGGCTGGCGCCGCCCTGGAGAAACAGTATGTGGTAGTCGTCCGGTATGGCCATGTTCTGGCGAACCAGGGCCTCGGCGCCCGCAATTATGGCCTCGAAGGGCTTTGAGCGGTGTGACATCTCCATGACCGATTGACCACTTGTTTCGTAACACAGCATTTCGTCCGCTGCTTTGCGGAGGACGGATTCGGGGAGCATGGAAGGGCCTGCCGAGAAGTTGTACACTCGTTTCATTGATGACATCCTTTGCTTGGGAGTAAAAAAGCAATCCGGCGGTAACCGGATGCATGATACAGCGGGACTCAACCGCAGCCCGGTTTATTGGCGATAGGACGCAAACATTAGAATTGAAAAAAATATCACAAACCCACCTTTTCTGTCAATTATTTAGGGGGCTGGTGCCTGTGCTGGTCGCGATAGCGTTGCAGGATGTCTCCATAGGCGTCGATGCGCCGATCCCGCAGAAACGGCCAGATACGGCGGACTCTCTCGCTTCCGGAGAGATCGACGTCAACCAGGATTGTTTCCTCGTTCTCCCCTGACCCCTGTGCCAGGAACTCCCCCTGGGGGCCGGCGGCGAAACTGCTTCCCCAGAAAAGGATCCCGGTTGCCGGCGTTCCGGGAGATTGCTCGAAACCGACACGGTTCACCGACAGGAGCGGCAGGCCGTTGGCGATGGCGTGGCCCCGCTGCACGGTGATCCACGCATCCCTCTGGCGCTCCCGCTCATCGGGGGGGTCGGCCGGATCCCACCCGATGGCGGTGGGATAGATCAGCAGTTCAGCGCCTGCCAGCGCCATCAGGCGTGCGGCCTCGGGGTACCACTGGTCCCAGCAGACCAGCACCCCCAGTGTGCCGACCGAAGTCCTGATGGGGCTGAATCCCAGGTCGCCGGGGGTGAAGTAGAATTTTTCGTAAAAGCCGGGGTCGTCGGGAATGTGCATCTTCCGGTAGATGCCGGCCATTGATCCGTCCTTCTCGAACACGACGGCGGTGTTGTGGTACAGACCCGGCGCGCGGCGTTCGAAGAGGGACGAAACGATGACGATGCCCAGTCTGGCGGCCAGGGCGCCCAGGACCTCGCAGGTCGGGCCGGGAACCGGTTCCGCCAGATCGAACAGGGAGGGGTTTTCCACCTGGCAGAAGTAGGGGCCGGCGTGCAGTTCCTGCAGCACGACCAGCCGTGCGCCGGATTCCGCTGCCCTGGCGATCATGGCGCCGCTCTTCCCGAGGTTCTCGTTTCTGTCATGGGAGCAGCTCTGCTGGATGAGCGCCACCTTCAGTTTTTTCATGGCAGTACCCCCTGGGGAAGCTGCATGGTAACGCAGTGCAGCGAGCCATGCTGCTTCAGCAGCGGAAGGCAGTCAATGCCGATAATCTCCCGGCCGGGAAAAGCCCGGCCGATACGTTCCATAGCCAGTTCGTCCCTCCCGCGGTCCCGGTAGGTGGGGACCAGGACGGCGCCGTTGATGACGAGGAAGTTGGCGTAGGTGGCTGGCAGGCGGTTTCCCTCTTCGTCGAAGCGGGGTTCGGGCCAGGGCAGGGGAATGAGATCGTAGGGTGACCCGTCCGGGGCGATGAACGATTTCAGTTCATTTTCCATCAGCCTGAGTTCGGCGTAATGCTCGTCATCTTCCACATCACAGGAGACATGAACAATAACGTTGTCCGGGCAGATGCGAGCCAGCGTGTCCACGTGGCTGTCCGTGTCGTCACCGGCCAGATAGCCGTGGTTGAGCCAGAGAACGCGGTTGGCGCCGAGCAGCGAAGCCATGGCCCGTTCGATTTCGGCTCTGTCCAGCTGGGGATTGCGGTTGGGCGACAGGAGGCAGGCGGACGTGGTGAGGATAGTGCCCATGCCGTCGCTCTCGATGGAACCCCCTTCCAGGATAAGGCCCACCGTCTGGAGGTTGACGCGGAAAGCTCCCAGGTCCCTGAGGCGCCTGGTGATCTGGTTGTCGAGCTGCGCCGGGAACTTGAGACCCCAGCCGTTGAAGCCGAAGTCCAGAAGAACCGGCCTGTCGTTGAACATCACCGTTACCGGTCCGAAATCCCGCGCCCAGGTGTCGTTGCCCGGTATTCCGTGGATGGTGACACGGGACATGTCCACACCGGCGTCTGCCAGGAAATCACGGACATCGGCAGCGGCCGGAGCCGTCAGCAGGACCCGTTCGAACCTGGCTGTCTGGCGGATTATCTCGGCAAAAACCGGGCGGACTTCATGGAGGATTGGCGCCCAGTCGGTTTCTTCATGGGGCCAGGCCATCATGACCCCGTCCTGAACCTCCCACTCGGCTGGTAATCTCGATCTCACGGTGTAATGATCTCCCTCGGTCTGTCGGATAAAAAAACAGTATAGTGCCTGTCATGCCGCCGCGCAACCCTCCATGGTAGGAGTATGCCGGGAGAGGGTGCTCTTTTGGCTTGATTTGTCCGTCGGTTTGCCGGTAGATTGTAGCCACCCTGTACACCACATCAAATGGGAGTTCCAGTTCCGTGAAAAGCCTGACACTCAAGGCTCCGGCCAAGGTCAATTACCTGCTTGACGTTATCCGTCGCCGCCCCGATGGTTATCATGATCTGCGCATGGTCATGCAGCGGGTCAACCTCTGTGACGAGATTTCAATCACACTGACGGATGCGGGTGAGATAACCGTGAGTTGCGGGAAGAACGGGGTTCCCGATGGTCCCGGAAATATCGCCTGGAAAGCCGCGCGCATCATGCTGGATCTGGCGGATGGCGGGATGGGCGCAAGCATCTCCATCGAGAAGAATATCCCGGTTGCCGCCGGTCTGGGGGGTGGCAGCAGCGACGCGGCAACCGTGCTGATGGGCATGAACGAGTTGCTTGGACTCGGCCTCTCCGATCAGCAGTTGATGGTTATTGGTGTCAAGCTGGGAGCGGATGTTCCGTTTTTCATCTTCAAGAAGACCGCCCTGGCCGAGGGGATCGGCGAGCAGCTCCGGCCCATGCCCCCAATGCCCTCCCTGTGGGTGCTGCTGGTGAATCCGGGTGTTCATGTTTCCACGGCCTGGGTCTATAAGAATTTACGGTTGACAAGCAGGGACGCGCTGGATAAACTCCCCGGGTTTTTCCGCACCGCCGAGGATGTGTGCGCCATTCTCTCCAATGATCTGGAATCGGTAACCATTCCGGCGTTTCCGGTCATTGCGGAGATTAAAGAGTCCATGGTGCGTCTGGGCGCCCTGGGCGCCATGATGTCCGGAAGCGGTCCGACGGTTTTCGGTTTGTTCCGCGACCGGGAAAGCGCCGAAAAGGCCCGCGACGCCCTGACGGACGGAACCGATTGGTTCGCGGCGGTCGCAGAAACGCTCTGACAGCCTGTCTAGTTTGAAAAAATTAGTGATGTAATATCTCCGCCGGTTACTGGGGCGTCGCCAAGTGGTAAGGCACCGGATTTTGATTCCGGCATTCCCAGGTTCGAATCCTGGCGCCCCAGCCAGTACCAAAATTTGTCTTCAAATCAGCAGCCCAAGCCTTGATTCTCCTCGTTGTGCCCCGGTTCGGCACCCAAAGAAGGAATCAGGGCTTTATGCGTTTCGGCTGTCTTGTCAACGGAAACGGGCGCCGTCACCTCGGCGTCGAAATTCACTCCGGCCTCCTTGGCATCATCCCGCCTGAACGGGCCCAATAAAGTCTCAACGGCCTTTTGAAATGGCAGAGCGGATATTTTTTTTCTTGTAATATCCGCATAGGCGGATATATGGTCAGGCTGCATGCAGTTGCTCCATCTTCGAGTCGGATACCGATAATAACTAAAGGAAAACAAAACAATGTTTAAGCATCTGTTGGCCTCATTGCCCAGAAATCTCTTTTTTACCGGCAAAGGTGGCGTGGGAAAAACGACCACCTCGGCCGCAACCGCCATCGCTCTTGCCGATAGCGGCAAAAAGGTGCTGCTGGTCAGCACCGACCCGGCATCCAACCTTGACGAGGTGCTGGGCCTGGACCTGCGCGCCGAACCCGCCCAGGTTCCGGACGTCCCCGGTCTGTTCGCGCTGAACGTCGATCCGGAAAAGGCCGCGGCTGCCTACCGGGAGCAGCAGGTTGCCCCTTATCGCGGCATTCTGCCGGATGCCGCTGTCCGGAGCATGGAGGAGCAACTCTCCGGCGCCTGCACGGTAGAGATTGCTGCCTTCAACGAGTTTGCCTCCCTCATGGGGAATCCAGCTTCCACGGAGCGTTTCGACCATATCATTTTCGACACGGCGCCAACCGGCCACACCTTGCGCCTGCTTTCGCTTCCGGCCGCCTGGAGCGATTTCATCGACACTAATGTCGGCGGAACCTCATGCCTCGGGCCGCTGTCCGGCCTGCAATCCCGGCATCTGCTGTACGAAAACACACGTAACGCATTGGCCGATGCCGGACAGACGCTGGTGGTCGTGGTCAGCCGGCCGGAGGAGGCACCTCTGGCTGAAGCCGCCAGAGCGTCGGATGAGCTCCGGGAACTGGGGGTTGCCAATCAGCATCTGGTTCTCAACGGCGTCTTTCGTCCGCTTAACCCAAACGATCCAGTGGCGGTCGCGATGCATGAGCGGAGCATGAAGGCACTGGAAAACATGCCAAGCGCTCTGAAGCAGATGCCGAGAACGGAACTGCCGCTAAGGGGCGGCGAACTGGTGGGAATCGAATCACTGCGTGTTTTTTTCTCCACGACGAATGTTATGACGACAACAGGAGCTGATACTCCATCATCGCCACTGCCGCCACCCCTGTCCGACCTGTTGGACAGGTTTGCACCTTTGCCGGGCGGGGTCATCATGACCATGGGGAAGGGGGGTGTCGGCAAAACGACCCTTGCGGTGATGATCGCCAGGGAATTGGCTGCCCGGGGGAAACCGGTCCATCTGACCACAACGGACCCGGCTGCCCATATTGCCCTCACCCTTGGGGACGCCCCGGCCGGAATGCGTGTAAGCAGGGTCGATCCGGAAGTTGAGACCGCGGCGTACCGTGACGAAGTCCTGACTACAGTGGGCGCGGGACTGGATGACGAGGCAAGGGCGCTTCTGGAGGAGGATCTGCGTTCCCCGTGCACCAAAGAGATCGCCGTCTTTCGCGCTTTCGCCAAGGTTGTCGCGGATGGCACGGACGGCTTTGTCGTCATTGACACCGCTCCCACCGGGCACACCCTGCTGTTGCTGGATGCGGCGGAGTCATACCATCGCGAGGTCTCGCGCTCGCTGAACGAGGTCCCCGAAGCGGTGCGTCAGCTTCTGCCCCGCCTGCGTGACCCTGCATTTACAAGAGTCTTTCTGGTGGCGCTTCCGGAAGCGACGCCGGTCCATGAAGCGCTGGCTCTCCAGTCCGACCTGCGACGCGCCGGAATCGAGCCGGCCGGCTGGATAATCAACCAGAGCCTGGCGCCACTGGGTGTCAGCGACCCGGTTCTTGCGCAACGACGAGTAAGGGAATTCCGTTATATCGAAGAAGTCGTCCATCAGGGAATCTTTACCTGCCTGATCCCGTGGCATGCCCATCCGGCAGTGGCGCCTTGACAGGATAACGACATCGCCGACCGTTTAAAACCATGCCAAACCAAAGGAGACACAACATGAAGATTGAAATCTATGACCCCGCCATGTGCTGTTCAACAGGAGTCTGCGGTCCCAGCGTCAGCCCCGGCCTCGTGAGAATCCAGGAAACGCTCCGCCAGATCCGGATACAGGCGCCGGAAGTTCAGGTAATGCGCTATGGCCTCTCAACCGATCCGCAGGCGTTTGTAGTCAACTCTGTCGTATCCGACCTTCTAAAGAGCGAGGGGCCGGAGTGCCTTCCGCTCGTGCTGATTGATGGTGAACTCGTCAGTAAGGGTCGCTATACGAGTGACGGACGGCTGCAGAAAATACTGGGTGAGGCCGGCATAGATGTGGATCTGGGCGCAAGGCAAAACGCCTCCCCCGGCTGTTGCGGTCCCGGCTGCTGTTGCTGACCGCGGCGCAGGAAGGCACAGACGCCATTATTCAGACACGATAAAAAAGCGGAGTAAGTAATTTACGAGCCGCGTTTGAGAGATTCAGCCATGAACGAAAACACGATCATCATCAGCGGATTGCTTGTCCTGTCGGTTATCTCCGGGATGCTGGGACTGGGGGTTGCCTTTGCGGCGATCCCCTTTCTCGGGCTCTTTCTCCCCGACCTGGTACACCAGGTCCAGCCCCTGAGCCTTCTTCTGAACGGAGTGACGGCCCTTTTCGCGGTCTTCGGCTTTGCCAAGGGCGGCAATATCGTCTGGAAGAAAGCCTTCATCCTGGCCGGTGTCACGACCGTCATGGCGCCTCTGGGCTCCTGGCTGGCGCACTTCATCAGCCAGTCCGCCATCTGGATCGTCTACTTCGCGGCAGTCGCCTATCTCGCCTATCGGCTTTTCCGCCCGATCCAGGAAAAAGCCAGCGGCGCCGAGGACTTCCGCCTTGCACTCGCCCTGGCCATTCCAATCTCAGTCCTGAGCGGATTTCTCGGCGTCGGCCCCGGCTTTCTCCTCATGCCGACCCTCATGATCGCCGGTTTCAACGCGAAGAAGGCAGCCGGGATCAATGCCCTTGCGGTGACTCCGCCCTCATTCTCCGCGCTCATCCCGCACCTGGCCACTGCCCGTTTCGATCCAACCCTTACCGTTACGCTTCTGTGCGTCGGAGCTGCAGGTTCTTTCTGCGGAGCCCGGATCACGAACCTTTACGTCCCGAGTGCGCGGATCAAGCAGCTTTTCGCCATTCTGATCATCATCACGACCCTGTACAAGATCTACACACTGCTCAGGTGAACGGCGGCGCCGGTACACATCCGTAACAGGCCACCAAACCAAAACTGGGAGTACTTGATTGTATGCTGAAATCGCTAGCCGACTACGTGGTATTTGATATTTTCAGGCTCACCCCGGGTACCCGGCCCGGAGAAGCGCTTGATTTCTTCCTCTATGACACCACCAAGATCTTTATGCTGCTGACCTCGATAATCTTTGTGGTGGCAATCATCCGTTCATCTTTTCCCCCGGAGAGAACCAAACGCATCCTCTCCCATAAGCGGGAATACATAGGCAATATCCTGGCAGCGCTGCTTGGGATCGTGACTCCTTTCTGCTCGTGCTCGGCAGTGCCGCTTTTCATAGGTTTCGTGGAATCGGGAGTGCCACTGGGAGTGACCTTTTCGTTCCTGATATCCTCTCCCATGGTCAACGAGGTGGCGCTGATCATGCTCTGGGGGCTGTTCGGCTGGAAGATCGCCCTAATCTATATCGGCACCGGCCTGCTGGTGGCCATTGTGGCCGGGATTGTCATCGGCAAACTGAAGATGGAAAGATACGTCCAGGATTACGTCTGGAAAATGCAAGTCGGGAATGCCGAAATCATCAAACAGACCTTCCGGGAAAAAATCGTCTATGCCCGTGAGTACACTCAGGGGCTGCTGAAAAAAATCTGGCCCTATGTGGTGGTCGGCGTGGGGCTGGGCGCTTTTATCCACGGTTATGTGCCGGCTGATTTTCTGGCACGCTGGGCCGGGCGGAACAACCCCTTTGCCGTACCGGTAGCCGTGGCCCTGGGCGTGCCGCTCTACAGCAACGCCGCCGGGGTGATCCCGATCGTCCACGCGCTGATGGAGAAGGGCATGGCCATCGGCACGGTTCTGTCCTTCATGATGGCGGTTACGGCCCTGTCGCTGCCCGAGGCGATCATCCTGAGCAATGTCCTGAAGAAGCCGTTGCTGGCAACCTTCTTCGGAATCGTGGCGCTGTCAATCATGTGTGTTGGCTATCTGTTCAACGCGATTTTTTGATTCAAAGGAGACAAAAATGAAAATCGAAGTACTTGGAATTGGTTGCGCAAAATGCAAGACACTGTATGAAACGGTCAAAACAGCCGTAAAGGAGAATAGAGTCGAAGCCGAGATCGTCAAGGTGGAGGACATGCCATCGATAATGAAGTACGGAGTGATGAGTACCCCGGCCCTGGTAATTGACGGCAATGTGGTGTTTTCCGGCAAAATCCCTTCCGTGGCTGAAATCCGGAAGCACCTATGAATAAGGCTATTGGGGGGGCGATTCTGACCATCTGCTGTCTGGTGCACCTGTTGGCAATGGCTACCGAGCTTCCCTCCGCTACAGGGAAAAATATCCAGGCCGCCTTGACTTCGGGAAGGCCAAGCGTGGTCGATTTCGGCGCACGCAGTTGTATCCCCTGTAAAAAGATGGCGCCGATCCTGGAGTCGCTGAGCCGTGAACTGAACGGCAGGGCCAATGTGCTGTTCAATGATGTCAGAGAAGATGACTCCCAGGCGGCAATCTACCGGATACAGATGATTCCGACCCAGATTTTCTTCAATGCCAAGGGCAAAGAGGTAAAACGTCACATGGGCTTCATGGACAGGGCAACCATAATGCGGGAACTGAAAGCCCTGGGAATGAAATGACGTTTTTAGACAACATTGATCAGATCATCGCCCTTCACCCCATGGCAGCTTTCGCCGCGGTCTTCCTGGCCGGAGTATTCTCTTCGGCCTCCCCTTGCGTACTGGCCACCATTCCGCTGGTAGTAGGCTTTGTGGGCGGCTACAGCGACGGCGACAGGACCAAGGCGCTCCGCTATTCGCTGGCCTTCATCCTGGGCCTTTCCATTACCTTCACCATCCTCGGCGCGGCGGCCGGCCTGCTGGGCGCCATGTTTGGCGTCCTTGGCGGTTCCTGGTACCTGTTGGCCGGCGCCATCGCCATGGTCATGGGGGGACAGATGATGGGGCTGTACGAGTTTCACCTGCCGCTCAAGCGCGACTACAAGCCTAGGCAAGGAGGATTGGTCGGAGCCTTCCTGCTGGGGCTTTTCTTCGGGGTGGTCTCCTCACCCTGCGCTACGCCGGCGCTGGTGGTACTGCTGACACTGGTGGCCGGCAAGGGGCAGGTGCTCTACGGCATTGCGCTGCTGTTCTGCTACGCCATCGGTCACTGTCTGCTGATGCTCTTTGCCGGCACCTTCACCGGTTTTGTGGAGGGATTTGCCAAGACCAGTGGCATGGTGAACTTCTCGTCCTGGTCCAAACGAATTAGCGGCGGATTGATTGCTCTGGTGGGTGGTTGGTTTTTGTGGCAGGGAATGTGAGAGATTCTTTTGCGTGTATTTACGGATAATTATACGACATATTGAGCCATTACAAACCATTGAAACAGGAAGGGAAGGTGCCATAAATGAAAGATTTGATCGCCATCGGCTCATCCATCAGCGCTCGCTGTCAACCCTGTCTTACCTATCATCATGCAAAAGCGCGTGAAATGGGGATTGATGAAGAAACTACGCGCTCTATACGGGATTTTCTGGACTCCCTTGTAAAAGCAGCCATAATCGAACTTGGCTGTAACAGTGCCGCTTGCAGGTCGGCGCCGAACACCTGCTGCAGATGAACCCAGCTTTTTGTGATTGACGATGAACAAGGGAGGATACTGATGGTAAAAGTCATGGTAATGGACTGCAGGAAAAATGTCCCTTCCGATGCGCCCGGAATCGAAGTCGAATACGATCCCGACAAAATCCAGCAGTTCGATACCCGCGGAAAATGCGGCATGAAACTGCAGGAAACCTGGGGCCAAAAGGTCGAAGTAGAGGTGAACGGCGAAAGGTGTGTGCTGTATCTCGAACAGTTCAGCCGCACATTTCACCATATCAACAGGTTCAGCAACTTTATCAAGGAAGGTTGAAGGGGCATGGGAGAGACCGATACCGGATCAGGCCAGACATTGGAAGACAAAATGTCATCGTGCGCCGCGAACAAAACTGAGCTGACTGTTTCCCGTTGCGGAATGGACGGCGGCCCGGCAACCTCCGCTCCTCCCTGTTGTGGCCCAGGGCCATCCATGCTTGGCGGCGGAGAAATAGACGAAACCGTAGCCGGTTTCCAGGGGTGGTTGACAACTCCGGCAGGCAAGGTGCCGCGCATCTCTTCAAACCTTACTATTGCCGACTATCTGGGCGCCTGCAAGGCCCGTTGGGCAATCAGGCGGATGAGCTATATGGTTCCACCCGGACTCTATGCCATAGGCGATCCGACTCCGGCCGATCCGGTGTTGGTTACCGCCAATTACAAGATGAGCTACGACATCGTACGCAACGCCCTCGGTGGACGCGACGTCTGGCTGCTGGTGCTGGAAACCTACGGCATCAATGTCTGGTGCGCGGCCGGAAAGGGGACCTTCGGCACGAAGGAATTGGTCCGGCGCATTGAAACAACGGGGCTGGGCAGGGTAGTCAATCACCGCCGTCTGATTCTGCCGATATTGGGAGCCCCGGGAGTTGCGGCCCACAAGGTGCTCCAGCAGAGCGGTTTTTCCGTCAGTTACGGGACCATCAGGGCGGCAGATCTGCCCGAATACCTGGACAATGGCATGAAAACAACACCTGTAATGCGTGAATTGACATTCGGTCTCTATGACAGGCTGGTTCTGGTTCCGGTCGAAATCGTCCTCGTCCTGAAAACGCTGTGCATCTGGGGAGCAGTGCTGTTCGCGGCTGCCACCCTGGCAAACGGCGTTGCGGCTGGAATCACGACTCTGGCAGCCCTTGCCGGCGCGGTGCTGACCGGTGTGGCCCTTACCCCGATCCTGCTTCCCTGGGTCCCCGGACGTAGTTTTGCCCTGAAGGGAAGTATCACCGGTTTTTTGTGGTGTCTGTTGTTTTATCTGGCGGTCAACGGTACCGAGTGGAGTTCGGCGGCGAAAATCGCTTTTTTTCTGGCCTTGCCTGCAATAAGCGCCTTCTACGCCCTCAACTTCACCGGCTGTACGGGGTTCACCTCACGTTCCGGGGTAAAGAAAGAGATGAGAATCGCAATACCGATCATTGGCGCTGCGGTGGTTGTCGGTCTGTTGATTCTCGTTGCGGAAAGGTTCGTTTGAACAATGAAAGGTTTCAGGTATATTGAAAATGTCGCGACTCTCAGGATGCAACCGGACAGGTGCTGCGGATGCGGCAGATGTCTGGAAGTTTGCCCGCATCAGGTTTTCCGCATTGTTGACCGCCAGGCCGTGATAGCCGATCTCGATGCATGCCTGGAATGCGGGGCCTGCGCAATGAACTGCCCCACAGGATCGATCCGCGTTGACGCCGGAGTCGGCTGCGCCATCGGACTGATCAACGAATGGCTGAAAGCCCGGAAAGCCGGCGGATTCGGCGGCAGTTTTCTCTCTTGAGCGAGGTTTATACAAACACCATGGAAATGACCGCCCAGATTTTCAAATGCCTTTCCGATCCCATTCGACTGCGCATCGTCCTGCTGCTGCAAGCGGAGGGGGAACTCTGCGTGTGCGACCTCATGGCGGTGCTTAAACTTCCCCAGTCCACGGTCTCCCGACATCTGGCCTATCTCAAGCGTCACGGCTGGCTGGACGACCGGCGGGAGGGTGTCTGGATGCACTACGCCATAAGCCGTGACCTTCCCCCTCTTGCCACGGACCTGCTTGATCTGCTCAGACGCCATGTTCCCGGCAACTCCACTGTCATGGAAGATCGGAACCGTCTGGTAGAGTTTCGGGTCGATAAGCGGACAGCTCCCGAATGCAAATGCGTTTAGGCTGAAAAAACAAGCAGTATTCAAAAGTTCTTGCCGGTATCCGCTTAAGCGGATATATTTATCCAGGCTGCACCATCAATTACGGAGGAAAGGAATTGTTTATGGACGAACGCATGAAGGAACTGATTGCCCTCGGCGCATCCGTCAGCGCCCACTGCCAACCCTGCCTCACCTACCATCTCGAAAAAGCGAGAGGGTTGGGGATTGATGATGAATCAATTCAAGCCGCAATAGAAACGGGGCATATGGTGAGCAAGGGGGCCATGAGCGCCATGAAAAAGTTTTCGGCATCGCTTGTGGAAGCGCCGACAGGCGGGGGTTGCTGTAAGAGTTCCGGTATTAATGAACCTCCGAAAGCCAGTTGCGGATGATCCGGATTTCCCGATTCTCCGCGAAGAGAGGCGGGCATGGAAGATCTGGACATAGAGCGGCGGACCATTGAATATGGCGGGAAAACCCATGAAGATATTCCTGAAGAATTGATCAGGATGGCCATTGCCGAGACGCGGCGCGGGATGAATTCATAGTGTCATTGTCTGATCCGTACCGAACAATTCCATCTTTCCAGACAGGGATCTTTTAAGAATCCTGACAAAGGCGGTAACCGATCATGGATAAAAACGAATTGCAGCAGTGGGAATACAAGTGTGTCCAGGAAGAGCCGGCCCGGTGCATGTCGGCCTGTCCCATCCATGTGGACGCCCGACAGTTCGTGAAGCAGGTCGGCCTGGGGAAGTGGGACGATGCACTCAAGACCCTGTCAAAGACCATGCCTTTTCCCAGGATACTCGGCCGCATCTGTGACCATCCCTGTGAATCGGCCTGTAAACGGGGCGAGGCAGGCGACCCCATTGCCATCGGTGCCCTGGAACGGCTCTGCGTCGAGAACGCCCGGGAAAAGACAAAAATAACGATACTGGGGCGAAAGGAGACCAGGGTTGCGATCATAGGGAGCGGACTGAGCAGCCTCACCGCGGCCTGGGATCTGCTCCGCAAGGGGTACCAGCTCTCCATATTCGAACCGGGCCAACGCCTGGGGGGCAATCTGTGGGATTTCACTGAGACCGTCCTGCCGCCCGATCTGATCTCCGAGGAACTCTCCATTCTGGAGGATTTCGGTGTAAGACTCGAGCTTTCCCGCGATGTTGGCGGAAGCGGGTTCATATCCGATCTGCGGAGGGATTTTGACGCCCTGTTTGTCGGTCTCGACACCCGGGGCCTGGATTTCAGCGCCCTGGAACTCGACGAAAACGGCATGGTGCGGTGCGATCCGATGACCAGGGCCACCAGCCTCGACGGCATCTTTGCCGGCGGGAACCGCCGCAATGACGGCCAGCCATCGCCGATCCTCGACGTCCTTGACGGGCGGGCTGCCGCCACATCCATCGACCGCTTCACCATGAATTCTTCCATGGTCAACGGACGGGAATTCGAGGGACCGTACACTTCGCGTCTGTTCACCAACATTGAAGGCATATCCCCCATTGGAAGAGTGCCGCCGGCCGACCCGTCAGGTGGCTATACCCGTGAAGAAGCGATTCGGGAAGCGGGCCGCTGTATCCAGTGCGAATGTCTGGAATGCGTCAAGGTCTGTCTCTATCTGGATCGCAACGACGGATACCCGAAAAAATATGCCCGCCAGGTATTCAACAACGAATACGTCATGCCCGGCAGGGCGCGCACCAAGAACCAGTTCGTCAACAGCTGCAGCAATTGCGGGCTCTGCGAGGCGGTCTGTCCCAACAACTTCCACGTGGGCGACATGATGCTCCAGGCCCGTAGAACCATGGTCAGAAACAAGGTCATGCCCCCTTCCTTCCATGAATTCTCCCTGCTTGACATGGAGTACAGCAACGGGGAACGCTGCGCGCTGAGCCGCCACGAACCGGGTAAGGACGCAAGCGCATGGCTCTACTTCCCCAGTTGCCAGCTCTGCGCCACCTCCCCGCACGAGGTGGAAGCGTCCTACTCTTACCTGAGAGAGAATCTGCGGGGAGGAGTCGGCATAATGTTGCGCTGCTGCGGCGCTCCGGCCCATTGGGCCGGTCGCGACGATCTGTTCCGGGAGGCCCAGGCAGCTATTCGCTCTGAATGGGAACGGCTGGGCAAACCCCCTGTCATCACCGCCTGCTCCACGTGCCGCACCCTGTTCGGGAACCAGCAACCGGACATGGAAATCCGCACCCTGTGGGAACTGGTTGCGGAAAAGGGGCTTCCCGAGGGGTGTCTGCCGCACGACGCCGCGCCCGTCTCCATTGTCGATCCCTGCATGGCCCGCCACGACCGGGCCACCCAACATCAGGTCCGCAGCCTGGCCACCTCACTGGGCTGTTCCATCGAGGAACTTCCGCTGAGCCGCGAAAAGGCCGAATGCTGCGGTTTCGGCGGGCTCATGTTCAACGCCAATCCGGCCATGGCCAGGGATGTCATCAGGCATCGCACCGTGGATACGGACCCGCCCGACACCAGGCTCTACCGGCAGTCCGTCAATGACAACGACTATCTGGCCTACTGCGCCATGTGCCGCGACAACCTGGCTGCCGGCGGCAAGCGCGTTTCCCATCTGATAGAACACCTCTTTCCCGCCGGAGAGAATAAAGATCCGGCAGGTCGAGGATGGATATCCTGGTCGGAACGGAGATACAACCGTGCCCTGCTCAGGGAAAACATCCTGAAGCTGCACGGTGACCGGATCATGGCCGCCGGGGAGGAATACGGGATGATCAAGCTTTTCATGACCGATGAGACAAGAAGAAGGGTAGATGACCGCCGGATTCTGGAGAGTGATATCAAAAATGTCATCGCCTACTGTGAAAAAACCGGCAAACGGCTGTACCACGGCCCGACAGGCCGGTACCGCGGCTATGTGCAGTCCGGCAACGTAACCTTCTGGGTCGAGTACGCGCCGACTGAGGAGGGCTTTACCGTCCATAACGCCTACAGCCATCGCATGAATATCGTGGGGGCCAGATCATGAACCTGTCAACTGAAGATCCGAATGAGTGGACCTGCGGCGTTTGCGGCAAAACGCTGGAGGTAACCAGGGTGAGCTTCTCCTACATGAAGGGAAATTTCGAGGTCGAGCTGCCCGCCTGCGCCGAATGCGGCCTTGTGCTGATCTCCGACGAACTGGCAAACGGCAAGATGGCGGAGACGGAACACATTCTCGAAGACAAGTGAAATCCGCTTGCACCGTCAACGATGATGTGATTTGCCGGTAAACAGGCGCCGGCGCGGTGGTCATGCCACTCGTATGCCGGTCGGAATGCTCATGTGGAGCCGGGAAGATCAGAATGGAAATCCTGCAGGAGCAGTTGAACGCAGTTAGCCGAGGAAAGTGCTTTGCTGTCCTGACCGTGGCGGAGTCGGAGGGGACCTCTCCCTTCACCATCGGGAAAAAGATGCTGCTGCTTGATGACGGCAGAACGTTCGGTTCCATAGGCGGCGGAGAACTGGAGCGCCAGGTGCTCGCTGAGGCTGCCTGCGCCATCAGGAACGGGAAGAGTTTTTTCAAGCGTTATCACCACGTTCCCACCCATGAGGAACCGGGGCTCGGCTGCAGCTTCAAGGCAAGTATTCTGGTGGAGGTCGTTGTTCCTCGCCCGCAGCTCGTGGTCTGCGGGGCGGGTCATGTGGGCGGAGCGCTGCTGACATTGGCCAGGCAACTGAATTTCGAGACGGTTCTGATCGACACCCGTGATCCCGATCAGATCCGGGCACAGGTAAACAGCGCCGACCGTTTCATCCCCTGCGAGAGCTATGAAGCCGGGATCCTGGGAGCGGAAATCTTCGATGGTGCCTGTTATGTCTGCTGCGCATCAACGCACACCCAGGACAAATCGGCGCTCAAAGGCGCCTTGCAAAAGA
>CAZRPI010000073.1:0-17891 GCA_964601865.1 uncultured Pelobacter sp. | reverse complement strand
TTCGGGTGAAGAATGTACAGCCCGACGACTGCACCGTTCTCCAGCGCGACACCGGTAAATGTCTGGGCCGCGAAGAAATCCATTGCAGTGGTTCCGGTAAGGCATTCGATCTGGGGGAAGGCGATCCCCTCCTGGACAATGGCATTCCAGACCGCTGTCATCCCGGGCAGGTCATGTTTCTCAAAACCGCGAATCACCACATCCATAAGTCACCGTTTCGCAAAAGCATGCCTGACCGTTATCATGCCCTGGCCGCCTTTCTTCTCTTGGATTTGGGATCGGTCCTGCGCTCCAGATAGCCGAGAAACTGCATGAGGAGCCACGAGATGAGGAAGTAGAGGATCGCCACCATGACCAGCGGGAAGAAGGCGTCAAAGGTGCGGCTCCGGATGATGTCGCTGGCCTTGGTCAGGTCCTGCACCGCGATGTAGCCGACGATGGAGGTCATCTTCACCAGCGAGATGAATTCACCCTTGTAGACCGGCAGGATGCGCCGCACCATCTGGGGCAAAACGATGTTCAGGAAGGTGGCGCTCCTGGTGAAGCCCATGGCGATCCCGGCCTCGGTCTGCCCCCTGTCGACCCCCTCGATGCCGGTCCGGAAGATCTCCGCCACGTACGCGGCAAAGTTCATCCCGAAGGCGATGACCGCCACGATCACCGGGTCGATGCTCACCGAGGCGAAGACCACGTAGAAGATGAGCATGAGGAGCACCAGCACCGGCGTGCCCCGCAGGATGGAGATATAGATCCGTGCCGGGATGTCGAGGATAGCCTTCTTCGACATCCGCATGAAGCAAACGATCGCGCCCAGCAGGGTACCGAACAGGGTGGAGAAGACGGAGATGACCACGGTGGTCTTCAGGCCGTCCCAGATGAGCAGGTAGCGGTTCTCCTGGATGATGTTGCTCTGGAAGCTGTTAGCCAGGCTCCTGAAGAAGGAGGAAACCGAACCGCCGGAGCCACCACCCTTGACCGAAACGGAGTCGTAGGCGGCGATGTTCTTCTTCAGGGCGAAGACGTCCGTTCCCATTTGATAGTAGGGATCGGAAAAGCTGATCTGTTGCTTCCTCTCCTCCGTCACGTAGAGGGAGCAGGCGATCATATCGATCTTTCCCGACGCGAGTGCCGCGATCAGCCCGCTGAACTCCGTATCCTCGAATCTGGCCTTTTTCCCCAGATATGACGCAAACCTCTCGGCAAGCTCGATGTCAAAGCCCACCAGCCTGTTGTCCTTGACGGCGGTAAACGGGAATCCGGCATTGCACACGCCAATCACCAGGTCGCCGCCCGCCTTTGGGGCGGCGATCTTCGGCATGTCGGTTTCGCCCCTTTTCATCCAGCGGTTGATCATGTCGTCGTACACGCCGTTCCGTCTGATCCCGGACAGAAAGGTGTTGAACCGCTTCCTCAGGTTCTCGTTCTCCTTGCCGAAACCGATGGCGACGTCAGAGTAGAGCAGGGGCTTACCCAGCACTCCCAGGGAATCGTCCTGACGCATGATGATCCGCAAAGGTTCGGCGTCCATCAGGGCCGCGTCGATTTTTCCGGATTTGACCGCCATCACCAGGTCGGAATAGCTCCGGTACTGGCATATGGTTGCGTCCGGAAAGCTCCTGGTGGCATAGGTGTCGTGGGCGGTGCCGAACTGCACGCCGATCTTTCCGTGCTTCAGGTCCGCGGCCGATGCCAGCTTGGCGCCGTTGCTCCCCGTTTTCACACCGCCGACGGAACCGGACACCGAATCCCTTCTGACCAGAGCGGAGATGTCGTTCTCGATGTACGGCATGGAAAACGATATCAGCTTCTTGCGCTCCTCCGTGACATTGAAATTGGCAAGCGCAATATCTATCTTGCCCGATTGAAGGGCCGGAATCAGGGCTTCGAAATTCATGTCCAGGATCCGGATCTTCCTGCCGAGGCGCTCACCGATCATCCGGCTGAGTTCGATATCAAGCCCGGTAAATGCTCCGTTCGACTGGAATGAGAACGGCTCGATGGTGGCGCAGGTGCCGACCCTCAGTTCTCCCTTGCCGCCGGTGTTCCTGACCGGAGGCAGTTCGGGCGTTACGGTGTATCTCGAATCGACCCACTTCGCCCTCAATCGCCGCAGGGTCCCTTCCTCTTTCAGTTCGCCCAGCACCCCGTTGATTTCAGCAAGCAGGGCGCCGTTCTCCTTTTTGATGGCCACGGCCACCCCGAGCTTGTCCACCGGTTCATCCAGGATCACCAGCTTCGGATTCTTCTCGGCGAGGTTCAGAAGCACGCTCTTGTCATAGACGAAGGCATCGGCTTTGTGGGCCATTATGGCAAGGGCCGCGTCAGCCGAAGCGTTCACCACCTGGAAACTGGAGCGGGGGAAGTGCTGCCTGGCGGCCACGTCGCCCGCGGAGCCGGAAAGGACGCAGATCCTTTTGCCGTCGATGGCCCGCAGCTCGGAAAGCCCGCCCCTTCCGGCGTCATTGGCGGGAGTGGAGACCTTCCCCTCGTTATTGCCGCATCCCGCGAGAAAAGTAAAAAAAGTCAAGACCGACAGTATGAAGAGTGCTGCTCTGTTCATCGCTGTATCTCTCTGCGTTATAGTTTCAGTAGGTACGCCCGCAACCCGCATGCTCCGAGCCTGGACCTGGAGCCGCGGCGTTTGGAGGGTGGAGCGAGCGTAATGCCGGAGTTCAGCGCCGCCTGTGAGCATTATGCCGGACGTTCGGGTGAACTTCGTCCCCCTGTCGCAATCTCCTTGAACGCCCGGACTCAGGCATTCAAAGCGAGAGCAACCCGGAAAACGTCACGGCTCCAACCAGCGGGAATTGCAGGAAACCGGCCTGCAGCGGCATCCGTCAATCCTTCCTGACGGCCATGCTCAGCCTGTTCCTGTCGCCTACCCGCTTGTAATCGATGCCGAGTGTCAGATTGTTGATGATCGTCAACCCCAGCTCGTCGGGCAACAGGCTCTTGTCAAGCGGGTTCAGGGACTCACCGCTCCCCTCGCACACGAGCTCAAGGTTCCCGGTCTTTTCCGAATGGGAGATGGTCAGTTCCAGTTCCGTCCTTTCCAGATAGGGGTTGTAAACCTGGAGCAGTTCCTCCACCAGCAGCAGCAGGTTGTGCCTGGTTTTCCGCGACAGGATCTGCTTCTCGCAGAACGCCTCGATTTCGGCGTTCATGGCGTACAGGTCGTAATCGGGGGAACTTATCCGGTAGTTGAAGCTTCTCACCCGGTTGATGAATGCCCTGGTCTTCTCCCTCCGGGGATTTTCGAATATCTGCTCGGGGGTTCCCTCTTCGTAGATGAAACCCTCGTCCATGTACAGGACCCGGTTCGAGACGTCACGGGCAAAATCCATCTCATGGGTGACGATGGCCATGGTCATGCCGTCCCGGGCAAGGCGGCGGATGACCGAAAGAACCTCGCTTACCATGGTGGGATCCAGCGCCGAGGTGGGTTCGTCGAAGAGGATGATCTCCGGGTCCATGGCCAGGCAGCGCGCGATGGCCACGCGCTGTTTCTGGCCGCCGGAGAGTTCGTCCGGATAGTTTCCCGCCTTTTCCGCCAGCCCCACCAGTTTGAGGAGCTCCATGCACCTGCGGTCGGCCTCCGTCCTGGCTTTTCCCAGCAGCTTGATGGGGCCGATAGTCAGATTCCCCAGCACCGAAAGGTGGGAGAAGAGGTTGAAGGACTGGAAGACCATGTTCATCCTGCGCCGGATCGCAGGGACATCCGCCTTGGGTTCCATGATGTCGATGCCATCGATGATGATGGAGCCGCCGCTGGGCTGGTCCAGCAGGTTGAGGCAGCGCAGGAAGGTGCTCTTACCGGTTCCCGAAGGGCCGATGATGGAAATCACCTCGCCCTTCCTGATTTCGATCGTGATGTCTTTCAGTACCGCGAAGTCACCGAATTTTTTGGAAAGATGCTTGACCGTTATCATGCCCTGGCCGCCTTTCTTCTCTTGGATTTGGGATCGGTCCTGCGCTCCAGATAGCCGAGAAACTGCATGAGGAGCCACGAGATGAGGAAGTAGAGGATCGCCACCATGACCAGCGGGAAGAAGGCGTCAAAGGTGCGGCTCCGGATGATGTCGCTGGCCTTGGTCAGGTCCTGCACCGCGATGTAGCCGACGATGGAGGTCATCTTCACCAGCGAGATGAATTCACCCTTGTAGACCGGCAGGATGCGCCGCACCATCTGGGGCAAAACGATGTTCAGGAAGGTGGCGCTCCTGGTGAAGCCCATGGCGATCCCGGCCTCGGTCTGCCCCCTGTCGACCCCCTCGATGCCGGTCCGGAAGATCTCCGCCACGTACGCGGCAAAGTTCATCCCGAAGGCGATGACCGCCACGATCACCGGGTCGATGCTCACCGAGGCGAAGACCACGTAGAAGATGAGCATGAGGAGCACCAGCACCGGCGTGCCCCGCAGGATGGAGATATAGATCCGTGCCGGGATGTCGAGGATAGCCTTCTTCGACATCCGCATGAAGCAAACGATCGCGCCCAGCAGGGTACCGAACAGGGTGGAGAAGACGGAGATGACCACGGTGGTCTTCAGGCCGTCCCAGATGAGCAGGTAGCGGTTCTCCTGGATGATGTTGCTCTGGAAGCTGTTAGCCAGGCTCCTGAAGAAGGAGGAGACCGAACCCCCGGAGTCCCCTTTGCCGATAGCGGAGTCATGGGCGGCCAGGTTCTTCTTCAGGGCAAAAACGTTCGCGCCCAGCTCATAGTAGGGATCGGAGAATGCCACCTGCTTCTTCCGCTCATCAGTAATCACCAGGGTGCTGGTGATCATGTCGATCTTGTTCGTCGCGGCGGAGGCGATCAGACTGCCGAACTCCATGTCCATGATCTTGAGCTTTTTCCCGAGATGGGCGGCAAACCTCTCCGTGAGTTCGACGTCAAAGCCGATCAACTTTCCGTCCCTGACAATGGTGAACGGGAGCCCCTTGTCGCTCACCATCCCCACGACCAGTTCGCCATTGGCTTTCGAGTTGGGAATGTCCGGCATCCGGGTGTCGCCGGTCGTTATCCAGCGGTTAACCATGTCGTTGAAGACGCCGTTTTCCCTGATCTGCCGCAGAAAGGCGTTGAATTGCCCTCTCAGCTGGTCGTTGTTTTTGTTGAATCCAATTCCTATGGGAACGGTGAACAGCGGTTTGCCGAGAAGGGCCAGCTCATCGTCCTTGCGCAGTATTTCCAGCAGGGTCTCATGGGTGTAGAAAGCGGCGTCCACCTTGCCCGACTTGACCGCCAGAACCATGTCGGAAGGGGATTTGTACTGGAGGATCGTTGCCCCGGGATAGTGCTGCATGGCGTAGGTATCGTGAATGGAGCCGAGCAGCACGCCGATGCGTTTGTCCTTCAGGTCGTCAAACGATGTGAGTTTCGAAATTTTGCCGTTTGCGGAGCTTCCTTTTCTGACCAGCATGGACTGTGCGTTGTCAAAGTAAGATTGCGTGAAATTCACCGATTTTCTGCGCTCTTCGGTTGCGATCATGCTGCTTACGATCAGATCCACCTTGCGCGACTGCAGCGCGGGGATCAACGCCATGAATTTCATGTTCAAAAACTCAACGGGTCGATGGAGCTTCGCGCCGATGATACGGGCAAGCTCGCCGTCGAATCCGGTCACCCTCCCCTTTTTATCCACGAAACTGAAGGGCTCCCGCGTGGCGCTCACACCAATTTTCAGGACTTCCCCTTCTGTCGGAACAGCGATCCCCCTTTCGACATAAGGCGTCAGATCCTTTTTGAGCCAGCGCCGGTTCATGTCAGCCAGCGTGCCGTCCTTCTTCAATCCAGAGATAATCCCGTCCACCTGCGCCAGCAATTCGTCATTTCCCTTGCGCACCGCGATGGCGTTTTCCTCTTTATCAAGCCGTTCCGGCAGAACCCACAATTCCGGGTTCTTCTTCGAGACCTGGAGCGCCGCGGGATACAATGTGACAATTGCATCGAGTTGCCCCGATTTCAGGGCCGTAGCGGCATCCATGATATCATCGAAACTTTTTATCTTGGCCTTAGGGAACCTTTTGTAAGCAATGGCTTCTCCGGTTGAACCGGTCATCACCCCGATCTTCGCGTTTCTGGCATCATCCAGACACGAAATAACCTTTTCGTTCCTGCCGCAACCGCCGTACAGAACACAAAACACCACCATGGCAAGCGCAAGCCACGCCCATTTCTTCATGCATTTCCCCTTTGATTTCATGCCGATCAGGGCAAAAGAAACAACCATTCTTCCATCAGATGAACAGGTTGGCGTCGGCCTTCTCCGCCGCCTCCAGATAGGAGGCGACCCCGCCCACCTGGACGCCGTCGATGAGCTCTTCCCTGCGTATCCCCATGAGGTCCATGGACATCTGGCAGGCCACGATGGTGGCGCCTCCGCGGATGGCAGTGGCTATCATCCCCTCCAGGGAGTTGATGTTCTTCCGCTGCATAAGCCACCGGATCAGCGCCGTACCCATGCCGCCCATGTTCATGCTGGAGAGCGACAGTTTTTGGCTTCCCCGGGGCATCATCCAGCCGAACGCCTTTTCAATGATGTTCTTGCCCAGGCCGCCGACTCCCTCCGGCTTGCGCAGGGCGTTGAGCCCCCAGAAGGTGAAGAACATGGTAACCCTGCGTCCCATGGCCAGGGCGCCGTTGGCTATGACGAAGGCGGCCAGGACCCGGTCCAGGTCCTTGGAGAAGACGATGATGGTCTTGTCGTTTCCTCCGGCTGGAGCGGATGCGACTGGAGGGGTTGCTCCCCCCTTCTCGATCACCGCCGTGACGATCCCCTTCGAGATGCTGATGTCACGCATGATGTTGCCGGTCGATCTGGCCCAGGAGGGCGCATCGCTCATGAAACCGGGATCGCTGGCGGTAATGGATACCGATTCGCCGGGGGAAAGTCGATCCATCTCCTGCTTGAGCCGCATGACCGGTCCGGGGCACTGCAGTCCGCAGGCGTTAACCTCGATCATCTTCCCGGTTTTCTCCTCATTCCTATGAGCCGCAGCATTCCTGTCGGTATCGATCGTGCGGGGCATGGCAGGTTCTCCGGGCGTTTCTCCCGCTGTTGTCGCGATATGCCAGGTTTCATACCCTCCGGAGAGGTTGTGGCAGTCGGTAATCCCCACCGCCTGGAGGACGCGGGCGGCGTTGTAGGCGATATGCCCCACCTTGCAGTACAGTACCACCTGTCTGTCACGGGGGATCTCGCCGATCCGCTGGCGCAGCTCCGCCAGCGGGATGTGGATTGCCCCAGGAATGCCGCCGGTGGCGAATTCGGCCGGGGTGCGCACATCCAGGAGGAAAAAACGCGCCGGGTCCGTATCCCTCAGATATTCCCAGGTAACGGTCTTCACCAGTCCGTCCAGGACGTTCTGGGCCACGAATCCGGCCATGTTGACCGGGTCCTTTGCCGAGGAGTAAGGCGGTGCGTAGGCGTGCTCGATCCCGGCCAGGTCATCCACGGTCATGTTTCCCCTGATGGCCGTAGCGATCACATCGATGCGCTTGTCCACGCCGTTGTAGCCCGTGGCCTGGGCGCCCAGCACCCGGCGGGTGTCGGGCGAGAAAATCAGCTTGAGGCACATCTTCATGGCGCCGGGGTAGTAGCCCGCGCTGTCGTTGGGGTGAATGATGACCGACGAGCAGGGAATCCCCTGGGCCCGGCAGAGCTTCTCCGAGACCCCGGTCATGCCCACGGACAGGTCGAAGACCTTGGCAATGGCCGTGCCCATGGTGCCGCCGTAGCTGCGCGGAGTCTTGCCGTGCATGTTGTCGGCGGCGATGCGTCCCTGCTTGTTGGCCGGCCCAGCCAGCGGTATGGCGGTTTTTCTGTTCGTAACCGGATGGAGCACTTCGATGGCGTCCCCTGCCGCAAAGACGCTTCCGTCGCTGGTCCCCAGGCGATCATCCGTGATGATATGGCCCCGCGCTCCCAGTTCGATCCCGGAACCGGCCAGAAAAGCGGTGTTGGGCTTCACGCCGATGGAGAGGAGGACCAGATCGGCCGCGACCGTCCTGCCGCTGGTGAGGCGCGCCGTCACCCCTCCCGAGCCCAGGGACTCGAAGGAGGCAACGCCGTCCTCCAGCAGGAGGCTGACCCCGTGCAGCCGCAATTCGCGGTGCACCATGGCCGCAATTTCGAAGTCGATGACATTCATGGCCTGGTTGGCCATTTCCACCACCGTCACCTCGATACCCCTGGCGTGCAGGTTTTCCGCCATCTCCAGACCGATGAACCCGGCTCCCACCACAAGAGCTTTGGCAACCTTTCCACCACCCACCATATCCCGGATCCGGTCGGAGTCCGGGATGGTCCAGAGGGTATGGATCGACGGATGCGCCGAACCCGGGATGGAGGGCTTCACGGGAGAGCCGCCAGGCGCCAGGAGGAGCCTGTCGTACGACTCGTCGTACTCGGCCCCCGACCGGAGATTCCTGACCCTGATCCGTTTATCCCCGGTGTTGACGGCAAGAACCTCGTTCATCGTGCGCACGTCGATATTGAACAGTTCCCTGAACCCTTCAGGGGTCTGCACCACAAGCCTTTGCCGCTCGGATATCACATTGCCCACGAAATAGGGAAGACCGCAATTCGCGTAGGAGACGTACTCCCCCCGTTCGAACACGATGATTTCGGCCGATTCGTCCAGCCTTCTCAGCCGTGTTGCCGCCGACATTCCCGCTGCCACGCCACCTACGATCAGATATTTCGGCATAGTTCCCTCCACGATACCCGGTTCGTGAATCCGGTAAAGGATGTCTCCTCAGCAGATTGGAATATACGTCGCACAGCGCGATTTGTCGAACGGGATTTTTCGGCTCTCGCCGGCGGGAAAAAAGCCGGAGCTACCTGAAGAGATACCTGGCCTTCAGTCTCATGATCCGATCGCAGGCCTGGTCGATGCGGGCCCGGCTGATCCGGCCGCTCTCGACCATGTTCTTCAGGAGTTCTATGGTGCGGGGAGCTATGTCGGCGCTGTACTGCTTGTCGTTGGCCAGGACCAGCAGGTCAACCCCGGCGTTGAGCGCCTTTTCCAGCGCGGTTTCATAGCTGTAATGCTGAACAATCGCCGCCATGTACAGGTCATCGCTTATCACCACCCCGTCGAAACCGAGGCGTTGGCGCAGTATGCCGTCCACGGTGTTTTTCGACAGGGTCGCGGGGTAGTCCGGATCAAGGCTGGTATTGAAGGTGTGGGCCGTCATGACCATGTCCACCAATCCCCGGTCGATCAGGTTCCTGTAGGGCAACAGTTCCTTCTCGCTCCAGGTCGCGGTCACATCCACCAGCCCCAGGTGGGAATCGTCGCGGGAGCTGCCGTGTCCCGGAAAATGCTTCAGGCAGGTGGCGACATTCCTGCGGTGGTGGCTGCTGATGACTTCGGCGGCATGGGAGGTCACAACCGCGGGATCGGCGGAAAAGCTGCGCTGCTTGATTGCAATGACCGGGTTGGCGGGATTGAGGTTCAGATCCACCACCGGCGCCAGGTTCAGGTTGAGCCCGTATTCCACCAGGGTGTCCACCAGCCTGTCGGAAGCGGTCCGGGTCAGATTCAGGTCGTTCTTCTCGCCGAGGAACGCCGCGGAGAGTGAGGACGGAAAACCGTAACGATCCTTGAGGCGGGAGATGATCCCCCCCTCCTCATCCACCGCGACGAAAATGGGAGTGCCGGCGTATGAGTGGAGGGCGGTGGTCAGTGACTTCAACTGGGCCGGCCCGGTGATATTGCGGTCGCTGACACCCAGATCGACGTTATTGTCGAAAAGCACCACCCCGGAAATGCCATAGGCGCGTATGGCCACGGAAATCGGGCTGTCAGGGGTAATCTTCTCGCCCGGAAACCCGAGCAGAAGCATCTGGGCAATTTTCCGTTCCAGCGGCCAGGACCGCCAGTCGGGCATCCGGGCGGGAACGGCGCTCCGGGTGCCGGCGCACCCCGCCAGCAGCGCCAGAAGTATAATGACCTGAACGATCACGGCAAAATTGCGGGGAAAACCTCGTTGTCTCCTGACAAAACCGTACTGCATCGGAATACCTCGTTTGAATGACTTTCAGGATGAAGGGGGTGGAAGTGGTTTTTCAGGGCTCTTGCTGGAGGCCTGGACCTTACGAAAATACCCCTTAATCCTCCCCGGCGGAACGCGAGAAGCGGGAACCTTCAGCTCGGTCCGAGGGGAATTAAGGGGGGGAGAAACGATCCTTCAGAACTGGTACCGCAGGCCCATCAGCATCCCGTGGGCACGCAGGGGAGCCGATGTCCCCCCTATTCTCACACTGGGCACGCTTCCATCCATCCGCATGGTGCCGGCGTTGGTCTGGACCCTCCCCAGATCGGTATACCGGTACGAAATGTCGAGCAGCAGGTGTTTCGTCAGTTCGAAGCCCGTTCCGGCGGTGGCCATGAAGGCGAAATCAGTCCTCTCTCCTGAGGGAACGATGCTGTAGGTGTGGTAGCTGAGCTGCGGGAAGCGGTACGTCATCCTGCCGATCCCGTTGGTGGCAAAACCGATGCCGCCCCCCACGTACGGCTGGAAACGGCCCAGAGCCACTCCGGCGAGGGAGTTGGCGTCAAAATAGAAATTCAGCAGGCCGCTCAGGGAATCGGCGGTTCCAGAAACCGGCTGGGATCCGGAAACGCCGAGAAAGTTCGCCCTGCCCGAGAAATGCATGCTGGGACGATAGGCCAGGGCCAGTTCCGAACGGAGCCAGGGCAGCAGGCGCAATCCCGCGGCCCCTTCCACGAAACCGTAGGTATCGAAATCGCCATAGGCGCCGATGGGTTTGCCGTCACTCCCCTTGACCTTGCCGAACAGCGCCGCGCCACCGCCGTCATCCCTGAAGTTGGCGTCCTTCAGCCAATCAACGCCACCTGAAATGCGGAGATACCATTCCGTGGCACAAGCCGGTGAAACGAGAGCCAGCGACAGAAGAAGCGACAAAAGCTGCAGGCAGCGGCATATTTTCATGAAATTTCCCCTTTCCACATGCCGGGCCCGATCACAACCCGGCGGGCTACGGCATTACCCCTCAGTCGGTCGAACCGGCGCCAGGAACGTTCAGTACTATGGTTGCGGTAACCGGAGACTGGGAAGTATTTCCGTAGATATCCCTGAACCAGGCGTATACCGTCTTCTGACCGTTGCCTGCCGTCAGGGTCCAGGACTTCGTGGGGCCGAAGAAGGTCCAGGCCTTGCAGGCACTGGTGTTGCTGATGCACATGGTGGCGATGCCGCTGGCGTCGCTGATGTCCTTCATGCTGAGGGTGACCTTTCTCTTCGCGGTGCTGGCATCGCCGTTATTGATGCTGATGGTTCCGGTCGGCGGGTCCATCTCCGCAACTGCCATGCTCTTGGCCGTGGCTCCCTTGGAAACCTTGCCGGCATTATCAACCTCGCAAACCCTGAAAAAGTAGACGGTTCCGGCCTTGAGAGAGTCAGCGGTAAATGTGGTCTCGGTTCCGGTATACGCCGGCGTTCCGGTACAGTATGCCAATGAAGCCAATGGGCCGGCCATCAGCCGGTACTCCTTGAGGCCGCTGGTCGCATCGGTGAATCCGGACCAATCCGCCCTGATCAGGTTGCCGGCCAGGGGGGTGAGCTGCAGGGCGCCGTCCACCGGCTTCACGGTATCCAGGGTGATGCTGTCCGAATACACCCTGGACTCGTAATCCTGCCCATCCTTGAACTGGGCGTACACCGTCTTGAGACCGTCGCCGGCGGGGAGGGTGTATTTTTTGGAGGCCGCGTATTTGAGCCAGTTACCCCATTTGGTGCCGTCATTACTGAGCCGCATGTACCCAACACCGTCAGAAGAAGAGAACGAAAGGGTGACTGCGCGCTTCGTGGTATAGGCGTCATCATTGTTGATGACGATGGAGCCGGTAACCAGCGGTTTGGCGTACGCCTTGACGCAGACATTCGCGGTTGAAGCGATCGAGTTCACGGCATCGCTCCAGCCCGCGCCGTCAGAGCTCACAAAGCTCTGCCCGGCGGAGGCCGACGCTTGGGACGAATAACCCGACACGGCGTATTCCACCGGAACGGGATAGTTGTAGCCGGGAGTGGTGAGCTTCACGACCACTGAAAAAACATCACCGGAGGAAACGGTCACGGGAGTGGTGAGGGGGACGGTGAGGTAACCGGCGTCGGAAAATGTCCCGCTCTCGGTTGCGGCGAGGGTACCGGATCTGGGGTTGGCCGCATCTGTCAGCCCCCTATAGACGTAGATCTCGTAGGGGGCATCGGTCTGCGCGCTGTACAGACTGACCGCACTCACGGGATCACTGTTGCCGGCGGTGAAGACATTGGCAAACCATCCGGTATTGCTGCCGAAACCGAAAGCATTTGTCAGGCCGAGCGGGTCGTACGAATAGATGGTGCTGTAATTGCCGCTCTTTTCGGGAGTCGTAAAGGAGTAGAGTCCGGAGTAACCGACAAAGGTGTCATAGTATGAGATATAGAAGTAACCCTTTTCCCCCCACGACGTCCCCCAGCTGTTCCGGACGATGAAGGCCCCGTTTCCGGGCGGCGTGGGAGAAAACTTGCTCTTGTCGTAATTGTCATCCCACCCCACGATGGCGACTTCGTGATTCGAGTCGGAATAGGGGTCCGGCGAGTATAGATTGGTATAGTAGGCATGATTGGCGCTGCTGTAATATGGGTCGTCATAATACATCCCGGCCGACAGGGCGCCGTTCTCCATCACCGCCCGCTTGATGGCATCGTTGTCGGTGCTCGAGGAGCGTGACGGCAGCATGAAGATGTTCTGGGAGTGCTTCTGGACCGTGAGTCCAGTCGGGGATGGATTGGGAACTTCCTGTCCGTTATAGGGGTCGTCTTTTTCATTGACCGGCCCGCTCCAGCGCATGAGATAGGCCACGGTCATATCCTCAAAACCGCCGTCGCAGGGTCCCAGATCAAAGCCGGAGATATTGATGAGGTTGTTCTCCGAAAAATCCCGTTTTTCCGACGGCATCAGGGAAGACTCCAGGGAAGCCAGGGTGCCGAAGGCCCAGCAGGAGCCGCAGTACCCCTGGTCCCGGACCGCGGTGAGCCTGCCGAGCTTTCTCAGGTCGTACGAGGAGGGGATGGCGGTGGCGCTTCTCGCGGCTGATTTCCCCCCCTTTTTCAGATATCTCCGGTCAATCGGAGATGGAATCCTGCCGAGGGAATGCCCCTCCGACGTTACCCGACTCACACCGGACCTGTTCCGCGTAAAATCCAGGAACGCGGAATTGAGCGGCGCCAGCACGGGTTGGGGGGGCTCCGCCGCCATCAGAGGAGCGGTGAAAAACAGAATACCGGCAATCAGAAGCGATGGAACGAAAGCACCAAATTTTGATCCGGAGCTTTGCATATATGTCTCTCCTCTTCTGCGATCTTAGTGAAATTTTCGTCGTCACATGAAAGGCAAAGTGCCCGAACAAAAAAACGCCCCTCATTCCTGATACCGTGAAGGGCGCAAACCGGAATCATATTCGCCCTCTCTTCGGTAACCCGGCTGTCCTTAAGTGGATCCGTGGCTTTGCGTCCTCAGGTTCCCCCGAGTTTGCTCTTGTCGCAGAGGTTTTTACATCGATACATCCGGCAGTGGATTCTGTCAAGGGCTAAGACGCCGCAAATATAATATTTTTATATTTCCGCGCCTCAACAGCCGCATCATTATCAATACTTTAAACAGCGCATATTTATCCAGAGACAAGGGTGGGCGGTCAATCGGGGCAAAACGGCCAGGAATGCCGGAATGGAGAGAAAGAGAGGCGGAACCACCGGCCATGGTGGCGCCGCCTCTCTTGTGTTACTGGAACTTCTATGGCCCCGCTAGGCGGTAGCAGTCCCGGAAACGTCACGAATCCGCGAAAAAGATCATCACTCACGGACGTTGCCTGCAATTCCCCTGATCCAGTCCACCACGAACCCGACGGCGTACAGGGCCGCCATGGGCAGAATCCAGGCGACGGCGCAAAGGAGCAGACCGAATGTCTGTTTCACCGGGAGGTCGGAGAGGTTTTCCCGATACTCCTTCTCAATCCTGTCAAAACCCGCGTTTCCCTCCGGTCCGATGCGGTACCTGGAGCGGGTTGACCTGATCCAGTCGGAGAACCCCTGGGAACGGGCAATAGCGAATACTTTCCGGGGCGATTCCCCGGCGAAGGCCATGCCATCGTAGCGGCGCACCTCCTCGGTAATGGCAAAGACCATCCGACGTTCAACGCCGTCCCTCGTGGGCGCAATGAGAAAAAAGGTTCCCGCCAGCATCAGCAGGTAGAGTATGCCTACGGCGAACCAGAGGCGTTGCCATGGCCTGAACCGACGGTCAGGGCTTTTCTCCGCTTCCAGCATTCCCGTGGCGGACTTTCTGAGGGTTATCACTCTGGGAGAGTTGTGTTTACGGTTCATTGGCTCAATAGGTAATGGCACGGTTCCGGCGGAAACGGGATGCCGGAGAGCGGGCCTGTAGCCCACTCTCCGGCCATCAGCCGGTTACCATCCGTGTCTGTGTCCCCGGTGGTGGTAGTATCCCGGCGCACGGTAGTATCCCGGGGCGTAGTAAGCTCTGGGGGCGTAGTACGTTCTCGGCGCATAGTATACTTCCGGCTCATAATACGCCGGTGGCGGTGCGTACACCCTGGGTTCCACCATCACGGTCGGAGCGACCGGTTCGACGACAAGAGGCGGCGGGACCGTGGCGCGTACAACGGTTGCGGCAATTGCCACGGGAAGAGTCAGGGCGGCAGTTATTGGCCACAGTGGATCAAACGCCACGACCTCTCCATGACGATGTCTCCCCCACTCATCCGCAAAAGCCTGAGTAGCGACGGTTGCCGACAGCAGCGTTACGACGACAAGTGATGCCACTATCTTTTTCATATCATCCTCCCTTACTTCGCGTGAAAGACCATCAAGAGTTCCGCGGCTCAAGTTTCAGTTGCATGGCGGAACCTTCCTTTGCAGCCGACGCCCATTCCCTGAATGAACGTTCAGTCACATAATGCATGGTCGATGCCAAAACCACTCATGCCCCTTATGACTGCAACCAAGCGACGATCCCGCACCAGGACAAACGCCATCACACCTCTAATAGTACAGGAAAAACCTCATTTGCGACAAGGGCTCCGACGCCGGGGATTGGCGCACCGAGATGGCGGAAACCGGAGAAAGGCAAAGAGGAAGACCGTCCACGGAAAATCACCGGAGAATGGATTCACGAGTGACTCAGATTGTACAGAAAATTGAACCGAATCAGGCGGTTGGGCGCTGTCTGCTCTTCGGCAGACTTCAACTCTGCCGTTTCCGGGATAAACCGTCCCTGTACAAAGGCGAGAAGAGAGAGTAGAGAAACAGGATAATGCCGGGAATTTGACTGATGCGGGTGAGGTCGTGATCGAAAATTGACGGGCAACATGTATAATGGAGCGCATGAATCAGTTAAACGCCGGCATGTACAGAATCATGAACCGCAAAAGATGATTGCTCTGCCACCAGACCCGGTATCCCGTACGGTTTCCGGATGTGTGTTCAGGGACGGAGAATTTCCGTTATCGAGGGAGGTAACACCAAATGCTGGACTGGTCCCAATACATGAAGATATTCACCGCACTGCTGGCAATACTCAATCCGCTGGGGGTAATTCCGATGTTCCTGGCGTTGTCCGGCAAATCCACCACCGATGAGAGGAAGCGCATCGCCTCCATAATCGGCATGTCGGTGGCGACGATCCTGTCGGTCACGGTCCTGGTGGGTGAAACGCTCCTGTCGTTTTTCGGGATTTCGGTGGCGTCGTTCCAGGTGGGGGGGAGCATTCTCCTGCTCCTCATGGCGATCGGCATGATGCACGGCAACAAGAGGGGTGGCGAAAACACCGATGCGACGCCGGACATGGACAGCATCGCAGTGGTGCCTCTCAGCGTACCGCTGCTGGCGGGGCCGGGGAGCATTTCCACGGTGATAATCTACGCCAACCTCTCGCCGAGCTGGCTGCATCGGGGGCTGATAATCGTCTGCGTCCTCATGGTGGCGCTCATAACCTGGCTGATCCTGCGCGCCGCCACCCGCTGGGGGAGCTTCATCGGCGCCATCGGGCTCAGCATCGCCAGCCGGCTCATGGGCCTGCTGCTGGCGGCGATTGCCGTGGAGTTCTTCACCCGCGGCATCGTCAAGCTCCTCCCCGGGCTGGCCGGTACGCTGGTCAGGTAGCGGATTCACTTTCCTTCAGGTGTTTCCGGTACAGCTCGTAATTGGCCTTCAGCAACTCGGGAATCGGCAGGTCGTACGGGCACCGCGTGATACAGGCGCCGCATTCCGTGCAGAACGGCACGCTCTCCATCGGCTTCCTGCTGAACTCCACGGCAACTGGCGGCGACATCCGTGAGGCGATGATCGGGTACCCCATGGCCGGCGTTATCATCACTCCCTGGGCGCAGGGCTGGCAGTACTCGCAGCGGCGGCAGAACCTCCTCCCCAGATTGCGGCGGTACTCATCCATGAGCTCACGGTCCCGCTCGGTGATCCCGTTGTCACCGGCATAGAAGGAGAGGATCTGGTCGATCTGGGCGACGGATTCGAAACCGGGGATCGGGATGATACCGGGATGGTCGCGCAGGTACTTGAAGGCGATGGCCGCGTTGTCGATCACCCCTCCGCCGAAGGGCTTCATGCAGATGAAGGCCATCCCCGTCTCCCGGCATACCGGGAGAAGTTCCTCCTTCGCCTCCTCCTCGATCAGGTTGAAGGGGAACTGGATCGTCTCGAAAAGGCCGCTCTTCGCCATCCTGACCGCCATCCCGAGGTTGTGGGACGTGACGCCCACATGCCTCACCTTCCCCGCCTCTTTCGCCTTCATCACCGCCTCCAGCGCCCCGGAGGGTCCGGTCACCTCTTCCCACTCGTGCTCCTGCGCCACCTGGTGCAGCTGATACAGGTCCAGATGGTCGGTCTGCAGCATCCGCAGGCTGTTCTCCAGATGCTCCAGCGCCTCCGCGCCCCCGCGCTTCAGGGTCTTGGAGGCAAGCACCACCCGGTCCCGCATCCCTGCAAACGCGATCCCGATCTTCTCCTCGCTGTCACGGTAGACGTTGGCAGTGTCATAGAAGTTGATCCCCCGGTCCAGCGCGTAGCGAAGCACATGCACCGCCTCATCCCTGGAGAGCCGAATAATGGGGATGCAGCCGAATCCGAACTCCGAAACGCTGAGGCCCGTCCTGCCAAGTGTCACGTATCTCATGGGAGTCTCCTTCCGTTGTCACTGCTGTCCGGCTTGCATCACTGTAATGCAGGCACTGTTTCTAAGCAACAGCTTTCGGGACCGGATCAACTCAATAATTCAGCCTGCTCGAAGCATGGGAAAATGGGCTGACTGGCAAGTCCCCTGCCCTCCTCAGTGTCATTGCGCGTCAACCCAACAATTTGCCACTGCTGCCAGAGTGCCAATTCGCAGCATTAAAACAATTTACAAGATAGTCTATAAATGCGTATAGTTTCGTGGACTTCACCGGGGGGGCATTACGCATGAGAACAGATAAAGTGAGCATGCTCAGCGACATGAAATCCTACTGCCATCTCAAGCCGGGAGAAAACGGCACCAAGCGGCTGGTGGAGCAGTACGGCCAGTCGCTCCTCTGCGTTCGATACCGGTATGACCGGAAACGCAGGGTTCGTGTCAAAACGGTTGAGCTCATCGTCGAGGAAAAGCCCTGGACTCCTCCCTTCCGGTTCGAGGATACCGACACGGTGAAGATCGTAGTCGGCTTCGGGGAAACCGAACTGCGGGACAGGCTGCGCGCAATGAAAGCGAAGTGGGAGCCGTCGGAAAAAGTCTGGCTGGTGCCGTATCGCCTGGTTCGCGGAACCGAGCTTGAGGCAAGGATACCGCTGGAATTCATCAAAAACGGCAAGAG
>CAZRPI010000072.1:0-18104 GCA_964601865.1 uncultured Pelobacter sp. | reverse complement strand
ACAACGGCAATCCGAGCTGCACTTTTATGGCCCGTTCGATCTGTTTCATCTCTTTGCCGCTCAATGAGCCTATTTGCTCCCGGAGACGCTGCTTATCGACTGTGGCGATCTGGTCGGCCATGGCCTTGTTCTCCACGCCGTTCAGGCTCACCAATGCCTCACTGGGATAGCAGCGGCCGGTGTTGCTGGTGAGCGGCACAACCTGCACCCGGTTCAGATGGGTGTTGGCGGAGTTGTTGCTGACGATGACCGCCGGGCGAACCTTGCGGATCTCGCTGCCAAGCGATGGTTCGAAATTGACCCACCAGACATCACCTCTTCTCATCGCTCACATCCCCCACGACACCGTTCGCCCATTCCAGCGCCTCTTTCTCCCGGATACCGTCGGCGGCCATTTCACGATAGGCGGCGTCCAGTTCCCCCTCCTTCAGGTGCGGCTTGATCAACCTTTCGATGAATTTGCTGATATTGCCGCGTCCCACAACCCGGCACAGGTCCTCGTACACCGCCTCGTCCAACGATATGGTCATCTTTTTCTGCATGGCACGCCTCCCGGCCGTATACTGCTTACATATTACGTACTACCTATGCTACCAGTATGGACGACAAAAGCAATTCCTTTGTCCCGGCCATCATCCGAACAACAAAAAGGCCACAAGGCGTTGTTGCCTAGTGGCCTGAACAGTAACAATCAATGTTGAGAGGAATTACATGTTCCCGATCAGCGCATCGGCAAATCCGGAACAGCTTACCAGGGTTGCCCCTTCCATCAGGCGCTCGAAGTCATAGGTGACCTTCTTCTGGGAGATGGTCCTGTTGATGGCAGCGACGATCAGGTCGGCCGCCTCCTGCCAGCCCAGGTGCTCCAGCATCATGACGCCGGAGAGGATCAGCGAGCCGGGGTTGACCTTGTCCAGGTTGGCGTACTTGGGCGCGGTGCCGTGGGTGGCCTCGAAGATGGCGTGGCCGGTGATGTAGTTGATGTTGGCGCCCGGAGCGATGCCGATGCCGCCCACCTGGGCCGCCAGGGCGTCGGAGAGGAAGTCGCCCTCCAGGTTCATGGTGGCGAGCACATCGAATTCTTTTGCCCGGGTCAGGACCTGCTGCAGGGTGATGTCGGCGATGGAATCCTTGATCAGCAGGAGATTTTTCCATTGGCCGTTGCCGTGGGTGGGCATGAGTTTCAGCGCTGTCTCAACTTCGTCGGTGATTTTTTTGCGCTGGTTGGGTGTCATCATGTCGTAGCCCGGCTCGATCAGGCGGGCGCTTGCCTCCGGTGTCAGTTCCGGTTTTTTGTCCTGGTTGCCGATGATCCAGCTTTCCCGTTCCGTGACGACCCGGTCGCGGAATTCAGTGACGGCAACGCCGTACCCCCATTCCTTGAACGCTCCCTCGGTGAACTTCATGATGTTGCCCTTGTGCACCAGGGTGACGGAACGGCGGTTGTGCCTGAGGGCGTACTGGATGGCGGCCCGCACGAGGCGCTGGGAACCTTCCTGCGAGATCGGCTTGACCCCCAGGGAGACGGTGTCGGGAAAGCGGATCCTGGAGACCTTCATCTCCTCCAGCAGGAATTTCTTGAACTTCTCGCATTCGGGCGTGCCGTGCATCCATTCGATGCCGGCGTAGATATCCTCCGTATTCTCGCGGAAGATCACCATGTCCACGTCCTGCGGCTTCTTGACCGGCGAGGGGACTCCCTGGAAGTAGCGTACCGGGCGCAGGCAGACGTACAGGTCCAAAAGCTGGCGCAGGGCCACGTTCAGGGAGCGGATGCCGCCGCCGATGGGGGTCGTCAGCGGGCCCTTGATACCCACCAGAAACTCGCGGTAGGCGTTCACCGTCTCCTCCGGTAGCCAGGCCTGGTCACCCATTCTGTCCCTGAACAGGTTGAAGGATTTCTCTCCGGCAAACACCTCCATCCAGCTTATCTTTCTGGCGCCGCCGTAGGCCCTGGCAACGGCCGCCTCGAATACCCGGACCGCGGCCCTCCAGATGTCCGGGCCGGTGCCGTCACCCTCGATGAAGGGAACGATGGGATTGGGGGGAACCTGCAGCTTGCCGTCGCTCCCCATGGTAATCCTCTCCCCGGGCGGGACCGTAATGAGCTTGTAGGACATGGCGTGTTTCCTTTCTCTCTTAAATGGCTGGCGCTACTTCCTGTCCGAACCGTTGTTGAACAGGTTCAGGTTCTCCAGTTTCCGCAACGGCTGGTTGGTGAAGACCGGCCGTTCCCGTCGCTGCGCCGGACGGGGGGGCGTCGGAATTTCCCGCACCGGTTCGGGCACGAACACTTCCTCCTGGACGCACTCCGTTTCCTGCTCCTCCTCCATGCCGTTTCCCTTGAAGAAATAGCGGTCGTACAGTCGGTGGTGGGCGGTCCAGCGGGAGGTGCTGGCGGTTTCCTTGGCAATGTGCAGACGGATGCCGTTGATCTTGGAATCCAGGTCATCCAGGTAATTCAGGATGGTGGCTTCGATCGTTTTGGGGCGCTTGGGCGAACCGAACTCGTACTGGCCGTGATGGGACAGCAGCATGTGCTTCAGCAGCAGGCCCAGTTCCCGCGGGAAACCCTCCACCATGCGGATTTTTTCCTCCACCAGTTCCACCCCTATGGTGATGTGCCCCAGGAGCTTGCCGGCGTCCGTGTAATCAAAGGAGCGGTCATAACTCATTTCGTGGATCTTGCCCGCATCGTGCAGCAGCGCACCGACGACGAGGAGTTCCTCGTTGATCCCCTCGTACAGGGGTGAAATAGACCGGACCAGTTTGACGAGCGCCAGGGAATGCTCCATGAGTCCCCCCAGATAGACGTGATGCATGCCCTTGGCCGCCGGCGCCTTGCAGTACAGATCCATGAAAGGCTCATCCGCGAGAAACAGTTCCATGAGAGCCTTGAGATGGGGGTTGGAAAGAGCGTCAACCACCGCGTGCAGTTCCTCGCGCATCTCGGCGATGCTTCTGGGGGATTCGGGCAGGAAGTCGGCCAGGTCCACCTCTTCTTCCGGGACTCTGCTGATCTCGGCGACCACAACCTGCATCTTGTTCATGTAAACCGAGGCCTTGCCCCGTACCTGGACAAAATCGTTCTTGTCAAAGAGCTTGTCCAGTTCGTCCGTATTGTCCCAGAGCTTTGCGTCAACTTCGCCGCTTTTGTCCATGAACCTGAGATTCATGTAGGGTTTGCCGTTCTTTGCCATGGCCATGATCTTTTCCTTGACGAGGAAGACAGCCTTGACCGGATCACGGTCCTTGATGTCGGCAACATACTGTTTTGTCACGTGAAGCTCCTTTTGTCCGTTAGCTATTCCATCGAGGTCGCAATGGAGTCTGCGATCCTGACCCCGTCGATGGCCGAACTCATTATGCCGCCGGCGTATCCGGCTCCTTCTCCAGCCGGATAGAGACGTTTTACACCGGTGGACTCGTATTGTCCATTCCGGACGATACGGACGGGAGAGGACGTGCGCGACTCTATGCCCACCAGAGTCGCCTCGGAGGTGATGAAGCCGCGCAGCCGTCTGTTGAAAACGGTGATCCCCTCCCTCAGGGTGGCCGTCACATAGGATGGCAAAACCTCCTCCAGATCGGTCTCCACTATTCCGGGGCGGTAAGTGCTCGACAGGACGCCTTTTACGGGAAGTCCCATGAAAGACGGGAGCGTCTGGGCCGGCGCGTGAAAACCGCCTCCCCCCGCGCTGAAGGCTCGTTGTTCCCAGTGGCGTTGAAAATGGATGCCGGCCAGCGGGCCGCTGCCGCCGAAGTCGGTCTCCCTGATATTGACCACCAGCGCGCTGTTGGCAAAGGGGGAATTGCGGAGCTGACCGCTCATGCCGTTGGTGACAACCCCTCCCTCTTCGGAGGCTCCCGCCACAACCACGCCGCCCGGGCACATGCAGAATGAGTAGACGCTGCGGCCGCTTTCGGAGTTGTTCCATGCAACGGCATAATCGGCAACCGGAAGGTTGGGGTGCCGTTTTCCACCGTACTGGATGGCGTCGATCAGTTCCTGGGGATGCTCGACGCGCAGTCCCAGGGCGAAAGCCTTGCGTTCCAGCGGCACAGCCAGGCGCTGCAGCATCTCGTAGGTGTCCCGGGCGCTGTGGCCGATGGCCAGGATCAGGCGGTCGCAGGTTATCTCTTCATTACCGTTGACAATCGTTGCGACGCAACGTCCGGCCCGTACGACGATGTCGGTCAACCGGCAGCCGAAGCGGATCGTAGCCCCCTTCTCCAGCAGATGATTCCTCATGTTGGCGACAACATGACGCAGGCGGTCGGTGCCGATGTGCGGCTTGGCCAGGTAGAGCACGGAGGGGGGAGCGCCGAAATCCACAAACTTACGCAGTATCCACGGGGCCAATGGATCCCTGGAGCGGCTTGTCAGTTTGCCGTCGGAAAAAGTCCCGGCCCCCCCCTCGCCGAACTGGACGTTGCTCTCCGGGTCCAGTATGCCGTTTTTCCAGAACTGCTGGACGTCCCGGGCCCGCCGTTCGACCGGTTGTCCCCGTTCGATCAGGGTCGCGTTCAGGCCGTATTCCGCGAGACGCAGTGCGCAGAACAGTCCGGCCGGGCCGCTTCCCACAATCACGATTTTTTCGTCAGTCCGTGCCGGTATGAACGGTGTTGGAGGTTCCTCGGGCTTCCATTCCAGTCCGGCCGGGGCCGTGGAGGAGCCGATATGCTCCCGCATTGCCCTGTCGTCGTCAAGGGAAAACGATACGGTATAGACGATCTTTGCAGCCAGTTTTTTCCGGGCGTCAAGCCCCTTGCGGACTATGCGGAAATCCCGCAGCTGGTCCGGGGATAGCCCGAGACGGTTTGCCGTCAGTTCCTTCAGGGTGTTCTCATCGTCATCCGGAGATATGATCAGATTGCGGAAAAGGAATGGCATTGATGGCTTACTGTGGGAATTTATTCCGTTCCAGGAGCTGCTCGACGAGGATTACTATGTCGATGGGCCGGGTTGATTTGGGGATGTGCACCTTGGCGCCCATCTCGGGAACCTCGTGTTCATGGGGGGTTTCCTGGAACATCGATGTCAACAGGGCCAGCACCGGCGGATGGTCTTGAGCCAGACGGCTGATCTCCATGCAGGTCGAGACGCCCCCCATGCGGGGCATGACAAGATCCGTGAGAACCACGTCGGGCGTCTTCTCAAGAAAGGCGTTCACCCCTTCAACGCCGTCGTTGGCCAGGTATACGGTGAAATCGTTTTCGGTGAAGGCGTCGGCAAGAACCTTCAGGAAAAAGGGGTCGTCATCGATTATCAGTATGTTGCCGCGGGATTGTGTCATCGCACCTTTCCAGGCTAGTTGCCACGATACTACACCAGATTTGAGAGAAAAGGAAAGATTGAATGCATGCGCCAAGGTTTCCGGCGGAGGATTGCCGGCCCTATCCCTGCTCCCCGGGCGTCGGACCCGGCTGATTCGGGTGGCTGAAGGTCGGGAACTCCAGGCGGAGCACCGTTCCCTCCGATGATGATTTTTCAACGGTGATGGTGCCTCCGTGAAGACGGGCAAGGCGTTTGACTACCGGCAATCCCATGCCGGTTCCGCGGGGCTTGGTGGTAAAGAAAGGCTCAAAGATGTTCGGCAGCACATACTCGGGAATTCCCCCGCCGCTGTCCTCAACCCTGACAACCACGGCCCCTTCCTCAACGTTGATGTCTATTCCCAGGCGCCCCCCCCCCGGCATTTCGTCGAGGGCATTCAAAAACAGGTTCGTGAAAATCTGCTCCAGTTCGTCCGGGTCCGCCTTGATCGGTGGCGTTTCCACCTCATACCGGCGTTCCAGGCGAATGCTGGCGGCTTCGATTCTGGGCGAAAAAACTTCCAGTGCACCGTCAATGATCCGATCAATCCGCACCTCTGTCGCGACGTTTCGTTTGCACCGCGATATTTCCAGCAGTCTGCGGATGATGAAATCGATTCTTTCCACCTCTTTGATGATTTTACCCAGGTACTCCTTCTGGTCCGGGTCGGTGACATGCTGCCGCATGAGCTGGGTAAAGAGGGAGATGGAGTTGAGGGGGTTGCGGATGTCGTGGGCCATGTCGGCCGCGAGAAATCCCATTGCGGCCATCTTTTCGGTATGGGTGATTTCGAAATGAGCCCTGTGGAGCGCTTCGGCCTTCTCCCTCAGGAGTTGTTGATAATTCGGCGGGCATGTTTCCGGCCGCGGCGCCAGCCGCTCCATTTCAAGCTGCAGTTGTCCGTTGCGCAGCTCCAGCTCCCGTATCCGGAGGGCGGTATCCAGGCGGCTGAGCAGCTCGTTTCCGCCGCATGGCATGAGGACGCACTCCACGGCCCCGTTTCCGATGAGTTGAACCGTCCTGTTCGCTGCGCATCTTGGCAGGGATATGACCGCATAAGAGGTGGGAAAACGGTTTCTGATCTCCCCCAGAACAGCGGGCGTGTCCGCCCCTGCCAGTTGATAGTCCAGGAGGATGAGTTCGGGAGTTGTCTCGCTTACGAGATCAAGACCTTGCTGGACCGTGGCGGCTGAATGGACGCTGTATCCATGCCGTGCCAGGTTTGGAGTGATTCTTTCGACATCGCCATCAATGACAACGATGGCGGCTTTGGTTTCGGGAGGCATGGCGTGGTCCATTTATCGGCGCCGGTCGAGGCCTGGAAGCGCATCCTATCTGTCGGCACTTTCGGGCGGAAGACGGACGCTGAGCACCGGGCATGTTGCACCACGGACGACACGCTCCGCGGTGCTGCCGAAGATCATGTGGTCAAGGCCGGTGCGGCCCCGTGTGCCGACCACGATCAGCGAGGCGTTGATCTGCCTGGCCTTGTGGATGATTTCTTCGTACGAGATGCCATTGGCTATGCAGGTGCGGTAATTACGAAAGTCCCCCATCTTCTCGCGACAGAACCTTTCCATCATGTCCGCGGCCCCGGCCTCGATTTCCCTCTCCAGTTGTTCGAAGGAGATGTGTGGAACGTAGAAGCCGCGCAGGTCAACCGGCTCACTGATGACATGCATGACGGTCAGTTCCGCCTCAAACTGTTTGGCCAGTGTCAGGGCATAGTCAAAGGCATAATCCGAATTCTCCGAAAAATCTATGGCGATCAAGATTTTGCTGAACGGCTTCATGACATTCCCCCCTCATGGATATCAGGTTTTTTAAAGAGTTTGGCAATGATTTTCTTCAGTTCGTCGATTTTGACCGGTTTATTGATGTACTCAAAAGCGCCGAGATTCATTGCTTCGATATAGGACTCAACCTCGCCATAGGCGGTAATCATGATCACATTGCTTGAGGGACGAAGCCGGTTCAGTTCCCGCAAGAAGGTTATGCCGTTCATTTCAGGCATGTTGATGTCCGTGATGACGAGTTCCACATCCTTCGCCTGGAGATAGGTGAGCGCCTCATGCCCGTTGCCCGCCGAAGCCACATCATACCCTTCCCTGGCAAGGATTTTGGAAAGTGCGATGCGTGCATTCTCCTCGTCATCAACAACCAGGATCCGTTTCATTTGCTCTGCCACTGCGTGCTCCCCGAATGAAATCACTTGTTAGGAGTCTAACATGTGGCCGGAAGCTGTCAAGACGCCGCTCTGCGTTTCCCCGGGGTGCTTCCCGATGCCGTTTTTCATGCGTTAATGAAACGATCGGATTTTCGGTGGTTTTTCTCCTGAAATGTCAGGGTTTGAGCTTTTATGGGCATTGCGACGGGATGGGGTGAGATCCGGGGCGGCGCAGGATTCCGGCATCTCGTGCGTTTCAGCCTGAGACTCGCCGATTCGGGGAGCTTTATCTTCTGACGCCATTGGAGTCCAGAACCACGTAAACCGGTGAACCGCTGGCGCCAAATGCTCTCATCGGCCTGCCGTTCAGGTTCGTCTCCACGCTTGCGGCGTTGGACAGTTCCAGTGCAATGGTCTTGTCCGCCTTCCATTCGAACACGTCGCCACTGGAGAGATCGAAACTCTGTGGGGCGGCGCCGTCGATGGATACGGAAAGCGATCCGCTCTGCACTACTTTCAGACGCACGACAACCCCTTTGGCCGGTTCGGGAGCGGGGCTCTGGATGGAGTTCCTGTCGCTGGAAATTTCTTCCTGTCTGGCCTGCTCCTGTTCCGAGTCGCTTTCCTGATTCTGCGGGGCCGGAACCTGTTTCGCGCTGGAGCGCGCCGGTTGTATCGGAGTGACCGGGGCAGCGGCGGTTTTGGGTTGAGCAGAAGGGGGTGATGGGGGGGGAGGGGATGAATGGTCGAGAATTATTGAAGTAAGAATCATCACCAGCAGCAGGCCGGCCGGGAGGGCCAGTTTTTGCCAGGGAATACTGCGGCGTCGCCGTTTTTTTGCCGCTTCGTCCGGTCTTTCACTCCCATTCCCGCTGCCGTCTGCTGGCGCGTCCAGGCGCTCGTACAGGCGCATCAGATCATCCGGGTTGAGGCCGAGATAACCGGCGTAGATGCGGAGAAACCCCTTCAGATAGGTGAGATTGGCAAACTCCCGGATCTGATCGTCTTCCAGCGCCCTGATGTGGTGTGCGGCAATCTTGGTCGCTTCGGCCACTTCTTCAATCGTTGTGCCGTGGTACATGCGGCAACGCTTGAGAATGGTTCCCGGTGAACTGGTGCCGGGATCGACGTAGCAGCTTTCGTCTTCGGACATGCAAGCCTCGCTTACTTCAGCAGTTCCAGGTATCCCACGGATGAGCGCCCCAGTTCTGAGTCCGGCTTGATGCGTATCACTTCATGGAAAGCGGCGCGGGCGTCTGCTATCCTCTGGAGTTTCAGATAGGCCAACCCCAGGTAGTAGTGAGCGTCCCCGTAGTCTTTGAATACTTCCAGAGCCTTGTTGTATTCGACGACCGCCTGCTCCGGTCGGTCCATGGCAAAATAAACCCGCCCCAGCGCTACCCGCGCCTGAATTTTTCGCGGATTGTTGCGCAGAACCGCATTCAGTTCCTCCAGGGCCTTTAGGTAGACTCCTTTCCCCAGATAGGCCAGCGCCAGGTTGATGGCAGCGTCGTCATTGTTTGCGTAAAAAAGGTCGTCCTTGGCGATCCTGAACTGCTGGATCGCGTTGTCCCACCGTTTGAGTTCCAGACAGACGACGCCCAGGAGATTGCGGGTGGTAGAATTGTTCGGTTTGAGCATGATGGCTTTCTGCAGCCGCGGTTCCGCAAGATCGGGACGTTTTTTCCCAATGTAGGCGTAACCGAGGTAGTACAGAACATCGGGGTTGTCCGGTTCCAGTTTCTCCGCCTCGGTCAGCTCCTTGAGGGCGCCGGTGTAATTGCGTTCACTGATAAATGACAGACCCATCTGGTAATGATAGGAAGCGGGGTTACTGATCTCATTCTGGCCTCCACGGCCGGAGACACAGGCGGACATGAGCGCTACAGCAAGCAGAAAAATGATGTGGATCAGACATGGTCTCATAGCGAGGTGGTCAATGATGCTGCTGTTGATGTTTCGTGGACAACGCTAGCAAATCCCGTCGGTATTGTCAATAAATCACAGGGGTTATGGTATGTTACAGCGCTGCTATGTCCCTGAAGTTCGTGAGGGCCTTGAAGCTTTTGTAACGGCTTTCGATTTCCCTGTAATCCAGCCGTTTCATCCGGTCGAGACTGAAGTCCTCCACGTTGAAGGACGCCATGACACTGCCGAATATGATGGCCTGGCGGATCCCGTCTTCGCTCAGGTCGCCGGTGTTGGCCAGGTAGCCCATGAATCCCCCCGCGAAGGTGTCTCCCGCTCCGGTGGGATCAAAGACCTCTTCCAGCGGGTAGGCCGGTGCGGCAAATACCGAATTCGCCGTAAACATCAGTACGCCGTATTCGCCCCTTTTGATCACCAGGCGTTTACAGCCCAGGGATATGATGCTGCGGGCCGCCCTGACCAGATTGGGCTCGGAAGTGAACTGCCGCGCCTCTCCCTCGTTGATGACGACGATATCCACCTTCCGCATTACCTCCCTGAGCGCCGCCGGTTTGGAAGAGATCCAGAAATTCATGGTGTCGCAGGCCACGATCTTCGGAGAGCGCATCTGGTCCAGGACCTCAAGCTGCAACTCGGGGTCGATATTGGCCAGGAAAAGGTACTCCGAGTCCCGGTAAGATTCCGGCAGGTTCGGCCGAAACTCCGACAGCACGTTCAGCCGGGTGTCGAGGGTCTGGGCGTCGTTCAGGTCATATCCGTATTTTCCCTCCCACCGGAAGGTGTCGCCGGGAATGCGTTGCAGTCCGGATGTGTCGATGGAACGTGACTGCAGGAAGCTGACATGTTCTTCGGGGAAGTCCTCGCCAACCACCGCGACCAGCGAAACATCGGTGAAGAAGCTGGCCGATGTGGAAAAGTAGGTGGCTGATCCGCCTAACACATTCTCCCCTCTGCCGAAAGGGGTTTCCACCGTATCAAAAGCTACGGTGCCGACGACAACGATGCTCATTTTTTGCAGATCTCCTGTCAGGGGTTGGCAACATTTTTCAACTTTTGCGGATGTCTCAGGTTATAGGTACTTACCGACAATAAGATCAAGTTTCCGCCTGGTGCCTTCCGGAATCACGGATCTGTCGGTAATTATGGCGTACTGCATGGCGGTGGCGCAGGCGCATTGCCGCTCGGCTGCAATTTTGGATACGGCATGGCGGATAATGCTCTTGGCCGTGGTCACGTTCTGGTGAATGATTGCCAGAACCGCCTCAATCGTCACATCCTCATGGGTTTCGTGCCAGCAGTCGTAATCCGTGGAGAGCGCGATGACGCCGTAGCAGATCTCCGCCTCTCGGGCCAGCTTGGCTTCGGTCAGATTGGTCATGCCGATGATTGATGCATCCAGGTCGCGATAGCTGAAGGATTCGGCCCTGGTGGAAAAGGCCGGTCCTTCCATGCAGATGTACACGCCGCCTCTGTGGACCCTGGCGCCGGCTTCGACGGCCGCCTGGAAAAGGATATCGGACAGGGTGTGACAGACCGGATCGGCAAAGCCTGCGTGGGCGACGATACCTTCGCCGAAAAAGGAGTCCCTCCGAATCCCTTTGGTGCGATCGATGAACTGGTCCGGAATCACGATATGGCCGGGTGCGATTTCTTCCCTCAGGCTCCCCACCGCGGAAACGGAGATGATCCGTCCCACCCCCAACTGCTTCATGCCATGGATGTTGGCGCGGTAGTTGACCTCCGAAGGGAGCAGACGGTGTCCGCGGCCGTGGCGTGGCAGGAACACCATGGGTATGCCGTGCAGCGTGCCGGTCACGTATTCGTCGGAAGGGAGGCCGAACGGGGTTTCCAGGTTGACCCGTCTCACGTCTTCCAGTCCCTCCATTTCGTACAACCCGCTGCCGCCGATAACTCCAATCGCATTCATGGCTGCCACATCTATTCCTTTCCTTACGGACATTCCCATGCTGAGCCGGTGAGGCGCACGGCACGTGAAATCAGGTACGAACTTTACGGGTTTCGGCTGTAAAGCACAACAGTTATTTTCCGGTCACGCTCCCCTCGGACGGGCACATGGACGTCGTTTGCGGTATTCCGGACAAATTTAATGCTTGCTTTCGGCGGAAAGGGTCTCTATCATATGAAACGGACTGTCACACCGAACAGCGGTAAGGTGTCCGCTGTTTTCCCGTATCATCGCTTACCGAGACCTCTCTGATCCAATCCCTCTTAATCAGAACTTGGCAGTACTTTTGGCAGGCGAAGATCTGTACCGGAACGCGTTTCATGACCATAATCTGAGCGCGTCCCGTATTGCACAGCCTGCATGTGCGCTGCTGCCTCCGCACCGCGGATCATCCGGTTGATCCAGCGCTCGTGGCGTTATTTACCCAACACCACCCAATAAAGGAACTTGCATGACATTCGAAGAGCTTAACCTGAGCCCGGTCATCCTCAAGGCGTTGACTGCCCGCGGCTACACCACTCCCACTCCCATTCAGCAGCAGGCCATTCCGATGGTCATGTCGGGCGCCGACCTGATCGCCACCGCCCAGACCGGTACCGGCAAAACCGCCGCTTTCGTGCTCCCGGCGCTGGAAAGGCTTGCCACCCCATCGTCGATTCCCGGCAAGGGACCGCGGTTTCTCGTCCTGGCTCCGACACGCGAACTGGCCGGCCAGGTCATGGAAGCCGCGCGTTCATACGGCCGCGGCGCACGGGTACGCTGCGGCTCCATCGTGGGAGGCATGCCCTACCGTGAACAGATGCGGCTCCTCTCAGCGCCGGTTGACATCATCGTGGCCACTCCAGGCCGGCTTCTGGACCATCTGGAGCGGGGCAGCGTCCGTCTGAACCGCCTGGAGCTGCTGGTGCTGGACGAAGCCGACCGCATGCTGGATATGGGGTTCAGCGAGGACATGGAAAAAATCGTATCGGCTGCTCCCTCGGAGCGCCAGACGCTGATGTTCACCGCCACCATGGACAAAACCGTTCTCAAACTGGCGGAAAAGATGCTGCGCAACCCGCAACGGATCGAGCTGGCGGCGCCCACTTCTTCCCATGAACTGATCGAACAGCGGCTGCACGTGACTGACAGCCTCAGCCACAAGAAGGAACTGCTGCGCCATTTCGTCAGCGACAGCAGTCTTACCAGGGCGATCATCTTCTCGGCCACCAAGCGGGATGCCGATGAACTGGCGCGTGAACTGAATCGTGAAGGATACAGGGCAGCCGCACTTCATGGTGATATGAACCAGTTTGCCCGCAACAAAACCATAGAACGCATGCGCAGAGGGGGCATCCGCCTGCTGGTTGCAACCGACGTTGCGGCCCGGGGGCTGGATGTGAGCGGTATCAGCCATGTCATCAACTTCGACCTGCCCCGCTTCGCGGAGGATTATGTCCATCGTATCGGCCGCACCGGGCGCGCCGGCGCCTCTGGTATCGCCATCTCTTTTGTCTCTTCTTCGGAGTTGAGTTATCTGGAGAGGATCGAACGTTTTATCGGCAGGAAACTGCCGGAGCGGCAGGTGGAGGGACTTGCGCCGGTTACGGTGCTGCGGAGGGTGTCCGGAGGCGGCGCGCCCGGAAAAGGGCGGGGCGCTGCCGGAAGAAACCGGGGAAAAGCCGGTTCCAGGGGAAAGACATCAACTGGTCAGGAAAAATCATGGGGCGCGGCCTCCAGGCCGGGTTCGGGACGAGCCGGAAAGGGGCAGGCACGTCAGCCGGTAATCGAGTACCGTACCCGCCGCGCCGAAAGCAGAGCCGGGTGCGCCGCCTAATAGGGATGACGGCGTTTTTCTCGCAGAAAGATTTTCTGCTCCGGATTCATAATACGATTCATTGCAGCGGAACGGGCGAAAACCAGAGGTTTTCGCCCGTTCCGCTGGAACTTGATTTGAAATGGCCCGGCTATTCCCTCTTCTCGTGCTCCGGGTGAACGGCCTGCTCCCTCTGGAGCCTCTCCCAGCAGAGATCCACCTGTTTCTGGGCTTCCTCCAGCATCCATTCGTTGCCCGGCGCAAACATGTGTTTGAAGCGTCCCTGGGGTTTGAGAAATTCAGTGAGCGGTTTTTTCTCCTTGGGGGTGAAGGTAATCCGGGTTGAGCCCCCATCGATCTCGAACAGGGGCCAGTGGCAGGTCTCCACCGCCAGGCGGGACATCTGGATGGCGTCGTCGGTCCGTGTCCTCCAGCCCCGGTTGCATGGCGCGATGATGTTGATGAATTTCGGACCCTTTATGTCCAGGGCCTTGCGGACCTTTCTCATCAGGTCCAGCCAGTGGCTGGGAGCCGCCTGGGCGACATAGGGGATGCCGTGGGCCGCCATTATCCTGGTGAGATCCTTGCGATGCTGGGGTTTGCCCCAACTGTCGCTTCCCACCGGGCAGGTGGCGGTGTCGGCTCCGAAGGGGGTGGCCGATGAGCGCTGAATACCGGTGTTCATGTAGGCGCCGTTGTCGTAACAGATGTAGGTGATGTCGTGACCACGCTCCATGGCGCCGGAGAGACTCTGGAAACCGATGTCGGACGTTCCGCCGTCGCCGCCGAAGGCTATGAACCTGATGTCGTCGTTGATCTTCCCCTGCTTTTTCAGTGAACGGTACATGGTCTCGACACCGGCGATGGTGGCGGCCGCGTTTTCAAACGCATTGTGTATCCAGGGTGTTTCCCATGAGGTGAAACCGGCGATGCAGGTTGAGACTTCCAGGCAGCCCGTGGCGTTTGCCACGACCAGAGGGTACTGGGCCGCCATCATGACCATTTTGACCACGATGGGTGCGCCGCATCCGGTGCACATCCGATGGCCTGGCGCAAACAGTTCCGGCTGTTTCGAGAGTTCCCTGAGATTCAGTGGTTTCAGCATGCGGCCTCCCTTACGCCGATGTATTCCTTGACGGAACGGACCGGAGCGCCCCCGGCGATGTTCATCAGTTCATCCAGGACCTGTTCGCACTGGTCCGGCATGTAGTCCCTGCCTCCCAGTCCGAAGATCCTGTTGATCAGGGCGGGCCTGTTAGAATGGCAGGAGAGCGCCCCGACAATATCCAGGAACAGCGGACCTAGAGAGCCGCCGAAGCAGTCCGACCTGTCCAGCACGGCAACCGCCTTGAGATGTTTCAGCGCCTGAGCGATCCCGTCATAGGGAAACGGCCTGTAGAGGCGCGGCTTCAGCAGGCCTGCCCTGATCCCCTTCTCACGGTACCGGTCAATGACATCCTTGGTGGTTCCGGCGGCGGAGCTCATGACCACGATTCCGATTTCGGCGTCATCGAGTCGATAGCTCTCAAACAGGTCGTAGCTGCGTCCGGAAATCCGGCTGTACTCATCCGATACCTGGCGCGCGACCCGCAGGACCCCGCACATGACCTGCTCGTGGGCCTTGCGGTATTCCATGTAGGTGTCGGACAGCGCCAGCTGGCCGTAGCTTACCGGACGTCTGATATCCAGGAGCGGCGCTGTCTGACTGAATTCGCCGACGAATGCCCTTGCCGTCGCGTCATCCAGCCATCTCATGCTCTCGATGGAATGGCTGGTGATGAAGCCGTCCAGGCAGACCATGATCGGCAGACGAACATCGCCGTGCTCCGCGATGCGGAACGCCTGGAGCATGTTGTCGAACGCCTCCTGGGCGTTTTCGGAGTACAGCTGGATCCAGCCGCAGTCGCGCGCGCCCATGGTGTCGGAATGGTCGCAGCCGATGTTGATGGGCGGGGAAAGCGCCCTGTTGCAGACCGCCATGACAATGGGGAGACGCATGCCGGATGCGATAAAGAGCATCTCCCACATCAGGGCAAGGCCCTGGGAGGATGTCGCCGTGACGACGCGGCCGCCGGCCGCCGCGGCGCCGATGCAGGCGCTGATGGCGCTCTGTTCGCTTTCGGCGAGGAGCATTTCCGTCGAGACCTGGCCGTTGGCCGCGTAGCCGGCGAAATTGTGCATGATCTCCGTCGCCGGCGTTATGGGGTAGGCCGAGCAGACGTCCGGGTTCGCCAGTCGCATGGCATTGGCAATCGCCTCATTGCCGGTTGACGCTACCATATCCGTCATCAGTTGCCCCCCTCTTCCATGACGATCGCCTTGACCCCTTTTTTGCCGGGACATTCCAGGGCGCAGATTCCGCACCCCTTGCAGAAATCATAGTCAAACCCGCCCCGTTTGCCGTCGCTGGTCTTGACCGACATGTCAGGGCAGTATATCCAGCAGAGCATGCACTGGACACAGTTCTCCGCGAGCCAGACCGGTCTGTAGGAGCGCCACGATCCGGTGGGGAAGTCTCTCGAATTGCCGGGTTCGGTTATGATTGCTCCTGGAGGAAGTTCTTGCCAGGTTTTCATTGTTCCGTTGCCTCCTCAAAGCCTCTTCTCGTTGCTTCCAGATTGCCCTCGATGATGTTCTGACTGAATTTTTTACCGAAATTTATCCGGATATCATCGAGGATCGCCTGAAGGCCGAGTATGCCCGACACCCTGGCGAGACAGCCGATCAAGGGCGCATTGGGCATCGGGCGTCCGATGGTGTCGAGCGAAATCCTGGTGGCGTCGAGGGTGAAAACCCTCTGGGTCGGCCTGGCCTTGATTGCTGCCCTGATGTCGTTTCTGCCTCTGCAGCAGTTGACGATAAAAACGGCGTCGTCCGGAGCTCCTTCGGTGATGTCGATACTGTCCAGCAGGGTTGCATCCACGGCGACCACAATGTTCGGCCGGATCACTGGGTAGTGTCCCCTGAGTTGCTTCCCGCTGACCCGGTTATAGGCCCTGATGGGGGCTCCCGCCCGTTCAGGTCCGTACTCCGGAAACGCCTGCACATATCGTCCGCCGTTGAGGCATGCGTCGGCAAAGACCTTGCAGGCCGTGACCGTGCCCTGCCCGCCGCGTCCATGCCAGCGGACCTCGATTGTATCTGTCACATTTCCTCCCCTGTCGGCCTTGAATACCGGCTCGATCGACTTTCAGTTGATGCCAGAACTTTCTCTCCTGCGGTATGGTACATATTGCCAACGCAGCAGGGTCGGACAATTGTCCCGGCCAAATTCGGCGATTCCCAACCGCCGTATTGCGCGCAGAATTGCCCGTTGAGCGTAAAGCCTCGGTTGACGCCTCCCGGTGATACGTTGCCGGAAAAGAACAACGCCGGAAAGCGAACCGGGCGCTATTGAAATGGCTGTTCCCCGACTTTGTGCCGTGGCGGGGTTCAGTCTGCCCAGTGGTCGACGCTTGTTAGGCCTATGTCCATCTTGTGGAATAATCTTCGGAAAAGGCGGACTTGCGGGGTTAAAACAGCGTGAGCGGCAGATTTTTGTGCGAACATAGCATATTTTATCTTTTCGCAAAACATTTACTGTCTGTTGAATGGTTGCGATATTCTGGATCGAGAGTTGACGTGAGCGCTCTTCACATTCGTCCTATCCCATTTTCTGTTTGCGTCTGGACTTGTCGGCATACATGCGGTTGTCGGCGAGCGCCAGGGCTTGCGCGACTTCTTCGCCTCTCTGTGCGGTTGCGACACCCAATGATATTCTGAGCGGCGGGCCATGGTGGGCCTGGTTGAAATGAGCCTCGCATGATCGGACGCGCTCAAGCATTCCGGCGGCCTCGTCCTCCCCCGTACCCTGGAGCAATGCCACGAACTCGTCGCCCCCTGTTCTTGCGACAGCATCGCTGGCGCGGAAAGCCGCCCGGAGGACGGATGCTGCGTTTTTGATCAGCTGGTCACCTGCCGCATGTCCCAGTGTATCGTTTATCAGTTTCAGGCCATCCAGGTCCGCAACAACAATGCTCAACGGGAAATTTTCTTTCTCGGCCATTTTATTCAGGGCTTTGTCAAAGAATACGCGGTTGTACAGCCCGGTCAATGAATCGTGACTGCTCAGATAGGTCAGTTCATTCTCCATGGCCTTGCGATCGGTAATGTCTCGGGAAATTCCCAGATACTCCTTCAGGTTTCCATCGTTGTCCGTAATGGCGGAAATCACCATTTCAACCTGAATTATCCGGCCGTCTTTGCAGACCTGTTCAACCTCGATGCAATCAAAAAAGTCCGAAGCGTCCCCGGATTCCAGAAAGCGGGCTTTTTTGTGGGCCATCAATTCGCTAACGCGCTGTCTCGAAACAGGAGCCAGTGATTCTTCAAAGGTCTCGGCAAGCGCTTCTTCGACGGTCAATCCGCGAAGTTTCGTAATGCGGGGCCCGACGAAGGTGAAACGTCCTGTGACGGCGTCTATGGTCCAGATAACCGCATTGGCTTTTTCGGCGATGAGCCGGAAACGCTCCTCTTTATGCCTCAGAGTTTCTGCCATTTCTCTTTGACGGCAAAGCTCCTCCTGGAGTCTTACGTTCATCGATTCCATTTCCGAGCGCGCCTCCGACAAGGCGACTACCATGGCGTTAAACCCCGTGGAAAACTCCCCCATGAAGTCGACCCGTTGACTCAGATCGCCCGCGGCGATCTGTCGAGTCTGCCAGGTCAGGTGGCGCAGGCTGGCCTGGAGCGATTTCAGGCTTCCCGCAACCGGACCGCCGACTCCTTTGAGGGAAGCGGTCAGGTCGCCGTTTGCCAGCGAAATGGTAAAGTGCTGGATCCTCACAAGATATTCGGCGAGATGTTTGAGCTCTTCGGCACAGGGAAGGTCGGAGGGGATGGTTTCCGGAACGGTGCCTCGGGCAAATTGATCGAGTATGCTGCGAGTTAT
>CAZRPI010000071.1:16286-18385 GCA_964601865.1 uncultured Pelobacter sp. | reverse complement strand
AAGCAATATTTTTTTTACTCATACAGAATGAGAGATCTGAAAACAATAAAGTGTTTGACAACTGGCTCAATTTTGCTAAAATCCGGACCACAAAGTGACCCACTGTTAATGCAATTCATTAACGGGCGGCTATCTTAGAAGCAACACCATTCTTTTAGGGGAGGTATGTAATGTCAGATGTAATCGCAACAATTGATGAGTTAGTGGCAAAGGCAACGAAAGCAGCCGAAATTTTCAAGACCTACACCCAGGAGCAGGTCGACAAGATTTGCGCAGCCATGGACGCCGCCAGCGTCGCCAACGAAGTAATTCTTGCCGAAGAAGCCGTTGCGGAAACAGGCATCGGCCGTGCCGACCACAAAGCCATCAAGAACCACCTCGGCGCTCATATCGTGTATGAGTATCTCAAAGACAAAAAATCCGTTGGCGTTATCAAGGAAGAAAACGGCGTCAAGTACATCGCCGAGCCTTTCGGTGTTATCGCCGCAGCGACCCCGACCACCAATCCTCCTTCAACCGTTATGTTCAAGTCGCTGATCTCTCTGAAATCCCGCAACGTCGTCATCTTCGCCTTCCACCCCCGCGCACAGAAAGTCTGCGCCCACGCAGCACAGTTGATGCGCGACGCAGCCGTTGGCGCAGGCGCTCCCGAAAACTGCATCCAGTGGATCGAGCAGCCTTCAATCGAAGCCACCAACGTTCTGTTCAAACACCCCGGCGTGAAACTGATCCTGGCCACCGGCGGCAACGCCATGGTTAAGTCCGCTTACAGCTCCGGTCACCCCGCCATCGGCGTCGGCGCCGGCAACACCCCGGTTTTCATCTCCAAGTCCGCCAAGCTCAGCGTCGCCATCAACAACGTCATCGCCTCCAAGACCTTTGACAACGGCACCATCTGCTCCTCCGACCAGACCGTAATCTTCGACGATCCGGAACTCATGAAAGAGGGCGTGAAGATGCTGGTAGAACGCGGCGCCTATCTTGCCAACGAAGAAGAAAAAAAGAAACTGGAAGCCGTTATGTTCGACAAGGAAAAAGGCACTCCCGCTGTCGCCATCGTCGGCAAATCGCCCCAGTTCATCGCCAAACTGGCCGGCTTTGAAATTCCTGAGGACAGAAAGCTGATCATCGTGCCCATGAAAGGCATCGGCCCCGAAGACTGGTTCAGCCATGAGAAGCTCTCCCCGGTTCTCGGCTTCATCGCTTTCAACAGCACCGACGAAGCCATCGCGGCAGCCAAAAAACAGCTGCTGTGGGGCGGCGCCGGCCACACCTCCGTTATTCACGCTCAGGACCAGGCCGTCCTGGACAAATATGCCGCCGAAATCCCCGCCAACAGGCTGCTCCTCAATCAGCCGGCCGTTCACGGCTCCGTTGGCCTCATATACAACAACCTGCCTCCTTCACTGACCCTCGGTTGCGGCACCGACGGCAACAACTACCTGGGCAACAACATCAACTACAGCGATCTGCTGAGCATCAAGTCCGTTGCTCCGCGTATCGTTGACTACGAAAGAGACGAATAAGAGTCTGCCGTTAATAACAGCTCCTAGCCTGTAGCACCAAAAGCCCCTGCTCGATCCGAGCAGGGGCTTTTTTGTTCCGTCGGGAGCAGGCAGGATTCCGGAAACCGGCTCCGATTTCAGGCATCGTTTCCTTACTAGATGTACTCCGCAACCCGCGTGGCGGACAATACCGTCAGGCTGATGCTTTATTCAGGTGGGAACAGAACGACAAAAGAGCGAAGGAGTGAGGATGATTGCGAGACTTGACAATGATGATTTATGCGGAAATGGAGAAAGCTGGTAAACCCTTGATGATACATGGGGCTTACCAGCTTTCTTGGGAGGTACTACTTACTGATTTTCTGCGTCAGAACATCAGCCCTGAACGACGCGACGTGCGGCGCGCTTGATGCTGACCAGGTTGCGGAAGCTGACGTTGTCGGTGGTGATGTTCTTGCCCTTGGAACCGCAACCCAGGGTCAGGGAGGGGATCAGGACGTTGAACAGGCCGCCGATGGCGCCGTGGCTGGTCGGGGAATTGAAGGTAACGCGGTTGGCGTCAACGCGCTGGGCAAACTCGAGGCAGGTTGCTTC
>CAZRPI010000071.1:0-16186 GCA_964601865.1 uncultured Pelobacter sp. | reverse complement strand
TCTTTCAGTTTGGCGAGAGCTTTTTCGGCAACCTTGGCGTCGTCGAAGATCAGGTTCTGTTCGGATGCGCAGACGACACCGTGGTCAAAGTTCTTGGAGAGAACAACGTCTGACATGGCCTGGTCGATGTCGGCATCGCTGGCGACATAAACGGGTACGCCACCGGGGCCAACGCCGAAGGAGGGGTTGCCGGAGCTGTAGGCTGCGCGAACCATGGCGCCGCCGCCGGTTGCCAGAATGACGTCAACACCGCGGTTGGTCATCAGGGCGTTGGTTGCTTCGATGGAAGGCTCGGTAACCCACTGGATGCAGTCTTTCGGTGCGCCGTTGGCGATGGCGGCGTCCAGGCAGATCTGGGCGGTTTTTTCACAGCATTTCTGGGCGCGGGGGTGGAAACCGAAGATAACTACGTTGCGGCCCTTGAGAGCGCTGAGGACCTTGAAGGCTACGGTGGAGGTCGGGTTGGTGGTCGGGGTTACAGCGGCAACGACGCCAACGGGCTCGGCGATTTCGATGATGTCGTTTTCGTCCTTGATGACACCAACGGTCTTCACACCTTTCATGTCGTTCCAGATAACGGTGGAACCGAAGTGGTTCTTGATAACCTTGTCGGCGTACTTGCCAAGCCTGGTTTCTTCAACGGCATCTTTGGCAAGCTCTTCTTTTTTAGCCTCTACTGCCTTGGCGATCGCTTCACAGATAGCGTCGGTCTGTTCCTGATTGAGTTTTTTGAACTCTTCCACTGCTGCTTTGGCTTTCTGCACCATTTCATTAATTTTTTCAGCTACCACGTCTGCTCCTCCTAATGACTTTGGTTTAACAGTGCATCCATAGACACCATTTCAAGTGATTAATATCACTCAGAATAGTACTATAGAAACATGTTCTGGATAACGTTATGAGTCATAAGGAGGGCCGTGTCAAGCCAATTAGATAAAACGCGATTGCGTCTTTGTGGCTTAGCAACTTTTCATCATTCCACATAAGCATTTGTTTCTGAAGTATAAAACAACGGTCTAAAACCGCCAATATTTTTTATTTTAGATAAAGCTGTTTTTGCATTTTATTGAAACGGAAAAGGGCAAATTGCCGGAGGCAACAGAGTTGAAAACCACGGAGCCTTTTGGAGAGCGGTTTTGCGCGAATCTGGGCGAAAAAAAAACAGCGGATTATTTTGTCAATCTCCGCTGTTTCCCGGCGGTGTTCCCCGGATAAGACGTAATGAAACCCCGGGCAAAAGCGCCGCAATTCCTTACGCCTTCCTGCCCAAGGCGAGAAGCGAGGGGGCATGGCGGGGCACCAGTTCCAGCACTCGACGGTAGCATTCGGCGGCTCTGCCATGTTCCCCCTGCTCCGTCATCAGTTCCCCCAGCATTAACCATCCCCAGGGGTTGTCATTTTCATGATCGAGTATCTCCATGAATTCCCTTTCGGCAGCCCTGGCTTCGCCCCGCCCCCTGTGGTATTCGCCCGCCAGTACATTTGTCGCATGGCAATAGCCAAGCAGCTTTTTCTGAAGCCTGAAATCCCTGGCGGTTCCGAGGGATTGTCCTCCCAGTGCCTGAAGCAGCCTGCGCGAAGCACGTCCCGGTTTTCCCGCCGCGTAGACAGCGGGGGCGCGATTCCGCTGAAAGACGTCCGCGGCCACAAGACCAGCGGCAACCGCCTCGGCAAACAAGCTGGTACCTGGATAATAGGCCAGCGGCGATACATAACCATCATCCGGCCGGATACGGCGCACCAACTCGACGGTTTCCGCGAGATCACCAGCGGATTCGCCCGGAATATCGCTGATAAGGTAGACCGACAGATTGATTCCGACCCTTCTGACGGCAGCCGCTGCCCGCTCTACCTGCTGTGGGGTGATGTTTTTTCCCAGCCGGGCGAGCGTCCCGGGAGATCCGGATTCGACCCCGAGCTGGACACATTCGCACCCTGCCCGCTTCATCCAGACCAGGAGTTCATCATCAAGAGCCGTGACGCGCGACTGGCAGTTCCAGATGATATGGGCCCTCCGTTCTATCAGGAGCCGACAGAAATCAATCGTCCTTTGCCGGTCCGCAGTGAAGGTGTCATCCCGAAGCGAGAAATAGATAAGACCGTACCGTTCCCCGATGAACCGGATTTCATCCGCGATATGCGCTGGAGAGCGGAACCTGACCCGTCGCTTCCAGAATCCCGGGGAACTGCAGAAACTGCATGAGGAAGGGCAACCGCGCGCAGTCACGATGAATTCAGCCTGCAATTCGCGGTCAACGCCAATCGAATTATCAAGATGCAGGGAGGCAAAGGGAAGGGCGTCCAGATCGGCCAGGAAGGGACGCTCAGGAGTAGTAACTATCCGGTCACCCAGCCGGCAGGCAATTCCCCTTATCCCATGCCAGTTGCGCCCGTTTTTCATATTCCCGGCAAGTTCCAGAAGAGTCTCCTCCCCTTCCCCCAGAACCACCAGGTCCACCGGAGATCCGCGATAAAGGAGCTCATCACGCTGAAAAGTTGCGTGCGCGCCCCCCATGATGATCGTGCATTCCGGGTGCAGGCGACGCGCGGTCCGGGCCAGTTCGAGGGAAGCGTGCCGATTGTGGGTCCACTGGGAGATTGCGAGGACATCGGGCCGGATTTCCCCGAGCTGTCGCTCAATCTCAGTTCCGGGCCAGCCGGAAAAGTTGGCCAGAATCGAAGCGAAGCCGGCCTCTCTCAGGACTGAATGCAGATAGCAGAGACCGCAGGGAAGGAGGGAAATGTAGGGATCGTCACGGGTTGAAACACCGGATATGTATGCGAGAAGAATCGTCATGTTTCATAAAAAAATCCGGGCCGCGAGGCCCGGATTTTCAGGAATACGCTATTGATTTGCTCAGGCCTAGTTGTTCAGGCTCAGCGACAGCCCAAGGGTATCATTGGTCAGAACGTCACTCTCCCGCTCCTCTTCCACGCTGGCCATAAGTTCATTGAAGCTGTCGGAGGAGACCAGCCCGATCCGGCGCGCGCCGAGATAGCGGGACAGGTAATACGGGGTATCCATGGAGGATATGACGACGCGACGATCCCGGGATGAGGCGTGGATCATCTTGCGATTCCCCAGATAAATGCCGACATGGGATGGGAACTGGGCGTAGGTCTGAAAGAACACCAGATCGCCTTTCTTCAAGTCGCCGCGGGGAACCTGGGACCCCACATTGAACTGTTCACGCGCGGTACGGGGCAGGTATATCTTGTGATCGCGGAATACCTGCTGGATAAAACTGGAGCAGTCAAGGGCGTTTCTGCTGTTGCCGCCAAATCGATAGCGGGCGCCGAGGAAACTGTAGGCGGTCTTTTTCAGCTTGGCGACACCCGAAGTATTGTCCTCCAGGTTCTTCGCAAGGTCAACGGGGCGGTCGGCGTCCATATCGGTCAGTTCAGCCAGCGTATTGCTGAACTCCTGCTCATTGACCAGCTCCCTGCTCACCAGACGGTTCCGACTGGTGTCCACCGGTGTGCGGGGGGCTTCATCCACGACGGGCGCGCGCAGGTTCAGGGCCAGCACCTGTCCGGGCTTTACGCGGTTTCCCCTCAGGCCGTTGATGCGCCTCAGATCGCACATCCTGACGCCGGTTTTCTTCGCGATTCTCGGGAGAGTATCTCCCCTGACAACCCTGTAAGATCCTGATTTTTCAGTCGCCCTGGCTTTTTTGTTCTGTGCTGAGTCAGAGGAAGGAATGATCAGCCGCGCTCCCTTGGTGACCCTGGTTCCGGTGAGGCTGTTGATTGATTTGAGTTCGGTAACGGAGACGTGGTACTTGCGGGCTACTGTATGAAGTGATTCGCTCTTGCGCGCCACATGGACCTTTGAGGCCATCACGAGTTGAGGAAAAGCGATAATTATCAGGCAGAGTGAGAATATGCGTCGCGTATGTTTCATGCGTCCTCCTTTTGTTTTATTTTATACAATAGCGTTTTAGACTTCATATAACATAATATCAAAAAAGTCAACCAGATTGTCTCGCCATCCGCCAGATTTCATGCATCAAGCAAGCCAACCAATACAAATTATTATTTTTTTCTTCGTGCAACAAGGCGAATCGCCACCGGTTCGTCCCTGAGAATGGTGACGCTGTTTTCCGGCGGCAGGAGATTCCTGTGATATTCCTGGCCCTTAAGCAGTCGACCGGCATCAATATCCTCGGTAACGACCTTTTCGATCCGCTCAACCTGGGCCGCAGGCCCTTCCACCTCCACCGACGACGGCTCCGCAACCACCTCATAGCCACGCGCTCCCCGCCCCAGGCGTCCACGCAATGCCGTCTTCACCGGTACCAGCTTGCGTACCCTGCGATCCGTAACAATCCTGATGGACGGCGGATTTACGGCGGTAACTTCCATTCCGGAGGGGAGCTGAAAATCCGAATTTTTGATTCTGACCGTAGTCTGCCCCTCACGCACGGCCGAGAGATCGATATCCGCCGCAATATCCAGCTTCGAGGGCATGGGAGTCAGGACGGAAAAGGACTTCAGCTGAACATCTACCTCCTCCGGGGTGCTGCGGACGAGGGCCAGCTTCGCGGGAATTCCGTGAATCCGGACCGGAGCGGTAACGGTAACGATCTGTCCCTGCCGGGAGGTAATCAGTGCCCAGAATATGGTCACGAGCAGAAAAATTGCCGCTTTGGGCAGCAGATTGCTGAAAAGCCGCATCCGCGGGACCAGGTGATTCGATTTGCGCTCCGGAACTATCAGGCGATCAAGCGCGGCAATCAGATCACCCGGAGTTTCGTACACCTGGAGCGCCGGCCCAACCGCCAGGGAAACCGTGCCGCGTTCTTCGGATACGACAGCCACAATGGCGTCGGTCCTTTCGGAAAGTCCCAGGGCGGCCCGGTGGCGGGTTCCCAGATACTGGGGAATATCGGAGCTGAGGGAAAGGGGCAGATGACAGGATGCGACGGCAATCCGGCCATCCCTAATGAGTGCGGCGCCGTCGTGAAGGGGGGTGCCGTCCATGAAAATCGCTTCCACTATCTGGGGAGTGATTTCGCAATCCAGCCTGACACCGTTCAGCATCAGATCTTCCAGCGGCTCGCCGCGCTCGAAGACGAGCAGGGCGCCGGTGCGTTTGAGCGCCAGACTGAAGAGGGTTTCCACGATTTCCTGAAAGCCGCTCGGTCTGGTTTCGGTGCGCCGTTCGAACAGATGGCGCAGCATGCTGAACCGGTACAGGGTCTGACGGATCTCAGCCTGGAAAACGACTATCAGCAGAATAATCAGGACCGTTCCCAACTCCTGCAGGATCCAGCTGGTCATATACAGGCCGAGGAAACGGGTGGCGAAATAGATCAGGGTCACCACCCCCAGCCCCAGCAGCACCTGCATGGCGCGGGTACGGTAAAACCAGCTGTAAAGCTGGTACAACAGAAATGTCATGATCAGAATATCTGCCACATCCTGGATGCGGATAAACGGTGGCGACACAAAATCCCCCTCTGGTTTTTTCTGGTACGGGATACTCCCGGTATGCTACAAGGCAAAGAGAACAGCATGCATTCGTCAAAGGCGGCAGATACCATGTTCAGGCTTTCCGAAAAGGGCGAGCACATCCGGGAGATGTTCGGCTCCATAGCGCCACGCTATGACTTCCTCAACCGCCTCCTCAGCCTCGGCATCGACCGGCACTGGCGCAGCGAAGCGGTGAAACTGGTTCGCTGCGGACATGAATCGAGAGTTCTGGACGTGGCCACGGGCACCGGCGACGTTGCCCTTCAGATTGCGGGAACAACGCCTCCAACGGTCAGGATCACCGGAGTGGATTTTTGCGAAGAGATGATCCGACTCGGCAAGGAGAAGGTCGGGATGTCGCCATATGCGGGACGAATCGACTTCAGGGTCGCCCCATGCGAAGATCTCCCTTTTCCGGACAGCACCTTTGATGCCGTCACCATTGCATTCGGGATCAGGAACGTCGTGGACAGATGCGCGGGATTTGCGGAAATGCGGCGAGTGCTGAAGCCTGGCGGCAGGATAGTCATACTGGAACTGTCCACGCCGCGTCCGGCTCTGCTCAGGAAAATTTACGGCTTCTATTTCCGCAAACTGTTACCTTTGATTGGTGGTTTTTTCTCATGCTACAGCGCCTACCTATACCTCCCCCATTCCGTGCTGGAGTTTCCACCGTCCGGAGAGTTTTCCCGCATGATCGCAGGGGCCGGATTTCACGACATCCAGGTTCACGAACTTGCCTTTGGTATCGCCAGCATCTTCGTCGGTGAAAAAAGCCGCTTCTAGGCTCTGAAGCGGTTCTCAGTACCGGCAAGAAGCCGTTTTATGTTCCCGTGGTGTTTTGCAATGACAATCGCGGAAATAATCAGCGTAGCCCAAACGATGTCCCTGCCGCCCCCCAGAAACGTCACAGCCAGCGGCATGACGGCCGCCGCGGTGATCGATCCCAGCGAAACGTAGCGCCAGACGAGCATAAGCCCGATGAATACCGCAAGGGCAAACGCCACGGCAACTGGTGAGAGCACGAGAAAAACTCCCAGCGCGGTGGCAACCCCCTTCCCCCCCCTGAACTTCAGAAAGACGGAAAACACGTGACCGCAGAAGGCAGCCAGACCGACCCATGCGGCATATTCCGCGGGGACAAGGTAATGCCTGGCCGCGAGCACCGGGATCACTCCCTTGAGGCAGTCGCCGATCAGCGTCACGACCCCAACCGAACGCCCGACGGTGCGATACAGGTTTGTGGCGCCGATATTGCCGCTCCCTTCCTTGCGGACATCAACCCCGCATAGCCTGCCCAACAGCAGTCCGGTCGGAATGGAGCCGAGCAGATACGCCGCGGAAAGCATTGCGACCAATGTGATGTATTCCGTTTTCATCAGAGTTTGGCAGCAATCTTTTTGACTTCGGGTATGAAGCTGCTCTTGGGGTACTCCTTCAGCAAACGCGCGAACACCTCACGTCCCTTTGCCTTTTCTCCCTGATCCACATAGGTCCGTCCCAGGAGAAAAAGCGTCTCATCGCTGCGCGGCAGGTCGGAGAAGCTGTAGAGCGCGCCTTCCAATCTACCCGCTGCAGCAGAGTATGCCCTGGTCCGCCAGTAAAACCTGCCGATGTAGAGTTCATACTGCAACTGCTTGTCGCGACACTCCCGGATCTTCAACTCCACATCCAGCGTGTTCGCTCCGTTGGGGTAAAGCTTGAGGTAGGACTCGAAAAGAGCCTGGGAATTTTTGAGAGGGGTCTGTTCGGTATCGATTCCCTTTATCTGCTTGAAATTACTGAGCGCCTGCCCGAACAGGGCATATCCCGCCAGCTCATGGCTGGGATGCAGTTTGCGGAAATTCTCATACTCCACCGCCGCCTCGATATACTCTTTCTTGAGGAAGTGGGCATCGGCGATATTTATCTCCACGCGCGCTGCCAGCTCAGGAGGCGGAAAGCTCTCCTGAACCTTCTTCCACTGCGCCAGGGCATCCCCGTACTTGCCTTTTTGGAAAGAGATTTCGCCATCCTTGAAAAGCTGGTCGAGCGATTTGTTCAAATTGACGTTGGCGGAGCACCCCTGAAAAAGCAGTGCCGTGAGGCACAAAACAAGGGCCGTTTTCGATCGGATCTTCATATCCTCCCCTAAGACCTCGGATTTTTTCCAATATAGAACGGGTCCTACAGTATGCCTTCTCCCAGCTTGCTGGCAATCAGGGAGGCAATTACCCTGTGGGTCAGCCAGACAACCGGAGCGGGCGGATTCCATGACCCGTGCATGATCAGCCTGCCGGTCGAGCGGAATACGACCCTGGAGAGCTCTGCGCACACCAGATGTTTCTGGTCGGAGTGCATCCCCATCAGTTCCGCCGAGGCAGCCAGCATCAACTCCGCCTGCGCCCTGGTGTTGTGGTGCGGCCAGGAGGCGAAATCCAGCATTTCCGCCACTACCGGCGAGGAGAGATAGGCATCGGCCCGTTCCAGCATCTGCTCCAGTGTTTCCCCCTCCTTCAGCAGGGCGCGGCAACGCTCGAACAGCGGTTCCGCCGCGTCGCCGACTGATTCGCGGATGGCCGTGAGCAGCGGATAGAGCGATATTTCCACGCCGAGAAAGATGGCGCTGGAATTGGTCTGGATCTCGGGGCAATTGAATACGGCGGCCGTTATCCCCTTCTCGGAGGCTGCTTTGGCATTGTCTTCCAGACGCATCTTGGCCCACCCCTGCACATACGGCGTGTAGGATTGCCAGAGGAATTTTCCCCCCACCAGCACCTCGGTGCCGTGGTAACTGTAGGCGGAATAGTTGACTCTTCCTCCTGCCGCGATGTTGCGCTCACGCAGGGCTGCGGTCTCTTCGATCAGATAGCGGAAGGTATCGGCCGTCACCTCATTGAAACTGACATCGCAGAGATGCCCCAGATCGCTGTTCCAGAAGTCGGCCGACGACAGGTATTTGTCGCCGGTCCCCTTGAAAACCCGGTTTAAAAGCGGCATGAATACGCGGGCACGAGGAATCCCTCCCGCCATGGTATGGGAGATGAGAACATTGACTTCAGGTGGTATCATGGTTTCGAGCTGCCGGGCAATCTGCCTCAGCGCACCGCGGAAGCGGGCCGTACCCGCCGCCTTTGCCTTTTCGATGTAATCATGGTCGATCTTGATGGACTGCCAGTCATCCGGCCTAGCCTTTTTCAGCTGTTCCACGATGGAAGGCTGCCCGTCTACCGACTCCATGTCAAATCCCGCCTCCATCGGCACATTGACAATCCTGCCGCCCAGGTTCTCCTCGGCGGCCGCAAGTTCCTCGGCATTCAGGGGGCGCAGGGTCCCATCCGCGTCGCGTCGTCCCACGGTCATGCCGATGACGGTCATGCCGATACGCCTGGCTTCATCGACCAGGCCATTGGCGTAACCACGCCCGAAGAGTTCTCCCGCGAGCACCAGTACGTCTCCCGCCTTATATCCCGCCGTTTCCGGCAACTGCTGCATAGGTTTGTATTCGGTCATTCTGCGCCTCCAGATAGTTTATCCGGTTAATGGGTGTATCCAAGTTCACAACTCTTACCACGAATCGCCCCGGGAAGTGAACAGAAAAAGCTGAATCCCGCTCCGCGTGACAAGGCTACAAAAGCATGGTATCTTGCAGGTGTGGCGGAACGTCCGGAAAAGGATTCCGATATCCTCGAAACGAATGAAACTGGAAACGGAGGACCCGAGTGGCCAAGGACAGGACTCCCACCACCCAGGCGGTGCGGCGATTGCGCGAGGAGAGGGCCGTCTTCTCCGAGCACCTCTACACCTATGAGGAAAGGGGGGGCACCGCCGTTTCAGCCAGAGAACTGGGGGTGGATGAGCACTGCGTGATCAAGACGCTGGTGATGGAGGACGAGCGCCGGTCCCCGCTGATCATCCTCATGCACGGTGACCGCCAGGTATCAACCAGGGAGCTTGCCAGGATCATCGGCGTCAAACATGTTACCCCCTGCACACCGGAGACGGCGCACAGGCACACCGGCTATCTGGTGGGAGGTACATCCCCTTTCGGGACACGCCGGCAGATGCCGGTTTACCTGGAGGAGAGCATTGCCGGACTGCCGGAGATCTTCATTAACGGAGGCAAGCGGGGTTTTCTTGTCAGGATGACGCCGGCGGAACTGATCCGGGTACTGAAACCGACCCTGGTGAAGGTCGGCATATAATCGAGGGGAGTGAGCCATGCTTCGTAAGGCGCAGATACGCGACATCAGGGAGATCCAGAAACTGCTTGTGCTCTATGCAAACAGAGGCGACATGCTTTCCCGTTCGCTTTCCGAGTTGTATGAATCGGTACGAGATTTCTACGTTTGCGAGAGGGACGGCAGAATCGTGGGGACAACCGCCCTGCACATAGTATGGGAGGATCTGGCGGAAGTGCGTTCGGTAGCGGTCGCAGAGGAGATGACCCGCACCGGAATAGGCACCATGCTCGTCAAGGCCTGCATCGACGAGGCCCGCCAACTGGGGCTGAAACGGATCTTCTGCCTGACCTACCGCCCCGACTTCTTCTCAAGCCTGGGGTTTCGGCTGGTGGACAAATCCGAGCTGCCCCAGAAAGTCTGGGGTGACTGCATCAGATGCGTCAAATTCCCCGACTGCGATGAAAATGCCATGATCCTGGATCTCTGAACCGCATTGCGCGGCAGAACTTTTTCCCTGCATTTTGCCCGCACATAAAACTTGATGGGGCGGCCGACCGGCCGCCCCATCAAGTTTTTCAGAGCCGCGTCACATCACGGGCATTTCACCCCTACCCTAAACCCCGCCCTGGGCCTTGAGCGCCTCCATCTGGTAATGAGCCCGCAGCGCATCCGCAATTTCGGCGATATCCCCGGTCATGATCGCATCAAGGCGGTAGAGCGTCAGCCCGATACGATGATCGGTCATACGCCCCTGGGGGAAGTTGTAGGTCCGGATTCGTTCGCTCCGGTCGCCGGAGCCAACCTGCTGTTTGCGATCAGCCGCCATCTTGGCGTTCTGTTCCTGCATCAATGAGTCCATGATGCGGGTCTTGAGCACCTTCATGGCCTTGGCGCGGTTCTTGATCTGGCTCCGCTCTTCCTGGCACGCCACCACCGTGCCGGTGGGGAGATGGGTGATGCGAACCGCGGAATCCGTGGTGTTGACATGCTGTCCACCGGCGCCGGAAGATCGATAGACATCAATCTTCAGATCGGCGGGGTTGATATCGACATCCACATCCTCCGCCTCGGGCATGATGGCCACGGTGCAGGCGCTGGTATGAATGCGTCCCTGGGCCTCGGTCTCGGGCACACGCTGGACACGGTGGGTGCCCGATTCGTACTTGAGCTTGGCAAAAACCCCTTCCCCCTCAACGGAAGCGATGATCTCCTTGAAGCCCCCCCGCTCCGACTCGGAAGCCGAGATGACCTCCACCTTCCACCGATTGGTCTCGGCAAAACGGGAATACATGCGGAAGAGGTCGCCGGCGAACAGGGCCGATTCGTCCCCCCCGGTGCCGGCGCGGATTTCAAGAATGACGCTCTTGCTGTCGTTGGGGTCCCTGGGAAGCAGAAGTAACTGGATCTCGGCCTCAAGCCGCTCCTTTTCAGCCTCAAGCCCCTTAAGCTCTTCTTCCGCCATCTCCTTCATATCAGCATCGTTAAGCAGCTCCCGGTTTCCCTCCATCTCAGCCAGGACCTTGCGGTATCGCCGATAGCTGGTAACCAGAGGGGTGAGATCGGCATGCTCTCTCGAATATTTCCGAAATTCCGGCTGGTTCGATATCACGGCCGGGTCGGACAAAAGCGCCTCCAGTTCCTGATGACGGCGCTCCAGCTCCTCAATCTTGTCAAACATAATACCGAAAACCTTTCACGCTTGATTTTCAAAACGGTGGGACCGGACAGGACGATTCATGCGGGGGAATCCCGTCATCACGGGCACCCGGCGACAAGATATGCGCGGCCCCTTTCCAGCTAAACCACGAGCCTGTCATCCACATGACCGGCGTTGACCTCCAGCGCCTCGTCAAGAGACCTGATGGCCACTTCCAGCTGGGAGTCATCGGGTTCGCCGGTGGTCAACCTCTGCAGGGCCAGCCCGGGCGCGATGAGCAGTCTTACCAAGGGGTTTGCCTCGTTTTTGGCGCTCCACTTGAGGAATTCGTAGGAAATGCCGGCGATCAGCGGCAGCAGCGCGATTCTCGAACCCGCCTTGAGGTAAAACGGCCAGAATTTGGGGATCAGTGAAAAAACCGCGATACTGACCAGCATGACGATGAGCAGAAAACTGGTGCCGCATCGCGGATGCAGGCGGCTGTAACCGCGCACGTTCTCCACGGTCATCCTCTCGCCCGCCTCGAAGGCGAATATGGACTTGTGCTCGGCGCCGTGATACTGGAAAACGCGCTGGATATCTCTCATGCGGGAAATGGCCCAGATATAGATCAGAAACACAAACACCCTGACCAAACCATCAACAAGGTTGAACACGATATTGCTATCGGTGATGAGCCTGAACTGCGTCATCAGTTTTGTGGCATACAGCGGAAACACGAAAAAGAGGCCGACGCCAAAACCGAATGCAACCAGCATGGTGCCTGCCATGGCCCAGGCCGACATTTCGCCAGCACTTTCCCCTTCCCCCCGCTCCTCTTCGGTCATGGCCTCGCCAGCGGAGAAATTGAGCGCCCTGATGCCGGTTACCAGTGATTGAAACAGCGCCACGGCCCCGCGAACAATCGGGAGCTTCACAGCCGGATAACGTTCGGACAGGGGCGTCACCAACTCACTCTTGACGACAATCTCCCCGTTCGGGCGGCGGACGGCAATTGCAACGGAGCGGGGCGCGCGCATCATGACCCCTTCAATAACCGCCTGTCCGCCTACATTGATCTTTTTCATTCAAACCCCTTTGATCGTATGAACCATCTCCAGTTCCGGACTATTCCCGCAACATGACCCCATTTCACCCTGCCGGATCTTTCGACAAGATAGCGGAGTCAGCCCAGAGCAGCCCGCGCCGGACCTCAAACGCCGCTGAACCGGGACACCGCGCCCGATTCATCCCCTGGAGCACGGATTCGGCAGCGCTATTCCAGTTTCTCGAAATACTCCCGGATCTCGCCGGTCTGGCCACAGCAGAGCGAGCCCTCCGGACAGGGACCCGCAAAGCATCCGGGGCCTGCCATGCGGAAGATGGCCGGCGCGACTTTCTTCACGAGCCGCAGCATCTCGATGGCCATTTCGCGTATTTCCCACTGGGCGCGCTGACAGCACCTCAGGTTAAAGAAGTGCAGCAGTTCACGCGCATTCATACTCATGACCATCTTGGTCTCGGTGGCGTTGGGAAGAATGTAGCGCGCATCCTCCGGAGGTATACCCATATCGACCAGTTGCGCATAGGCCTTGTGTACGGTCTCGGACATGAAGGCGAAGATCCGCCGCGCCTCGATGTTTTCGGCGATACTGTCCGGCATGACGGAGGTAAACTCATCCCGGTGTGATACGTAGCGCTGGGATTGCTGGGAAAATGAAGCAATGCGGTGCCGCACCAGCTGGTGTGAAGTCACGCGCGAGATCCCCTCGATGCCGAAGGTAAAGGAGGCGTGTTCCAGCACCGAATGGTGACCGAGGGACATGATCTTTTCGAGGAACGATTCTATATCGGAGGAGTCGAGCTTATGCCGCAATCCGGCGATGGATGACGGCGAATAGCAGAGCCGCGCGGCCAGGGCCACGACTTTTTCAGGCTCGGGAGTATGGGAGAGGAGTTCAATATTCATAGGCAGTCTTGGGGATGGCGATGATCAGCCGGAACAGTAACCATTCACCGCGGGATGCATATCATGCGCATGATAACGGAAAAAGGGGATTTCGCCCTGTGACAAAACCCCCTTTCCATTGTGGTGTAGGACGTTACTATGCCTGGCCGTAACGCCGCTTGAAACGCTCTACACGCCCTGCTGTATCGATCAGTTTCTGTTTGCCGGTGAAAAACGGATGACAGGCTGAGCAGATCTCGGTATTGATCTCCTTGCGTGTGGAACGGGTCTGAAATGTGTTGCCACACAGACACTTAACGGTGGCATCGGAATACATCGGGTGGATACCTTCTTTCATCTCTTCCTCCTTGATATTATCGATGCAACAAAAAAGGCGCAACGATTCACCAATTATCCATACTATCGATTTGGGGTAATATTTACAACCTATTTTTTACTTCGACATGGAATCCAGAAATTCCTGGTTTGTCTTTGTCTCGGAAAGTTTGTCCAGCAAAAACTCCATGCTGTCCACAACGTTCATGGGGTGGAGCACCTTGCGCAGAATCCAGATACGGTTCAGCGAGGTCTTGTCCATCAGGAGTTCTTCCTTGCGGGTGCCCGACTTGTTGATATCGATGGCCGGGAAGGTTCTCTTTTCCACCAGCTTCCGATCAAGATGCAACTCCATGTTGCCGGTACCCTTGAACTCTTCGAAGATGACCTCGTCCATCTTGCTGCCGGTATCCACCAGCGCCGTGGCGATGATGGTCAGAGACCCGCCCTCCTCGATGTTGCGGGCGGCCCCGAAAAAGCGCTTGGGTTTGTGCAGGGCATTCGAGTCCACGCCACCCGACAGAATCTTTCCCGAAGGAGGAATGACGGTATTGTACGCCCGTGCCAGCCGGGTGATCGAGTCGAGAAGAATGACGACATCGCGTTTGTGCTCCACCAGGCGTTTGGCCTTCTCGATAACCATCTCCGCCACCTGCACGTGACGGGTTGCCGGTTCATCAAAGGTCGAAGAAACGACTTCGCCGTTCACCGAACGCTGCATGTCGGTCACCTCTTCCGGCCGTTCGTCTATGAGAAGAACAATGAGGTAAACCTCAGGGTGGTTGGCGGCAATCGAATTGGCAATATTCTGAATCAGCATGGTCTTGCCGGTGCGTGGCGGCGCCACGATCAAACCGCGCTGTCCCTTGCCGATGGGGGCCACCATTTCCACCACCCTCATGGGGAGGTTGTTGGCGCCGGTTTCCAGCTTCAGCTTCTGCTGGGGATAGAGAGGGGTAAGGTTGTCAAACAGGATCTTGTCACGCGCCACTTCAGGCGGTTCGAAATTGATCGACTCCACCTTGAGCAGTGCAAAATAACGCTCGCCCTCCTTCGGCGGACGGATCTGCCCGGAAACCGTATCGCCGGTACGAAGGTTGAAGCGGCGGATCTGGCTGGGAGAAACATAGATATCATCGGGGCCCGGAAGATAGTTGTAATCGGTGGCTCGCAGAAAGCCGAACCCGTCCTGCAACGTCTCCAAAACCCCTTCTCCATAGATCATGCCGTTCTGTTCGGTCTGGGCGTTGAGTATGGCGAAAATCAAATCCTGCTTGCGCAGGCTGGAGGCCCCCTCAATATTCAGATCACGGGCAATTGAATTGAGTTCGTTGATTTTCTTGCCTTTAAGTTCCTGTAAGTTCATCGGTTCTCCTGCATGTTCGCGGACATGCGTAATGCGGCTGCAAAAATGAATTTTTGGCGGATTTTTGACTATAACTGAATGAAATAATTGAATGATTTCAGTGTGTGGCTCTGACCTCAAAGCAGCTATGGAAAGGAAACATCATATCCAGACAGGAGATTTCTGCTCGGGAAAAAAAAGCCCAACGGCTTGTAAGTTCTTGTCAAAATTGGTGAAGGTTGTCTGAGGTTTAATCTGTTGACGCTGAGACAATTTTGTTAAAGAGGTGATTAAAGGTACCTTTAATGTCTTTGGCTTGTCAACAAAAAAACAGCGCATATCCTCTCCCGAAGGACAGCTGCGCCAGAAGACGTTCCCGCGGAAACTCAATCAAACAGCCACTTCGCCAGCGCCACGGATTATGGTTCAGCCATTTTCATTAGCCATGAAAAACATATTCAGAAATACTCTAAAAATCATACATTTGATCGTGCACTTGAAATCCGGGCAAAATCGGCTACAGTTGACATGACCCCGTGAAGCAATCATACGACTGACCGCCGAGTTGAACCATGCCCCAGAACAAGGACGGAGACACCATCCTGATGACACGGCACTCAAACGAACAGGCCGAAAAGGGCAAGGAAACCATCCTGCTTGCAGAAGATGATGAATTGGTGCGCAACATGGCTGTGGCAATACTGCAGCACGTCGGTTACGAGGTGATAGTTGCGGCCGATGGGGATGACGCGATCATAAAATACAGGAACCATGCCGGCAAAATCAATTTACTCCTGTTTGACCTGGTCATGCCGAAAAAACACGGCAAGGAAGCGTATGACGAGATCAGAAAGATCAAACCCGATATCAAGGTATTATTCACAAGCGGGTATATACCGGAGATCAACAGACAAAAAAAACTGTCGGATTCCAATGCATTCTTTATCTTCAAGCCGTACCTGCCATCGGTTCTGCTGCAAAAGGTCCGGAATATTCTCGACGGAACCAGTTGAATCAGGCCTCCCGTTCCGTACGACATGACCATCAGGAGTAGCGGCCAACGGGGTTCAAAATCGCTCAGGCACCTCGACGTCTTTTCCCTTGACACGATGCGACAAATTGTATATCTAGTTGATCTCTATTTTCCAGATTGTCCTGCGATACCAATCCGCCTCTTTGGCCAGCCAAAGGGGCATATTCAACGGCGGTGTAGCTCAGCTGGTCAGAGCAAGCGACTCATATTCGCTAGGTCCGGGGTTCAAATCCCTGCACCGCCACCAAAA
>CAZRPI010000070.1:0-18563 GCA_964601865.1 uncultured Pelobacter sp. | reverse complement strand
TCAGCGCCATTCTCATCATGATGACGCTGGCAATGGCTCTTAACATCTGTTCCGAAGCCGACGCTTTCGTGGCCGCATCATTCAGGGCCGTCATGCCGTTTTCGGCCCAATTCGCCTTCATGCTGCTCGGCCCGATGCTGGACCTCAAACTGCTGCTGATGTACACAGGTGTTTTCCGGCGCAAGGCCATCGCCACACTTGCATTCAGCGTCTTTGCCTTGGTATTTATGGTTGCGTGCTGCATTCACTATCTGATCTCGGCAGGTCTGTTATGAAGCGCCATGACATGCCAGAGACACCGATACCAACGCGGAAACTTCTGCATACAGGCATCCTGGCATCCTGGCTGATCACACTTGTCTTCCTGGTCCTGGGTGGCGGCTACCGCTCCTTTATCCGCCCTTCCTTCGTGATATTTCTCTGGGCGGCAATTGCTATTCTCCTTGTTTTCATCATCTCCGGAATCACGGAAACAGCCCACCGGAAGTTAAAATTAGAGGACATTACCCGTAGCGGATTCTTGCTTCTGCCGCTTATGGCGTTATGGCTGGCATACGGGAAGCCGCTCGGATCATACGCCTACACGAAAAAAACGATAGCGGAGCAACCCGTAGCGGTTGAAGCGGCGCCCGCCTCTTCCCGGCCCGGAGCACCCGTAAACAATGAACGGATGCCCCTGGAAGTCACCATTCTCGATCTGCTCGACCAGCCTCAGGAGTATCAGGGTAAACTGATCGTTACCGAGGGAATGGCGATGCGGCAAAAAACCTTCAGGCGGGATGCTAACGCCAATCTGAAAGCACTGCAACCCGGATCATTCATCCTGTTCCGGTTTCTGATAGTGTGCTGCGTCGCCGACAGCCAGCCGCTGGGTATGATAGTGGAGTCCCCAAAAGCGAACCGGGTGGCGGATAATGAGTGGTATCGCATTACCGGCCGGTTTTCGCTGAACAAAAACAAGTTGGGAGTCATTAGCCATGCGGTCGTCAGCAGGATGGAAACGCCGCCGGAACTGCCGTACCTGTACGCGGCGCCGACAATGCGAACGCAATACGGCGCATCTCCCCCGAAAGAATGTCAAAAAGGAGCAACCAGATGAAGTTTGCCTCACATGCAATGTTCATATGCGGCATTTTGTTGTTAACGATTACAGCCATCCCCGCTCTGGCTTCCGGACCCGTGAAGCGCTACGATCTGAGGGACTTTTTCGCCAAACCGGAACGATCCTTCTTCCGTATCTCTCCCGACGGGAAAACCCTCGGATTCATGCAGCCCTACAAGCGACGGCAAAACATCTGTGTAACGCTGCTTGCGCCGGGCGGCAAAGCGCCGGACTTTGCCGGGGCCAAACGCCTCACCGCCGAAACCGGCCGGGATATAGCGTCTTTCTTCTGGAAGGGAAACGATCACCTTCTTTACGAAAAGGACTTCGGCGGAGACGAAAATTTCCATGTCGTATCCGTTGATATTCACAGCGGCGCGCTGAAAGATCTTACGCCATATCCGAAGATACGGGCGTCAATCGTGGACGATCTGCCGGACGATCCCGATTACGTGCTGGTTCAGCATAACAGGCGGGACCCGAAGGTATTCGACGTGTACCGGATCAACGTGCGAACGGGTGAAGCCAGCACAGCGGCGCGGAATCCGGGCAACATCACGGACTGGGTTACCGACCATGCGGGCCGTATCCGCGCCGCTATGACAACCGACGGTGTAAACAGGAGCCTTCTCTATCGTCCTTCGGAACAGGATGCTTTCAAAACCGTGCTCACCAATGATTTCCGTACGACCGTAGAGCCGTTGTTTTTCACCTTCGACAACAAATCTCTTTACGCGCTCTCCAACCGCGGGCGGGACAAGACCGCGCTCGTGATTCTCGATCCGCGAACCGGAGCGGAATCCAAACCGTTGTTCGAACACCCCGAAGTGGACATAGATGGAGCGTCCTATTCCCGCAAACGCAAAGTGCTCACCTTTGCAAGCTATAATACCTGGAAGGAACAGCGTCACTTCTTCGACCCGGAAGCCAGAAACCTTTTCGCAAAACTTCGGGAAAAACTGCCCGGTTACGAAATAGCTATCCAGAATGAGAACCTTGCTGAAGACACTTTCATCGTGGCAGCCTACAGCGACCGCACTCCTGGTTCCCGTTACGTCTATTCCGCCAAATCCGGCACGCTCACGAAACTGGGAGAGATCAATCCCCGTATTAAAGAGACTCACATGGCGTCCATGAAACCGGTAACCTATACCGCGAGAGACGGATTGAAAATCAACGGCTACCTGACCTTGCCGGTTGGACGGGAGGCGAAGAGCCTTCCGGTGATCGTCAATCCCCACGGAGGCCCCTGGGTCCGTGACTCCTGGGGATTTAATCCCGAGGTCCAGTTTCTGGCAAATCGCGGTTTCGCCGTATTCCAGATGAACTATCGCGGTTCCATGGGCTGCGGCAGGGGTTTTTGGGAAAAGGGTTTCAAACAGTGGGGAAAAGCCATGCAGGACGACATCACTGATGGAGTCGTATGGCTCATCAGTGAAGGTATTGCCGACCCCAAACGTGTGGGCATCTACGGCGGAAGCTACGGAGGTTACGCCACTCTGGCCGGCGTGACCTTTACCCCCGATCTCTATGCCGCGGCCGTCGATTACGTTGGCGTGGCGAATCTTCTCACCTTCATGAACACCATCCCGCCGTACTGGAAACCCTACCTGGACATGATGCATATCAAGGTCGGCGATCCCGAAAAGGACAAAGAGCTTCTCAAAGCCGCGTCTCCCGTCTTCCATGCGGACCGGATCAAGACACCGCTCTTCATCGCCCAGGGGGCCAATGACCCGCGTGTAAACAAGAATGAATCCGACCAGATGGTTGAGGCGTTACGGAAACGGGGTGTCGATGTTCAGTACATGGTGAAGGCCAACGAGGGGCATGGTTTCCATAACGAAGAGAATCAGTTCGATTTTTACGGCGCCATGGAGGCTTTCTTCAGGAAATATCTTGGGATTAACCGGGTTCAACAGTAAAAACTTCAGGCGCAAAACCGATCAGAGGTTTGAAAAACGTACGAACGCCGCTACACTATCTGATGAAACGCGGCAGCCAATCGATTTCGTCGGAAGGGTGACAATGCTGGGCGCAATCCGCTTTCGAATCCTTCATGTTTGTCGCCGGAGTTGCGGTATCCATGATGATTATCCTGTCCGAGTGAGTGCGTTCCGGCAATCGTGACAGAATACCGGCTGAAATGCCCGGTCAAACGGTCGCGAGGAGCTACGACCATGACAGCGACAGATGTATTGTCCCCGCATGCCGCTTTCGATGAACGCCGCAGCCACGAAGTCCGGTTCGATGATACCTGCCCGGAAAGGCCGTTTTTCATCAGGGCCGCGGACCTGGTCAAGCGCTTCGGCGAAATTACCGCCGTTGACGGCGCTTCCTTCGAGGTGCGCCGGGGAGAGCTGTTCGGGTTTCTGGGACCGAACGGCGCGGGGAAAACCACCACCATCAACCTGCTCACCGGTCTGGCCAGGCCCGATGCAGGAGAGATAAGCATCGGCGGGGTGAACTGCACGGGAAATCCGAAGGCGGCCCAGCACCTGATCGGTGTGGTGCCCGACGAGAGCAATCTCTACCCGGAATTGTCCGGCTTCGACAATCTCTGTTTCTGCGCCGCCCTGTACGGCATGCGCAAGGACGAGCGCCGGTCCCGGGCAAGAGCGCTTTTGGAAACATTCGGTTTGCGTGAAGCGGCCGACCGGAAATTCGCCGGTTACTCCAGGGGAATGAAACGCCGGCTCACCATTGCCGCCGGAATCATCCATAATCCGCCGGTGCTGTTTCTGGACGAACCCACCACCGGCATCGACGTGGCGAGCGCCCGCCATATCAGGCAGCTCATTGCGGACCTGCACCATTCCGGAACGACCATCTTCCTTACCACCCATTACATTGAAGAAGCGGAACGATTGTGTGAACGTATCGCATTCATCGTCAAGGGTCGCATCGTCCGTGTTGATACGGTTGCGAACCTTCTGCAGCCGATACGGGAAAAACACGCGATGCTGCTTACCATCAACGGATCAGCCCCGGAACTGTGCGCACGCCTTGCGGCGGCATTTCCGTTGCTTGATTTCCAGCCCCAGCCCGAAGGACGGATCAGGGTTGAGTCGGCGGAGCCGATCCGGGTGGGACCGCTGGCATGCCACATGGAAGAACAGGGGATCGCGCTGATGGAAGCCAGACTGGAACACAGGTCTCTCGAAGACGTGTTTATCCGGGTCACCGGTCTGGATTCCTCCAACATGGCAAAGGAGAGGGAACGGGGAGCTCACGGCGCATGAGACGATGGATCGCATTCTGGAATATCATGCTGAAGGACATGCGGGCATACTATCTCAAACCGCCGAATGTCAGTTGGGGAATACTCTTTCCCCTGGTCTGGACGGCGATGTTTCTGGTCCGGTCGGGGAGAGGCGTGGAAAGTGTTCATGCGATGCTGCCCGGTCTCGTCGCGATTTCCATCCTGTTCGGCACCACTTCCCTGCTGGCGGTTACCGTCACCTTCGAGAAGCGCTACCGCTCGTTCGAACGGTTGCTTCTGGCGCCGCTGCCTCTGGAGTTGCTGATGCTGGCCAAAACTATCGGAGCAGTAATCTTCGGGTTTGTGAATGCCTTTGTTCCGCTGTTTTTTGCCGGTTTATTCATCGATCTTTCAAAGGTTTCCTGGGTGGCGCTGGTACCGGCCGTAGCCGCGATTGCCGTAGTGTCCACGTTTCTGGGTCTGTTTGTCGCCGTTGCCGTCAGCGAGGTCTTTGAGGCTCAGACCTTTTCCAACTTTTTCAGGATGCCGATGATTTTTCTCTGCGGTTTTTTCATCCCCGTCGCATCGCTTCCCATCTTCTTGCGCCCGCTTTCGTACCTGCTGCCGCTGACCTACGGCGCCGACATCCTGCATGGCGCAATCAACGGACGGAATACCATGCCCATCGGACTGGATTTTGCGATGTTGGGCCTGTATTGCTTTGTGCTGTTTTATTTCAGCCTGAAGGGAATAAACAGGAAATGGATTATGTGAAGAATTCGTATTAATTTACTTGAGACGGCGCCGCAGGTTTATAAACGGCGCAGGCAGGATCGCCGAAGAGCATCCTGGGTCAAAAAAATGACTGGCCAGGCGGCTACATGTAAAGAAGTGCGTCAGCACCATCCGGACCTATCCGAATCCGTTCTGACAACATTGCTTTCTCTTCAAACTCCGAGAACCGTCCCGGCGGCAGCAAAGAAAAACCGCCCGCCAAGTCTTGCGGCGAGCTGCGCCGCCCTGGCCAGCCCCGTGCAGTGGGAAACACCGACCCTTTCGATCCGGAAGCGGTCGAAGGCGTCGAGAGCCGCCGCAAACTGTTCTTCACCGCTGAAGCCGAGATGGGTTCCACCGATCACGGCATGAATCGACTTGCCCTCGAATTTTTCCGTGACGTATTCCAGGATATTGATGAGTCCGGCGTGCGCGCAGCCCAATACCAGAACCAGTCCCGCCGGAGTGTCAACCACCAGGGAAAGGTCGTCGGTCACGGGATCGGGGCGCACTATTTTCCCGGTTTCCGTGACCACAAGCTGACTGGGATCACCTTTTTCCAGAGCGTTACGGCGGGGAATTTCGCCGGTGAGAAAAACCCCGGGGCCGACTTCCACCAGTTCGCTCTTAAGGCAGAATCTGGCGCCCAGGGATTCGAGATATTCACGTCTGAAAGGAATACCGACGTACCGGCGCCGACCATCTGCTTCCCAATAGCGATTGATGAAAATATCGGGATGAGCATGGACATCGACGCCATTACACATTTCAAGAGCCATCTGCAAACCACCGGTATGGTCGTAGTGCCCGTGACTGATCAGAATCGCCCTGATGTTTTTCAGATCCTTTTCCAGATGGAGGGCATTGTGAAGCAGGGTGCTTCCCTGACCGGTATCAAACAGGTAATTGCCCTCCAGAGTTTCCAGATAGCAGGAAAACCCGTGTTCTCCCAGAATGCCGAACGGCCTGGCCACGGAGTTTTCACAGAGAACAGTCAAACGGATCGTCATAACGCCCTCCCCCATCAGCACAATTTCAACCCAAAAAACGCATTCCGTCTTGTATACCTTTTCATCCCTGATGCGCAAGCTTGTCCGGGAAAAACCGAAACACAAATATTCTCAATTCAATCTCTTAATCTGCGTAATCTGCGGATAAAACAATTTTTCCTATCCACAGATTACGCAGATTGACGCGGATTATTTTTATCTGCCAATTGAGGAAGCCCGGATCAGGCCTGCGCCGTAAAAGCAATAACCGAATCAAAGATCTGTTTCATGGCCCGTCCGGTCGGGGTATCCGGCGGGTCGGACATGAATGGCCTGCCGTCATCCGAGGAACAGACCATGGCCGGGTCCAGCGGGATACGCCCCAGGAACGGCACATCCATCTCGTTCGCGAGCCGTTCGCCGCCGCCGCTCTTGAAAATATCCACGGTTTCTCCGCAACGGGGGCAGACACAGCCGCTCATGTTCTCGATAACGCCGATCACGGGCAGCTTCAGGTGGCGGCAAAACGAGATCGATTTCCGCACATCCACCAGGGCCAGGTCCTGGGGGGTGGTCACGATGACGGCCCCATCGACGTTCCTGATCAACTGGATTACCGAGAGCGGCTCGTCGCCGGTGCCGGGAGGACAGTCAACAACCAGATAATCCAGCTCCCCCCAGTCGACATCCGAGAGAAACTGCTTGATGACGCCATGCTTGGCGGGTCCCCGCCAGACCAGGGCTTCGGAGCTGTTCTGGAGGAACAGCCCCGTTGACATTACCTTCAGGGTTTTATTGAAAAATACCGGTCCAATCTTTCCGTTTCTCTGGGCCGGGAACTGACCTTCCATTCCCATTATCGTCGGGATACTGGGTCCGTGCAGATCGGTATCGAGAAGCCCGGTTTTAAGCCCCTTCCGGGAAATAGATACCGCCAGGTTGGCGGCCACCGAACTTTTCCCCACGCCTCCCTTGCCCGACAGAACCACGATCTTGTGCCGTATGTCGCACAGGGCTTCCTGCATTTCCATCTTTTCCATTATCTTTTGCATTTCGGCTCTGTTTTCTTCCTGTCCGCAAGTTGACTGTTCCGATGCATGTCCCTGACACGTGGTGCTCACTGTATTCCTCCTCAACTGTTCTTTATGAATAAGCTCTTTGTTTCCTATCCCAGCATTCCCTCCAGCGGACTGGAGGCATTGGCGTAGAGCCTGCGGGGAATGCGGCCCGCCTTGTAGGATAGACGGCCGGCCTTAACCGCCAGTTTCATGGCCTCGGCCATGGCGATGGGGTCCCGGGCGCCGGCGATGGCGGTGTTCATCAGCACACCATCACACCCAAGTTCCATGGCGATGGCGGCGTCCGAAGCGCAGCCGACCCCTGCGTCAACGATGACCGGCACATTGACGTTCTCCATGATGATCCTGATGTTGCAGGGATTGCGGATTCCCAGGCCGCTGCCGATGGGAGCGCCAAGAGGCATAACCGCGGCGCACCCCAGATCCTCCAGCTTGCGGCAGAGGACTACGTCGTCGCTGCAATAGGGGAGCACGGTAAAACCTTCCTTTATCAGAACCTTGGCCGCCTTGAGCAACTCCTCGTTGTCCGGGAAAAGCGTCTTCTCGTCTCCCAGCACTTCCAGCTTGACAAAGTCGGAGAGGCCGGCCTCCCGGGCCAGGCGGCAGGTGCGCACTGCGTCGTCGGCAGTGTAGCAGCCTGCCGTATTGGGGAGCAGGGTATACTTCTTGGTGTCGATGTAATCCAGCAGTGACTCCTGGCTGCGGTCGGCAATGTTGACCCGGCGCACGGCGACGGTGATGATTTCGGCGCCGGAAACCTCCAGAGCCTGGGCCATCTGCTGAAAACTGGCGTACTTCCCGGTGCCGACCATCAGTCGGGAATTGAACTCCCGCCCTGCAATGATAAGTTTGTCATCTGCCATCCGATATTCTCCTTAAATAAAATCGACCTTCTATAAAATCCATCACAAGACCATGAACAGACATAAGCCGCCCTTTTTATAGGCCAGCAGATATCACACCTGTGGGCGCTCACGACCGAAAAACGCGCATCTTTCCCGTATACATTCCCTGTTCAAGCCACTGAAGAGGCATTGAGAAGGCAACTCGACAGTGAGTTCGACTTTGAACTCCCTCCGCACAAATTCTATCGCTGTTCTAATTGCCCAGAATGATTCTCGCTTGCAGCAGCGAGGTCCCCCGTTTTCAGCAATAACCCGCAGAGATTCGGCCGTTATCATGTTCGACAGTTTGCGTTCCCTGTCCGAAAGCGGGGTCGAACCGGTGATGAGACTCATGAAAATTCCGGCGCCGATAGCCGCTCCACAGGCGCCATGAAAACCGCAGAATCCCCCTTTCACATCCTCGGCCCGTTTGCGGGCCTGGCGTATTTTTTCCGCCAAGTCCTCCCCTCCGGCTCCGGTTTTATTATGGAAAGCCGCAAGCAATACCGCGGGGACGAGAAAATGATGCTCCGGTCCGTGCGTCTTCACCAGGGAGTTGGCCATCAGAGTCGAGGCAAGGTACAGGGGTGATATTGAGTCGGCGCCGCAGCAGTAACGCTCGATCAGATCGTTGGCTGTCCCGTTATGACAGGCATCACAGACGAAATGCCCGTTGCCGCAGCGTGTGTTGGTCTCACTTGTGGCGCCACAGTAATAGCAGGTTTCCATCGTGGGATCTTGAGAATAGAGCAGTTCCTTACCACAGACGAGGCAGCCGGATCGGTATTCCATGGGGATGTTTTTGCTCCTTTATTGAACTCTTCGGTGGCGTGACTTCCGGAACTGGAAAGAGTATTCCATCAAGCCGGATAAGCGAGGCACTGCCGCATCAGTTTTTGAAACTCAGCCCGTTCGCTCTTCCGTTGTTCCGCTGCTTTCCGATTTCGACCTGTAATCCCTGACGGCAATCCGGAACGCCGATTCTCCCAAGGCGGAACAGTGGGCCTTGAACTCTGGCAGACCATCTATATATTCGATGATCTGATCGTCGGAAACCTGCAGCGCCTCTTCCACCGTCCTGCCCATGACCAGTTCCGTCAGGGCGCTGGCGCAGGCGATGGCAGCCGGGCAGCCCTTGATCTGATACTTGATGTCACTGATGATATCGTCTTCGATCCTGACATATACCTTCAGGTAATCGCCGCACCCCGGATCGCCGGTTTCTCCGATGCCGTTGGCGTCCTCTAGGACTCCGTTGTTCCTGGGGTTGAAGAAATGATCGAAGACCTTGGGGCTGTAATGCGCAAAACTCATCGTTTCTCCCTGATCCATGGTTTTTAGTGATCGCAGGCGTTGATCCCGGTCTTGAGTTCACCGGTCAGGTACTGGTTGACCAGCGCCTCAGGAGTATCGACGGGAGCGCCCACGAACACCTGAATATCCTGGGCCGCAAACAGCATCTGGGCGCGCTGTCCCATCCCTCCGGCGATAACCACCTTCACGCCCTGATCCGCCAGCCAGGGAGGGAGCAGACCCGGCTGGTGGGGCGGCGGAATTACGTCGTTGCGGCCGATGATCCGCTTTTCCCTGGGGTCAACGTCAATCAGCGCGAAGCTCGCGCAGTGTCCGAAATGCATGGTCAGTTTTCCTTCAGCCAGCGGTATTGCAATTTTCATCCTTTTTCTCCTCTTCCTGCTCGTGATATGTGTTCAGTTATAAGCAGCCATAACTTCCGGTGACTCCTCCATCAGAGCCCCCGCCAACTCGGCGATGTTGTACTCTTTCCAGAATGGAAGCCTGGCATGGCCGTCCATGTACTTCCGCGGAATCGGATGGGTTCCGACGACGACCGGCACACCGTACGCCGTTTCAATATACTGCTTGAAACGGCGAATATTGGGACAGGGGGGATACCCGACTACCAGGCCCGTAGCCAGATGAATCACATCGGCGCCATTTTTCTTCATCTCCTCCGGCACATGCTCCACGTTGCCGCCCGGACAACCGCCGCAGGTCGAATATCCGACGATTTCCAGCGGTTCGCCGGCGGGGTAGGCTGCAAATGCTCCATGTCGCTCGCGCATCGCCCGAAAACATTTTCCGCCGCCACAATCCCCGTAGCGGGCACAGATGATGATCCCGATCCTTTTCATTCCGTGATCTCCTTTACATGCTGAAACCAAGGTTCTCCCAGACCTGCCTGATGTCCGCCGCACATGGTGCATCCAGTTCCACCACCGCCCTCCCCTCCATCTGGGCACGGGTTACGGTACGGTCATAGCGGATGCGGCCGGCAACCGTCGCTCCCCCGTTCAGGGCGCTGGCTTCGATTCTCTCCGTCATTTCCGGGTTGAGATCCCATTTGTTCACGCAGATCAAGGCCGGAATCGAGAAGTGGCGCGTCAGCTTGAGAACCCGTTCCAGATCGTGCGCGCCCGAAACGGTCGGTTCCGTGACGATCAGAGCCCGTGAAGCGCCACTCAGTGACGCTATAACCGGACAACCGATGCCCGGCGGACCATCCACCAGGATCAGCGAATTCCCCTCCGCTTCGGCAATGCGGCGGGCTTCGCGCCGGACTGTCGAGACCAGCTTGCCGGAATTCTCCGCGGCAACACCAAGACGGGCATGGACCATGGTCCCTCGGCGGCTGTCCGAGACCATCCACTCGCCGCAGAGCCGTTCTGGAAAGTCGATGGCCTTGACCGGGCAGAAATGAACGCAGACTCCGCAGCCATCACAGGATATGGGATCCACGGAAAATATGGGCTCTTCGTTACTGTTTTTGCAGACGTTTATGGCGTCGAATCGGCACCACTTTCCGCAAACGCCGCACCCTACGCAGCGATCCAGGTCAATGACCGCTTCACGGCCGCACCGGAATTCATGGCGTTCCCGGATCCGGGGTGAAAGGACAAGATGCAGGTCCGCCGCATCCACGTCGCAGTCCGCAATGACCGGATTTCCGGCCAGGACCGCGAAGCAGGCCGTAAGGCTGGTCTTTCCGGTACCCCCCTTGCCGCTGACGACGACAAGTTCCTGAATTTCATGATTTTTCATACGTGATCACACCCTGAAATATTGTCCTGATCCATGTTCCCGTACCGCTTACAAAGCGAGTTCCAGCCCGGCATAGCCGGGAGACACTTCCGCTCCCGACTCCCTCTGGAGAAATGATTGAGCCCGCTCACCGCTGCAGTGACAGGGAATAACGAATTCGGTCCCCCACTCGCCGAGAACACGGCAGGTTGCCCGCAAACGTTCATCCGAAGCGTCTGCCAGATGAAGCCCGCCGATGATGCCTCGAACCTTTTCCACGCCGCTCTCCTGCCGGATCTGTTCAACGGTATTGATGAGACCGGCATGACAGCACCCGGTGACAACGATCAAACCGCTTCCGCTGTCAAGCCACAAGGACATGTCATCCCTGATCGGATCGGGCTGTATCCCTTCCTGATCCAGAAAAAACGGGCCGCCCGTGTCTTCGAGCGGGTGCAGCCGGGCAATCGGCCCGCTGATACCGACACCATCGGCGAGCATTTGGGGACCGTTAACCCAGCTGATCCTGCTGTCCGGCAAGTCAAAGAGAGCCTTTGCGGTTGGAAGCGGCATGGAAATGAGTCTGGTGGGAGCACCGGGATGGATGACATAACGGGGCAGGAACGCGTTGCAATGGCAGACAACATCGGCATCCGGCGCAAGTCTTACTATTTCCGCCGCCGCGCCGCAATGATCATAGTGGCCATGACTCAGAACCAGACTGCCGGTCCTTTTAAGCTCACACCCCAGCATAGCCGCATTATGAAACAGCGCTTTCCCCTGTCCCGTGTCAAACAGGATCCGCTGGCCGGAAACCTCAAGCCACGCGGAAAAACCGTGTTCTTCCATCAAACCTTCCATTGCCCTGTTGTCAACAAGGATGGTTATCCGGATATCAGTTGCAGCCATCACCGGTACTCCTCCGCATAAACTTTGCGTCCGCCTCCGCCATCACGCTCCCTGCCAGCAGCACCTGGGCACCGAGCAGATACAGTGGCGGCGTTGCCCTGACAAGCCACCCGCGCACCGTCAATTCACTGTCACATGGGATCGGGCTTACGAATCTCACCATCAGCTCACCCGTCACCGCTTCGATATTCCTGCTGAACAGACAATGGGTCATTGCGGAATCCAGCAGAGCGCTAATCACGCCTCCATGGAGAATACCGTCATACCCCTGCAGAAAGGAGTTTCCCCGGAACGTAGCAGATACGCCATCAAGGGGATCCGGTCTGAACTTCAAACGCAACGAAAGCTGGTTGAGCTCTCCGCACATGATGCAGTATTCGTGACGTTTGACGTCAGTTGGGGCTGATGAGCCGAAAATCACGGGTGTTCACCCAGGGAAAAGAGATGGCGCTTATTGCTCACGCTGTCTAACTTCCCGCATTGAGTGATAATGAACATTTTTCCAGAAGCCCCTGAAAAAGACCGCGGTATTCCGGAAGAGCATCCACGATCAGTTCACCGCGGGAATAGGCTTCCGCGATTCTCCGGTCATCGGGAATTTCCAGCAGAACGGGAATATGTTCAATCTCACAGAATTCGTGAACACGGTTGTCACCAATTCCCATGCGGTTGACAATAACGCCGAAGGGAATTTCCAATTCCCGCACCATAGCCACTGCCAGCTTCAGGTCGTGAAGCCCGAAAGGGGTCGGTTCCGTGACCAGCATGACGAAATCCGCTCCCCGCAGGGTGGCGATTACCGGACAGGAAGTTCCAGGCGGGGCGTCCAGGATTGCCGGTTTGAGGCTGTTCAGGCGTTTCTTGACCGCCCGGATCAGGGGCGGCGCCATGGCTGCGCCAATATCGAGCCTTCCCTGGATCAGTTCGATGTTGCCGGAATTGCCGGTTTCAATGGTCCCTATGCGGTGACTGGTTTCGCTGATGGCCCTTTGGGGGCAGATCGCCCCGCAGCCGCCGCAGCCATGGCATAACTCGGGGAAAAGCACCGGTTTGGTCCCGAAGGAGACAATGGCATGGTACTGGCAAAAACGTCCGCACTCGCCACAGCCGTTACACTGCGTCTCGTCCACCCTGGGTACCGGAATTCTGACCACCTCTTCCTGAAGCATCGTGCAGTGCAGGAAGAGATGCGCGTTCGGCTCTTCAACGTCGCAGTCCAGAAGCAGCGTTTCCCGGCCGCACAGCCGCGCAAGATTCACGGAGAGGGTCGTCTTGCCCGTGCCCCCCTTTCCCGAAGCAACCGCCAGGATCATACCCAATGTCCCTCGACATCAGCCGATCCCGTCTCTTTGAGACTACCGGACTTGTACATCTCCAATGCGCCCCTTACCGTGGCCGCATCGCAGGTATAGATCCTGATGCCGGCTGCCTGAAGAACGCGGAACGCCTTCGGGCCGCAATGCCCGGAAACAAGCAACTTCACACCCAGGCGCGCCACCGTTTCAGCCGATTGTATGCCGGCGCCCTGGGCCGCGTTCAGGCTCTGCCGGTTGTCCGCCAGTTCAAAGGTATCGCTCGCCAGATCATAGATAAGAAAACGTGGAGCCCGGCCGAATCGCGGGTCCAGAGGGGAGTCGAGCGTATCGCCCGAGGTTGGAAATGCTATTTTCATGGTAAGCCTCGTCACCAACCGCGTGGAGCAGGAAAAATAGGGCACGCTTGGATTTGATTAGTATGTGACAATGCAGATTCAAACTCCCCCCTTTGAAAAGGGGGACTTTGCTGCAACATAACAATTACGGAAAGGTTTCCTGTGTAGTTATCCAAAATTGAAGTCAATTCACCGGCAAAATAACCATCCCCGGCCTCCTCCGTAAACCATAAGCGGCGCCATCGCCCGGGGAAGGAAAAGCATTGTCCGCTGTCCGTCACGGAAGTCAGGGGTCACGGCCTGCCAGGACGGGGATGGTTAACCTAAACACGGGATTGCTTGAATATCGGCCGCCCTCTGCCTGCACTTTTCGACAGGTCATTAATGCCATAGGAGGATAGCATTAATCCCCTTCCCGACGCGAAAGGTTCCCTCGAACCGGCAAGAAGCCGGGGGCGGCCATCCCTTGTCGAAGATAAACCCGATTGCTATCCGGAATTCGCCGCGCGCTTTTCCATCTCATCGAGTCGTTTCTTCATGGCAACCAGTTCGGAGCGCAGGAGTTCGTTCTGTCTCATAAGCGTCTGCTCTTCAGCTCTGTAGCCCTGCGTATCAAGGCCACCCCCCCCGGCCCTCCCCATCCCCCTGCCCTGAAACATGCGTCGCATGAACCGGCCGGCGCAATTCCCAAAGCTTCCACCCGTCATGGGGCCTGCCCCCATGGGACCTGTACCATCTCTTCCCGGCATGACAAACCTCCTTTTCTTCTGTTAATCCTGGAAAAGGCCGTCTCAAGCAAAGCCGCAAAGAACGCGAATAAAACAAGAACTCGTCGAACCAGGCCATTCACCTCACCAGCGCCAGTATCTTGTTCCGCATCAAATTCGATTCTCTTTGCGCCTTAGCATCTTCGCGTGTTCAAATGCCTGTTCCTGGTTTATTCCCTTGTCAGCACAGCGCCGCACTTCGGGCACTGCTTTTGAACGCAAGGCACGCCCCGCGTATGCGGTTCGCGATGACCGCATGTCGCACAGATACGGAAACCGGTTAAGTCACCGACCAACAGATCGCCGGTACGCCTCCGCCCCTGACCTCTCACCTGTCTTTCACCGTTTCCCCGCCTCATGCGCTGCCCCTCATCAGCTTCGCAGCAGGGTACCCGACGGTCAAACCATCTGCGCCTGCAACAGCCGGGCATGGTAAAACTGTCATGATCCAGCCTGCCGTCCAGCCAGGCACGGACAACGTCGCCCAGCTCTCCGGCGACGAATGGGATGACCTCAATGCCGTTTGCCATCACCATGTCATACAGCGGCCTTGAGATGGCTCCGCAAACCAGGGTAGCAATGTTGAGTTGCGCCAGATGAAGCGCTTTCCTGACTTCCATCCCATCCACCAGCGTCTCTCTGGTTTCGGAAATGATGCCGTCGGCCTCGCGCTCAATAACGAAAATCTGCCGCGCGGTGTCGAAGACGGGCGCTATGCGGTTGTCCCAGTATGCAAATGCTGTTTTCATCATCCTTATCCCGCTGGTGCGTCTCTTTGCAAACATGTAGAGCAATCCCTGCGCCAACAAGCGGGAAGATGGACATTAAATATGCATCTAGCTATAACTACACCTGAAATTACAGTCATCAGCAATCCGGCAGAATACCTTACAGTAGCGTATGTGCGCCACACTACGGTTGCAACCGATTCAATTTTGCTACCCTATCGGAACGAGAATACGTAACAAGCACCGATCTCCCAGGGGCTTTGGAAAGTCTTTCCGTTGGTACCGTACGTGCATCAACCAAGGTACAATATCACTGAAGACCAACCGAAATGTCGGCAGGCCGACGGATATGAACCATGACCTATGAAGAGATAAAAGAAGCATTGTCACTGTTCGGCCTCAAGGAGCGCGCCACGCGCAGGGACATAAAGACGCGACACAGGCAACTGGTAAAGAAGTACCATCCCGACTCCGGAGCAGCATCCGACAACAACCGGATCAGGAAAATCAACGAAGCATACGGCATACTGATGGAGTACATCGACTCATACCGATACTCCTTCGAAGAGAAAGAATTCTACGATCAGAATCCGGACGAGAGGCTGAGAAGGCAGTTCATGAACGATCCGGTGTGGGGAGAACGTTATGGAGAAGGGGAATAAGCCGGGCGGTCCCGGAAGAGGTTTCGGCAGGTGGTTGCATGGTTGCTTCGGCGGTGGCCAGAGAGGCTTCGGCAGGCTGGGCAGGCCGGAAAACTGCATCTGCACGGTCTGCGGTTTTGTCGCTGCCAAGCAGCCCGGCTCCCCCTGTTATCTCACCCCTTGCCCTAAATGCGGGGCGCGCATGGCGCGCAAATTCGAGAGCGACCACTAATTTCGAATTGACAATCCGTAGAGACGCATTGCAATGCGTCTCTACAAAATTTCTTCAGATGCGTATCAAGAGATATGAACAGCAAAACCGAACACATACAACGACTGGAACGGGGCCAGAGAATCGCCCTGACCGCAACCCTGCTGACCCTGCTGCTTGCAGTTATCAAGGGCGTCGTCGGTCACCGGTTCGATTCCCCCCTGCTGGTTGCCGATGCGGTGCACAGCCTGGGCGATGTGGTCACCATTGCCGCATCCGGTTTCGGGCTCTGGCTTGCCGCCAGGAAGAAATCCGAAAAATTCCCTTACGGTTTTTATAAAGCGGAGACCCTGGCAAGCCTCTTCATTGGAGTATTTGTTCTCGTGGCAGGAATCGAGATGGCCCGGGAGGGATATGACAGGTTTTTCCATACCGGCGTAGTGACCGGTTTTCCGTTCCTACCCGTCATGGCCTGCATTTTTTCGATCATACTCAACTTTATCCTGGCAAGAAAAGAAAGAGAAATCGGATTGTCGATAAACTCTCTGTCGCTTCAGATCAAAGCCGGCGATACGCAGCTGGATATGTACGTTTCCTGTGCGGTGCTGGTTGGTCTGTTGCTGGCATATCTGCACATCCCCCATGTGGAGGGAAGCCTGATACTCGTGATTTCCCTGCTCATCATCAAACTGGGGGGAGAAACGGTCTGGGTATGTCTGCTTTCGCTTCTCGACGCCAATCTGGACCCGGAGATGCGGGACGAAATTACCGCCAGGATCGGGAGCATTCACGGGGTCATGGGAACACCGCACGTCAGGGTGCGGCGCTCCGGCCCTTTCAGGATGGTGGAATGCACCATCGAGAGCAGCCCGAACCTCCCGCTCTACCGGGCCCATGAACTGGCCGACAAGATCGAAGACACCATAACCGCTGAATACCGGGATATCGAGACTGTTTTCGTCCATGTCGAACCTTCACGCCACAAAACCGTTACCGCGCTGGTTCCGGTAGCTGACATGAACGGTCTCAACTCAAGAATCCATGAGCATTTCGGCCGGGCGCCCTATTTCGTCATCCTCAGAATCAGGGATAATGACGTTGAAATTGTCGACTTTTATCTGAACGAATTCCTTGGCGAGAAACTCCATATCGGAGTAAAAATCATCAAATCGCTGCTCCATTCCAGCCTGAACCTGCTCTTTACCCGTCGAATCGGCGAACTTTCCTATTACATGCTCAAGGAGAATTTCATAGACATCTACACCGTGGACAAGGAGCTTCCGGTCGGAGAGATCGTCCTGGCTTTCCGGGAAAACCGGCTCTCCAGACTGACAACGCCGACGCACCTGCTTGAGGAGTCGGAAACCATGTGCAGCGGAACCGCGGCGCCAGGAGGCAAACGGACATGATGACCTTCGGTCCGGTACCTTCACGACGCTTGGGACGAAGTCTCGGAATCAACAACATACCGCCCAAAAACTGCACCTATTCCTGCGTCTACTGCCAGGCTGGTCGTACGTCCCATCTGCAGGCGGAACGGCGGGCGTTCTACGAACCGGAAGAAATCGTGGCGGAAGTAGCGGCAAGGCTTGGAAAAATCAGGGAATCGGGAGAATCCGTTGATTATCTGACCTTTGTTCCCGACGGCGAGCCGACCCTGGATATCAATCTCGGCCGTACCATCGACATGCTGAAACCGCTGGGGATCAGGGTCGCGGTGATTACCAACGGTTCTCTTCTCTGGCATGAAGATGCGGCTTCTGAGTTGGGCAAATCCGATCTCGTTTCCATCAAGGTTGACGCGGTCGGCGTGAGTACCTGGCGAAGAATCGACAGACCGCACGGCCTGCTTCGTCTTCCCGTCGTAATGGCCGGTATTCTGGGGTTTTCCCGCTTGTTCAATGGTGACCTGATGACGGAAACCATGCTGATCCATGGAGTGAATGACAATGCTGCCACAATTGAGCGGACGGCTGAATTTCTGGCGCAGTTGACGCCGAAAACAGCCTATATTGCCGTTCCCACCAGGCCGCCGGCAGAAACCTGGGTAAAACCTCCGGACGAGAAGGTGTTGAACAACGCCTGGCAGATCTTCGGCAGCCGGATAAACCATGTGGAGTTCCTGATCGATTATGAGGGGGACAGTTTTTCCGGTACCGGTGAAACCGGACGGGATTTGTTGAGCATCCTTGCCGTCCACCCGATGCGGGTTGAAGCCGTTGAGAGGTTTCTGAAGGATAACGGACGGGATTGGGAACTGGTGCGACGGTTGATCGCGGAGGGAAGCCTTGCGGAAACGGAATACCTGGGCCGGAAGTTCTACGTAAGAAGGTTCAGGGCGAAACCATGAGAAAAAAATTCTATCGTCTGAGCCTCTTGCAAAACCCCTTTTCCCCCTTCGACGAGCTCAGGGCGAACGGATTTTGACTTGATAACATGCTGATATTCCGCTCGTGATGAGCTTGTCGAACCATGAACGGAATACTTTTGCATGAAGTTCGTCTGTATTATTAACCAGAAAAAGGCGGTCTCACGCGAAGCCATGGAGAACGCGCAGGAAAATCAAGAAATTCGTTAAAATACTAAG
>CAZRPI010000069.1:0-18633 GCA_964601865.1 uncultured Pelobacter sp. | reverse complement strand
CGAGGTCCAGAAGGCCCTGCGCAAAGTGATTTACGTGAAGTACCAGGTCAAGGATCAGGATCTGTTTGACAAGGCGTACGGGTATATCCGGCAATATTATTGAGAAGAGATGCCCGCAAATAGCCCGTTGGGGATCGCACTTCAAGTTGCGAGACGTTGAATCAGGATGTGGAAATTTATGAGGAAGTTTGACCGTCAGCTAATCGAAAGAAAAAACACAATACGGCCGGCAATAATGATGCGGAACATCCAACAGTTTTTCCGACCGAACGATAATAAATAAGAAAGGCCCGCTGCGTTGCGCCGGGTGTCGGAATCCAATGGATTCACATTCCCGACCTCCAGCGGGCAACATGAAGAACATAGAAAAAATTGTCTGGAGTGGACGCACCGTCTCGCCCGGAGTGGTTGAAAACCGTGTACCGGAGATGAACCGTCAATCGTTACCGAATGACAAAACCACTGCCTCTTCATCAGCGGAAGAGTCCTCCCGAACCGCTCATAGGACAGAAACCGAAGTTACGCCGAAACCTACGCTAGAGGGTCTTGAGAACCAGACAATCAATAAAAATCCCGCCACGATGAATGCCGCCGGAGAACCGGAGGTCCTCGATCCCAACGCCCGGAGCGATGGCAGGATAGTTAAAGTTGCTCCTGCATGTCGCGCATGCCGATGATCCTGGCCAACCATCTCCGTTTCCTGTATCCGGCGTTAATGACCAGGCCAGATACAGCAGACGCTCGGATCAGAGCAACATCTAAAATCATACAGTGCTACGAAGAAAAAATGTGTCTGAGGGAGGCTACGTATCTCCCATCGGTCCTGACACTGTTACCAGTGCCCCCGGCGGTAGCAGACTTTCCGCTCTTCCAGACAGCAATAATATATTCTTATTATCAGCTAAGGATGTCAATCCACAATATGAACCTTGAGAATGTCGCCGGAAAACCAGTGATCCTCGATCCCAACGCCCGAAGCGATGGCAGGATATTTGAACTCTTCGCGCGGTTCCCAAGCTGATTCCCGTTGAGAATCTTCGAGAGAATATCAAACAGGGTGGTGGCACGCCTTCAGACGTGCTTCGCGAAGAGCAAGGACGGCAACCACTTGAGCGAGAAGGGCGTGCAATTCGCCCCCAGACAAGTAATTATCCGCCCCATACAAAATACGGCTACGAAAAAAGCGGTCAATAACAACACTACGCGCCACAAGAACCGGTCAGGCTTGAAGCCGCCCCCTTGGCCACGAGTCTGAATCGTGGGTGGGAGCGGCCCAAGCCCTTGAACGCCACCGATGCAACGTGCCACTTCCGGGGAAGGCGTCGCGCATACGTCCGAAACGTCCGGCGGCAATTCACCCGCCATGATGAATGTCGCCGAAAAACCGACGACCCTCGATCTCAACGCCCGGAGCGATGGCGGGTTTTCCCCTGGCGCATACGGCGAGGTTTGTACTCGATCCATAGCTATGCATGCAAAGCCTACGTTTAGTCGTCTTTGCATGGGTGCAGGGGAAAACGTGATTACCTTGTAACAAACTGAGGCGGAAGCGGCGGTACCGGTACGCTATTCCACACTGTATCATCATCCACGAGCAGGTATTCCAGTGGATCGAATGAACGCGCTTCGCCATTCCATACCGGATTATCATCAACGTCCAGACATCCAGACATGTTGGTAAATATTGCGTTTTCTCTTTCGCGGGTCATATCCAGATTACCGTCGTTATACCATGATGATCAAAGTTTAAAGGCTGGCCCCGTGAAGAGGGCCGTCACTCACGGGTTTTCTGAAACAGATTCTCCGTTTCACCAGCCTCTTTCTGATTCTATAGTTTCAAGATACGCGAACAATGTCAAGCCAGCTCACAGGCTCACTGCTCTTTCTTTCCCTTGGCAATCCGGTACACACTGGCGACACCAATCCCCAACTCTTCAGCGACAGCCTGTTTGGTCTTGCCCTGGCTGAGCAGTTCCATCACCTTCGAACTCTGCGCCCTGGCGGTTGCCTTGCGGCCTTTGTATGCTCCCTCAGCCTTGGCAAGCCTGATACCTTCCCGCTGCCTCTCCAGCATCATTTCCCGCTCGAAGGTGGCGATTGCGCCCAGCATGGTTAACATCAGCTTGCCGGTGGGGGTTGAGGTATCCAGATTGATATTAAGCACCCGAAAAGCGACGCTTGCCTTCTCCAGGGTATCAACGATCTCAAGAAGGTGTTTGGTGCTCCGGGCGATCCGGTCCAGCTTGCACACAACAACCGTGTCACCCTCCCGGACATACTCAAGCATCCTGGACAGCTCCGGACGATCCTCTTTCACTCCCGAAGCCTTTTCGCAAAAAACCTTATCGACCCCTGCCGCCTGTAATTGTTCGAGCTGCGCCGTCAATTCCTGCTCTTCAGTGCTGACCCGTGCGTAACCGACCGTTGCCATGTTGTTTCCTCCCGTTCATTTCCAGGATACTATCAAAACCAGATTCAGACCCTATTGATTCAGATATATGCGTTCATGGAAGCCAATAAACCGGAACACCAGCTTACAAAGGTGTTCCGGTTTATGTTCCACGGTGTTCCACGCAATATACCGAAATATCAAATAAATTTCATACCAGAACACTGGAACACAGAGAACACCGCAAAACACACACATATAAATATTTTCAGTCGAAACAAGCCTAACCTCTTGCTCTTGAAGAAAACCGATCTTTTCTGAAAAACATACGCTTTCTCTATCAATCGCCCTTACCTACCAATAGTATCTAAGATATTTTGATAATATACTATCAAAATCAAAATATCAACCCTATTGATAGTAAATTTTGATACTTTTCCATACTATCACTAGGGCAAGGCCTATTGGTAGAACGACTAACCCCCGGCCCCTATTGAAAAAGACATGGCGTAGCCATGATTAAAGTTTTTCATTTTGATGACTATTGCTGACTTTTTTCGCAGAAACGGAGCCGAAATCCGGAGACTGTATGAAGGTGTTGCATTATCGGATGAGATATGAGAGGAATCTACCGAGCTTTCTTGGGAAGTTATAAGGGGGAGGTCGCGAGAATTTCCAAAACCTATTTCGTACCTACAGCCTGTAACCTTTTGAATTTACAGAACCCAAAAAGAACTTCCTGTACAAGACCATCAGGGTGTGACGGTTTGTGATGCGTTGTTACGATGTATCAGGACAAGATAGATACACATTGCTCAGGGCCAGTGAAACGCATGGGACGGCAGGATAGCAGAGAGCGCTTCATGGATAGACCGTGCGCTCCGGAGGAAAAATTCAGTACTTGGCCGCCTCGCCATACGAAAAACATGCTGTTAATTAATGACAAGATAAAGTTTTTTCTCTATAAACGGATGTAGCCCTGCGGCCGGCGTAACCGTATTCCTCCGGGGAAGGAGAATGAAAGCGTGGAAATAATTCCGTTTATCCTGATGTTCTGCGGTGGCGTCATTATCGGCCTGGTGCTTTATCCACTGATCAGGCTGGTCAACCTGGACGGGATAAACAGTTGCCTCAAAGCCCTTGCGGGGTTGGTTGCGTCGCCATTTTCCCGCTTTTCAGGATTTTTCCGGAAAAGCGAACCCTTACCGCAGCCCCAGCCGGAATCCCGGGAAACAACCAACTCCCAGGCCGATGCCCGCGAGAAACAGATCAGAGATTCCGCCCAAGTCATCCGTGACATCCTGATCAGCGTGGCAAAGACCATCCAGCGGGCAGACAAGGCGGCCAGCGACTCATCCCAGGCACTGGACAACGTCAAGGGCACGATCGACCTCCTGGACCTGCCCGAAGACCTGGCGCAGGCCCACAGAATCGTGATCCAGGGGATCGACCGGGTCATTGCCAGCAACCTGAACCTGAAAAACGAGCTGGCAAGTTCACAGGAGGTCCTGGCCGATCAGAAGAAGCAGATCGAAAACCTGCAGACCGCGGTACGCATCGATGCCCTGACCCAGCTGGCAAACCGGGCCTATTTCGACGAAAAACTGTCGGAATCCCTCAATATTCTCAAGCGCTACAACGAAACCTTCTCCCTCATGATGATCGACCTGGACAATTTCAAGGATATCAACGACACCTACGGCCATCCCGCCGGGGACCGGATTTTGAAGGGGGTGGCATTCAAGATCAGGGAGTCGCTGCGCAGCAGCGATTTTCTGGCGCGCTTCGGCGGTGACGAATTCGCGCTGATCCTGATCAAGGCGAACGCCCACATCGCATCGGAGGTGGCGTGGAAACTGTGTGAAAACCTGCGGGGGAGCCGCTTTCTGCTGGACGACATACCGATTATCACGACCCTGTCCATAGGCGTTGCCGAGGCCGATCCGGGGGACACCGAGGACAGCCTGCTGAAGCGGGCCGATGAGGCCCTGTACCGGGTGAAGCAGACGGGACGCAACAACGTCATCGTAGCCGACAAACCTGCCGGGAACGGGCCGGGCAACGTCCGGCAATTCCCCAGGAAATCCAAAAACAGCAGATGAGAGAGACCGGATCCTGAAACAGCTTGAACGTACCGGCCGGATTGGCGTAGACTCCTCCCATGCCGACTCTTGAGACCATTGCCGCCAAGATTGCAGAAAACCGACGCATTTCCGGTGAAGAGGCGGTTTTTCTGTTCGCCTCCAACGACCTTCTCGCCCTTGGCGAAATGGCCTCCCTGGTCAACAACCGCAAGAACGGCAGGAGGGTTTTCTTCAACGTCAACCGCCACATCAACCCCACCAACCTCTGCGTCAACCGCTGCGCCTTCTGCGCCTTTTCCCGCGGGCCGGACGCGGCCGACGCCTATTCCCTGACAACGGAAGAGATCTGCCGACTCGCTGCCGAAGCAGAGGCCCGCGGCGCCACCGAGGTGCACATGGTCGGCGGTCTCCATCCCGACCTGCCGTTCGAGTTCTACGAGGAGACCCTGGCCGCCCTGCGCCGCGCCGCGCCGGGAGTGCACATCAAGGCGTTCACCGCGGTGGAGATCGACTACTTCGGCCGCATCTCGGGGCTGGGCGTCGAGCGGGTGCTGGAGAGGCTCATGGCGGCCGGGCTCGGATCCATGCCGGGTGGAGGCGCCGAGATACTGGTGGAAGAGGTGCGCCGCAGGATCTGCCCGGAGAAGATCTCCGGCCGGCGCTGGCTTGAGGTGATCGCCATCGCGCACCGCGCCGGGCTCAAGACCAACGCCACCATGCTCTACGGCCATCTGGAAACGGTTGCCAACCGCGTGGCGCACATGGAAATGCTGCGCGACCTGCAGGATGAGACCGGCGGCTTCCAGGCCTTCATCCCGCTCGCCTTCCAGACGGACAACTCCGCACTGAAGCCACCCCCCAGAGACGACCCGGCCCTGGACGATCTCAAGACCCTGGCCATCTCCCGCATCTTCCTGGACAACTTCGACCACATCAAGGCCTACTGGGTCATGCTCGGGGAGAAGATCGCCCAGGTCTCCCTGGCCTTCGGCGTGAACGATCTGGACGGTACCGTGATCGAGGAGAGGATCGGGCATGAGGCGGGAGCTTCCTCCCCCAGGGCGCTGACGCAAAGCGCCATCATCCGCCTGATCAAAAAGGCGGACAGGATTCCGGTGGAGCGGGATACGCTCTACCGGCCGCTGCGCAGCTATTGAACCTCCAAATGTTCTCGTTTACGCCTTCCCTTGATCCCGAAGCCATCGCGGCCGATCTGTCGCTGATCGTCTCGCCCGTAATCCGGCCGGCGCCGTTCCTCGATCACATCCGGCGACTGCGGAGCATGTTCAGGGCCTATGTGAACGGATGCCCTCCCCCCTGGCCCGCCCCCGGTCTGGCGGTTACCCCGGAGGACAACTACCGGAGCGAACTCTGGCTCCCCCTGGCGGCCATAAAACCGGTATTCAGGGGTTTCTACCGCTCAGCCCTGCGCTACCCCCCCATCTTCTCCAGCTGTCCTCTGGCCGGCGCTTCCTGTTGGGCTGCCGTGGTCGCCGGCTTCCCCCCGTTCTGCGGATTTTCGACGGATCCCTCCTGCCTGCTGGAGCGCCTGCTTGCCGATGGCGATCTCCGGACAAAGTTTCTCTGCTGGGCATTCATGCCGCGCCGCTTCTACGGCAGAGGCTCGGACCGCTATCCCGCCCAGACGGAGTATCTCCGCGGATTCCTGGCCCGAAGAGGCGAAACGGGCGGAGCGCTGCGCTGCCTGGAAGCGGCCTGCGGTGACGGCAGGGGTGTTTACGGGCTGGCCGCCCTGCTCCTGGGCCAGGGATGGCCTTCCGAACGGTTCCTGCTGGAGGGGTGGAGCCTGGAACCGCTGGAAGTATGGGCGGCGGCCCATATCCGCTTTCCCCACGATCCGGCCCGGGAGGCCTCGTTCAGGAATGAGGCCGGGCCGCTCTTTGACCGCGGTGTCCAGGAGAGCATCAGGTTCCGGGCAGCGGACCTGGAGGAGGGGGACATTGCCGCTCTTTCGGGGGAGACACCGGGGTTCGACCTGATCATCTGCAACGGCCTGCTGGGGGGGCCGATCATTCACCAACCCGGCGGTATCGGGGCGGTTGTGCGGAACCTGTCGGCCCTGCTCAACCCCGACGGACTGCTGCTGGCCGCCGACCACTTTCACGCGGGCTGGAAGCGGAACGTCCCGCCCGAGACGCTCGGCGGGATCTTCAGAGGATGCGGGATGCGGGTTGTCACTGCGGGCGAGGGGATCGGCGGGTTCAGGGAGCGGCGCTAAACCCTCCAGGGGCGGCTCTTCCCAATGGCCGGTTGACACCCGGCGCTCCATGGGGTATGGATATGTGATATCAATCCAGGCTGTTACGGAGACACCCATGATTATCGTAACCGGTGGCGCGGGCCTGATCGGCAGCGCGGTGGTACACAGACTCAATGAACTGGGACGGGAAGACATTCTGGTGGTGGACCATCTGGGCCGGTCGGAGAAGTGGCGGAACCTGGCGCCTCTCCGTTTCCTGGACTACATGGAGAAGAACGATTTCGAGGCGCGCCTCGACGCCGGCGCCCTGCAACGCCAGCCACTGCGCGGCGCCAGCGGGGTCGAGGCAGTCCTGCACCTGGGGGCCTGCTCCGCCACCACGGAGCTGGACGCCACCTACCTGATCAGGAACAACTTCGAATACACCCGCAAACTGGCCCTGGTTGCCCTTGAGAACAACGCGCGCTTCATCTACGCCTCCAGTGCCGCCACCTACGGCAACGGTGAAAACGGCTTTATCGATGACGAGGCGCTGCTTCCGGTGCTGAGGCCCATGAACATGTACGGCTATTCCAAGCAGCTCTTCGACCTGTGGGCCCTGCGCCACGGGCTTTTGGGCAAAATCGTGGGACTGAAATACTTCAACGCGTTCGGTCCGAACGAGCATCACAAGGGAGAGATGCGTTCCCTGGTTCTGAAGGCCTACGAACAGATCAGTGCAACCGGCGGCCTGAGGCTGTTCAAATCCCACCGCCCCGATTACGCCGACGGCGAACAGGTGCGCGACTTCATCTACGTCAAGGACGTGGCGGCAGCGACCGTCCACTTCCTGATCAACCGCCAGGCTAACGGCATCTTCAATATCGGCGGGGGCACCACGGTCAGCTGGAACAGGCTGGCGGCAGCGGTGTTCAGCGCCATGGAGCGGCCGGTGAACATCGAATACATCGACATGCCGGAGGCGATCCGCGACACCTACCAGTACCGCACCTGCGCCGATACCACCAAACTGCGCGAAGCCGGGTTCAGCGCAAAGATCACGCCGGTGGAAGATGCCGTTGCCGATTACGTGCTGAACTACCTGGCGCCGGGCAAGCACCTGGGGGACTGAGACCACTTCCCAACCGATGAAAGGAGTAGGAATGCCGGTAATTTCGATCGAAATGAGCCCCATCACCAGGGAGAAGAAGGCGCGGCTGGCGCAGGCCCTGACCCGCGAAGCCAGCGAGATCACCGGGATCCCCGAGGAAAAATTCATCGTCCTGATCAGGGAACTGGACCGGGACAACATCGGCGTGGGCGGCCAACTCCTCTCCGACAGACAGGTCGCCACCCGGCCGACGTAGTTTTTTCCTGCAACACCGCCCTTCTTTCCCGTCGTCGCAGCACCGACGGGAAAGAAAACCGCCGCACTTTCCGGAACATGTTCCATTACCGGAAACCGGTCTCCCCGCCCCATGAATGCCGCTTTTACGGTCACCCCCCATAATTCCCTGCATCCATTCTTTTATTAACAAAATCGAAAAATCCGGTTGTTTTTGAGTCACCTCGCGGTACCATAAAAAACAGATTGCAAACCATCAACGCCTGGAAAAATTCAGGCTTCAATATTCGGGAGGGAATGTCATGTCATTCGCAAACATGAAGATTGGAGTCAAGTTGGGCCTCGTTTTCGGTTTCGTGCTGCTGATGCTGGTCATGATAATCTGTGTCGGACTCTTCAGTACTTCCAGAGTGAACCGGTCGGTGGCCGAAATCGCCAGGGGAAACTACGTTAAAACCAAGTACGCATTCCAGGCTGACAAGGCGCTCACGGAAGCCCAATCGTCAATCCGCATGCTGGCGCTTCTCAAAGATCAGGAAGCCATCGAAAAGGAAAAACAGAAACTTACCGAATGCCGAAGGCAATACAGGGAGGCGATGAAGAATCTTGAAGATATGGAGAAATCGCCGCAGGGTTTGAAACTGATCGAAGCGGCCAAGGCAGCCGTGATCCCGGCCACCAGCGTGAACAACAGGGTAACTGAACTTGCCCTGGCGCACCGTCCCGATGAGGCGGTCGCCCTCCTGGTGAAAGAGGGGGCGCCGCTGACCCAGAAGGTCAAGGATCTGTTCGACGAGCAACTGCAATTTCAGCAGGAAGGCGTTAACGCGGCTGCCCGGAACGCCGAATCCGTATACGCCAAGGCCAGGTATACCCTGCTGATCGCCGGCGTAATCGCCTTTATCCTGGGATTGTCCGCCGCCGCCTATCTGATCAGCAACCTGGTCACCCGGATCAACCGGGTTGCCAGCGCCATGGTCAGGGTGGCCGATGGAGACCTCTCCGTTCAGCTGAAAATTTTTGCCAACGACGAATTCGGCGATCTGGGGAGGAGCATCAACCGCACCATCACCTCCATCAACAGCATGATCACCTCCATCAAATCGACCGCGGGCCAGGTGGGAACCGCCTCCGGAGCCATGCAATCCTCCGCGGAACAGATTGCGACGAAGGCGGAGGAGGCTGCCTCCCAGGCAGGCACGGTCGCAACCGCCAGCGAGGAAATGGCGGCCACCTCATCGGAAATAGCCCACAACTGCGCCATGGCCGCGGAAAGCTCGAAACGGGCCACCGACCTGGCCACGCAGGGCTTCGGTATCGTTCAGGAGACGGTTGACGGCATGAACCGCATCTCCGACCGGGTCAGGGAAAGCGCTTCCACGGTGGAAAACCTGGGCGCCCGTTCCGACCAGATCGGAGAAATCGTCGGCACCATCGAGGACATCGCCGACCAGACCAATCTTCTGGCGCTGAACGCAGCCATAGAAGCGGCCCGGGCAGGGGAGCAGGGGCGGGGATTCGCGGTGGTTGCCGACGAGGTTCGCGCCCTGGCGGAACGGACCACCAAGGCCACCAAGGAAATCGGCGAGATGATCAGGGCGATTCAGACGCAAACCCGCGGCGCGGTGGTTTCCATGGAAGAAGGGGTCAGGGAGGTTGAGCGCGGCACCCAGGATGCGGCCAAATCGGGGGTTGCACTGGAAAACATCCTGAACCAGATCAACGAGGTCAGCTCCCAGATCAACCAGATCGCAACCGCGGCGGAGGAGCAGACGGCCACCACCACCGAGATAACCAACTACATCCAGAAAATCACGGAAGTTGTTCAGGCAAGCGCCCAGAACGCCCAGGAATCGGCATCCTCCGCCGGAGAACTCTCAGGCCATGCGAAGGAACTGGGAAACATGGTGGGACAGTTCAGGCTGGCGTAACCGGACGGCATCCGCCCTGTGAAGGGTTGGCGGTCACGCCAGTTCCCGCCAGCGGAAACAGTCGGTGGTGTGATCGTTGACCATTCCCACCGCCTGCATGAATGCGTAACAGATCGTGCTGCCGACGAAACTGAAGCCGCGGCGCTTCAGATCACGGCTCATGACATCCGACAGCGGGGTGCGGGCCGGGACATCCGAAAGTTTCCGCCAGGCATTCCGAACGGGCCTGCCGTCCACGAAACGCCAGATGTAGGCGTCGAATGAGCCGAACTCCTCCCGGACCGCGAGAAAGGCACGGGCGTTTCCCACGGCCGAGGCCACCTTGAGGCGGTTGCGGACGATGCCGGGATCGGCCAGCAGCGACGCCACCCTGGCATCGTCGAACGAGGCCACGGTTGCCGGGTCAAAGCCGGCGAATGCCCGGCGATAGGCCTCCCGTTTCCGCAGGATGGTGATCCAGGACAGTCCGGCCTGGGCCCCCTCCAGAATCAGGAACTCGAACAGCAGGCGATCGTCATGCAGCGGGACCCCCCACTCCTGGTCGTGATAGGCCTGATAGAGCGGGTCACTGCCAGCCCAGGCGCAGCGGATTATCTCACTCACTCCTCACTCCTCACGTTTCACCCCTCACCTCTACATCAATCCCCGCTCCACGAAGCTGAGATAATCGCCATCTCCGATGATAATGTGGTCCAGCACGCGGATTCCCATGATCTCGCCCGCCTCCTTAAGGCGGCGGGTAATGGCGATGTCCTCCTGGCTGGGGGCGGGATCCCCGGTGGGATGGTTGTGCGCCAGAATCACCGCGGCCGCGGATTCCCGTACCGCCGGGTTGAAGACTTCCCTGGGATGGACGATGCTCTGATTCAGAGAGCCCTCGGACACCTGGACACGGCGGATGATGCGGTTCTTGCCGTCCAGCAGCAGAGCCAGAAAGCACTCCTTCTTGCAGTCGCGGAATTCATGGTGAAAGTAGTCGAAAACCTGTCGCGGGGAGGTGAACCTGTCCAGCGTTTCAAGCTTGCGGGCCTGGAAACGGGCCGCCAGGGCAAAGGCGGCCCTGACGCCGGCGGCCTTGGCGATCCCCATCCCCTTGACCGCGGTCAACTCGGAGATATCGGCGCCCCCCAGTTCGCGCAGGTTGCCGCTGAAGTGGCTGATCAGCTCTCTTCCCAGATCGATGGCGCTTTTCCGGGTGGCGGTATCGCCGGTGCGGATGATCAGCGCCAGAAGTTCCGCGTCGCTGAGGCTTGCGGCGCCCCGCCTGAGCATCTTTTCCCTCGGCCGTTCATCCTCCGGCCATTCCTTGATACCGCCAGACATGGGAGAACCTCCTACGACATATTCCCTTTTTCCCGCCGCCGTCGCTCTATCCCATGACCCCGGCCAGGATAGCCGCCACGACCGCACCGCCGACAGTGACCCGATACCACACAAAGGGCGCGATACTCCGTCTCTGTACGAAACGGAGGAGGAAAGCCACGCTGATGTAACCGGTGACTGCCGAAGCGACGACGCCGATCAGAAGGGACGCCCCTTCGCCCGGGGGGATGCCGTGCTTCAGCAGCTGCAGCATCTTCAGCAGTGCCGCGCCGGCCACTATCGGCAGGGACATGAGAAACGAGAAACGGGCCGCGCTCTCCCGGTTGAAACCGAGCATCAGGGCGGCGGTAATGGTAATGCCGGAACGGGATACTCCGGGAATCAGGGCCAGACACTGGAACAGCCCGATGGTCATGGCGCTCGCCGGACTCACCTCGTCCAGGAGCCGCCGCTTCCGGCCGACCGCATCGACCACGCCCAGCAGAATCCCGAACAGAACAAGGAACAGCCCGATCAGCAGGGGCCTGGAGCGGAACATGTCCTCGACCTGATGCTCGAATAGCTTGCCAACGACCGCCGCCGGCACCGCGGAAGCAACTATCAGAAACGGAAGGCGGCGCGACGCCCTGTCCAGTGAACGATGGGCAACCGCGTCAACAGCGGAAAGGGACATTTCAATTATATCCCTCCGGAAGTAGAAGGCCAGGGCGATGAAAGTCCCCAGATGCAGGGCAACGTCAAAGGTGAGTCCCGATTCTGGCCAGCCGGAAAACCAGGGGATAAGGATCAGGTGGGCGGAACTGCTGATGGGGAGCACCTCGGTAAACCCCTGCACAACTCCGAGAACAAGCGCGTGGAACGGATTCATAAGTTCAGGTTCCTTATCTCTCAAAATATCAGGCGACTGCCGTTCCGGAAGCCATCATCGGACGGTCACGAGCGCCAGCATAGTGCATGCAGCCGCCAAAGGCAATTGCCAAGAGGCTGCGTTACAGCGCGGCTACGAAAACGTTGCGGAAAAATGACATTTTTCTGGGAACGAATTGAAAACTATGCTATTAATGTTAGGTTTTATATCAAATGTTGGAGAGAGGCACACCGGAGGTTCAAACATGTTCGGATTAATCCCCAAGGACGAAAATTTTTTCAAGCTTTTCAAGGATATGACGGAAAACATCATCGAGGGAGCAAAACAGCTCAAGGAGATGCTGGACAATTTCGATGACCCGGCCCAGAGCCAGCGCAACATCAAGGAGCTGGAACACAAGGGGGACGCCCTGACCCATACGGTCATAAAAAAACTCAACAAGACCTTCGTCACCCCCCTCGACCGCGAGGACATCTACCAGTTGACAGCCAAGCTGGACGACATCCTCGACCTGATCGACGTCTGCGCGCAACGGGTGATCATGTACAACGTGGAGAGCATCCCGCCCCAGGCCAAATCACTCGGCTTCATCATCCTCCAGTGCTGTATCGTCATCGACAAGGCCGTCGCCCAGTTGGGCAAGAAATCCAACGATCAGCTGTTCGCGCTCTGCGTTGAGATAAACGCGCTGGAGAACGAGGCCGACCGGGTCTGCCGGGAGGCCATCAGCATCCTGTTCGACGAGGAGAAAGATCCCATCCAGCTCATCAAGTGGAAGGAGATCTACGAGATGCTGGAAACGGCAACGGACAAGTGCGAAGACGCGGCCAACATCCTCGAAAGCGTGGTGGTTAAGAATGCTTGATCCGACGTTTCTGATGCTGTGCCTGGTCATTCTGGCGGCACTGGTCTTCGACTACATCAACGGCTTCCACGATACGGCCAACGCCATTGCCACCTGCGTCTCCACCCGCGCCCTGAGCATCAAGAGCGCCATCATCATGGCGGCAACCCTCAACTTCCTGGGCGCCATGATCTCGACCAAGGTGGCGGCAACCATCGGCAGGGGAATCGTGGACGGCTCGAACGTGACCCAGATGGTGGTGCTGGCCGGTATTCTGGGTGCGATCATCTGGAACCTGATCACCTGGTACTACGGACTTCCCTCCTCCTCATCCCACGCCATCATCGGCGGAATCATGGGGTCAGTATTTGCCCACGCCGGCCTCGGCGCCCTGAAACTGAAGGGGCTGGCAACCATCGTCCTCGCCCTGATCCTCTCCCCTATCCTGGGAACTCTCATCGGCTTCCTGTTCATGGTGCTCATCTACAGGATGTTTCACGACAAGGCGCCGAGCAGCCTGAACATGGGATTCCGCAACCTGCAGATACTGTCGGCCGCTTTCATGGCCTTTTCCCACGGCATGGCAGACGCCCAGAAATCCATGGGGGTGATTACCCTGGCGCTGGTCAGTTACGGCGTTCTGAAAACCTTTACCGTGCCATGGGAGGTGGCCATGGCCTGCGCCGCCGCCATGGCGCTGGGCACGGCCGGTGGCGGCTGGCGCATCATCAAGACCGTCGGACGGGATTTCGTCAAACTCCAGCCAGTACACGGCTTCTGCGTTGAGACCGCTTCCGCCGCCGTTATCACAAGCGCCGCGGCCTTCGGCCTACCCACCAGCACCACCCACGTCATCACATCCGCCATACTGGGTGTTGGCCTTTCCAAACGGATCACCGCCGTCAACTGGAGGGTGGCCCAACGCATCGTAGGCGCCTGGGTCATGACCATTCCCGCTTCAGCCCTAGTGGCCTATGTCACGTACCAGCTGCTGCACCCCATCCTGGGCAGATAAATTTGGGAAAAAGAGAGCCTGAATATCCGTTTGATTGACGTAGAGACGCATTGCAATGCGTCTCTACAGTGTCATCATGAATGCAATTACGCATCATGCCGTTGAGGCCCCCAGAAGCCAGGGGAATAACCGTTCCGATTCCGCTGTTCCGGTTCCGAATAAGAACGGGGCGCGCTTCATCGGCCCGCCCTACTCCAGCTCCTCACCCACTTCCTCCATTTCCCTCGTCATCTCAGCCATGAAGTCGTCTTTCCTGCGGGCAAACACAATTCCCCAGTAACAGACGAAATACGCGATAACCGCGGCAACGAATCCGATGATGGAACACCCCAGCAACAGGGGCTTGGCATGGTGAATCAGCAGCGTTTCGATATAAGGCCAGTCAATTCCCCGCACATGAATGGCGGTCTTTTGGCAACCGAGGATCAGTGCGCCCAGCTTGTAGCTCAGCACCAGGGAGGGGATAATGGTGATGGGGGAATTGACCCAGGTGCCCGCCAGACAGGCCACCTTGTTCAGCCGGAAGAGGAAGGAAACGGCCAGCGCCAGGGCGGTGTGCAGTCCGGGAACCGGCGGAATGAAGCTGATGAACACCCCCACAGAGAGACCCGCCGCGATATGTCCGGGATGGCAGTCCAGGGAGAGGAGCTTCTTGGCCTGCTGTATGAGCCTGTTTCTGCTGATCATATAGGGGAGCAAGTCTAAAGAGTCTTGCACGGAGATGCAATCAAAATGATGGGGCGTCCATCCATACCGGACCGCATGCAATCCCCCGGACCGGCAACCCCCTTCATGCCCCGACCGTATTCTGTTAAGATGCGTCCCATGGATTACGCCGCCGACCTCCATACCCACTCGTTGTTTTCACGGGCCACCAGCGCGGGCAGCACCCTGGCGGGTCTTGCCGCATGGGCCGGAATCAAGGGAATCCGGGTCGTCGCCACCGGCGACTTCACCCATCCCGCCTGGTTCACCCGCCTCAGGGAGGAACTGGAGCCCGCGGAGCCGGGGCTTTTCCGCCTGAAAGACGGGAACACTCCCAGATCGCCGCTTCCGGGCGTTGCGCCGCGGCCCTCGTGGGTGCGTTTCATGCTGTCCGCGGAGATCAGCTGTATCTACAGACGGCACGACAGGGTCAGGAAGGTCCACAACCTGATCTATGTCCCGGACTTCGAATCCGCCGGCCGGATCACCTCCCGCCTGGCGGCCGTCGGCAATCTCGCCTCCGACGGCCGACCGATTCTCGGCCTGGACAGCCGCGATCTTCTGGAGATCCTTCTTTGGGAAGCGCCGGAGGGGTTCATGGTGCCGGCTCACATCTGGACCCCCTGGTTTTCGCTTTTCGGCTCCCGCTCGGGCTTTGATCAGATCGAGGAGTGCTTCGGCGACCTCAGCGGGCATATATTCGCCCTTGAAACCGGGCTCTCATCCGATCCGGCCATGAACCGCACCATCTCGGCGCTCGACCGTTTTTCCCTGATTTCCAACTCCGACTGCCACTCCCCCTCCAATCTGGGGAGGGAGGCCAACCTCTTTTCCACCGGGCTGGATTATTTTTCCCTGCGCAACGCCATCAGGGACAACCGGAGGCAAACCTTCCGGGGGACGGTGGAATTCTTTCCCGAGGAGGGGAAGTACCACTCCGACGGCCACCGTCTGTGCAACGTCTGCCTTGCGCCCCACGAGACCCGCATGCTGGACGGCATGCTCTGCCCCGTATGCGGCAAACCGCTCACCGTGGGGGTGCGCCACCGCATAACGGAACTTGCCGATCGCTCCGCGCCCGTTTTCGGACCGGATGCGCCGGGTGTATTCACCCTGCTCCCGCTTCCCGAAATACTGGGCGAACTGCTGGGTATCGGCCCCTTATCCAAGGCAGCGATGGAGCAGTACGGACGCGCCATCGAACTGTTCGGCTCCGAGTTGGGGCTGCTGCTGGACACCCCCCTTGATGAAATAGATCGGGCGTCGCCACTGCTGGCCGAGGCCGTCGATCGCGTCCGCGGGGGGCGGGTTATCCGCAGCCCGGGCTACGACGGCCGCTTCGGTGTAATCAGGGTTTTCGATGAAGGGGAACTGCCCAAACCGGCGGGACGCTGGAAGAACGGGCGGAACCGGCTGTTCAGGTAAGCGAATCCGTCCGAATGTCAAGGCAGGGGGCCAGAAAGCGCTTGAAAAGGCGGAACCGGTGTGCTAGTTTTTTCAAGATTTTAACAAATTTACGCGATAAAAAAGGAGTTTTTTGTGAATACGGTTACCAGGGCAAAAATCTTGGCCATCACGTTGTGCGCCGCCACCCTTTTCGGCTGCCAGGGCAGCTCCTCTCCGACCGGGGGAGCGAAGAAGGAGGGGCCGGTACTTGCCGAGGTGAACGGCGTCACCATCACCGCCGGTGACCTCAACAGGGAGGTGAAGAATCTTCCCGACTACGTAAAGGCCATGGCCGAAACCCCGCAGGGGCGCAAGCAGATTCTTGAAACCATGGTAATCCGGGAGCTGGCCCTGCAGAAGGCCACCAAGGAGGGGCTGGACAAGGGGGCGGAGTTCGAGGAAAAACTGCGGGATCTGAGAAAGAGCCTCATCGTGGAGTCGTACCTGAAGAAAAGGGTTGAAGCCGAGGCCCAGATATCCGACGCGGACCTGAAAAAATTCTACGACCAGAATATCGAAAAATTCAAGGTCGGCGAACAGATCAGGGCCAGTCACATCCTGGTGAAAACCGATAAAGAGGCAAGGGATATCCTGGCAAAGATCAAGGCCGGCGGCAATTTCGAGGAACTTGCCAGGAAAAACTCGGTTGATTCCTCATCGGCCAAGGGAGGCGACCTGGGGTGGTTCGGCAAGGGCTCCATGGTGCCGATTTTCGAGAAGGCGGCGCTGGCTCTCAAGGAGGGGCAGGTCTCGGATGTGGTCAAATCCGACTTTGGTTACCATATCATCAAGCTGACCGGAAAACGCCCCGCCGGAACCCGTCCCTTCGACGAGGTCAAGAATCAGATCAAGGCCGCGATCATGCCGGGCAAACAGCAGGAAGTTTTTCAGAAGATCAAGGAAGAATTGAAGAAAAACGCCAAGATTACCATCAAGGAAGATGCCCTGGGCAGCATGGGCGGCTCCGGCGGCGATGCCGCCAAGCCCGCCGCTCCCGAAAAGTAAATAGCAGGCCCCGTCCGCCCGGAGCCGACGATTGCCATCACTCTGACAGAGGAACCGGAAGGGTGGGCCTGCTTGCCCACCCTTCCGCATTTGAACCAACGGAAAGAGAACTCCAGATATGAAACGAAGCCTTTTCGCCCTGCCGCCCCTCTGCATCCTGCTTCTCCTCTCCGGAGGGTGCGCCAAAAAGCACGTTCTAGCAAAGAACGAGCCGCTCCCGCAACCGGTCAAGGTTGAGGAGCCCAAGCCGGAGCCGACGGTCCCGTTCATGGCATCCGGCGCCATACGGAACGCCATCGTCGCCTTTGTCAACGACGACATCATCACCCTGTTTGAGGTAAACCGCGAGGCGCAACCGGTCATAAGGGAAGCCGAAAAGAAACAGCCCCTCTCCGAAGCGGACCGCAGCCGCATCCGGCGCCAGGCCCTGGATGGCCTGATCGAGAAGAAACTCATCGAGCAGAAGATCAGGGAACTGCACATCAGCGTCGGCGACGAAGAAATCAACCAGGCCGTCGAAGACGTTAAACGCCAGAACAGCCTGAACCAGGAGGGACTGATAAAGGCCCTTGCCGCTCAGGGGATCGGCTACGACCAGTACCGCAGCCAGCTCAGGGAGCAGCTTGAGAGACTCAGACTGGTCAGCATGGAGGTCAGATCGAAAATCCAGGTGGGAGAGACCGAAACACGGGCCTACTACAGCGCCAACCAGGAAAAGTATCGTGAGGACGACACCTTCAGGGCACGTCACATCTTCTTCAAAACCAGCGACAAGGACTCTCCCGAAGAGATCAGGCGCACCACGTCAAAGGCGCTGGCAGTGCTGGCCGAAGCGAGGAGCGGCAAGGATTTCGCCGAACTGGCCAGAAGCTATTCGGAGGATCCGGCGGCGCGCAAGGATGGCGGTGACCTGGGAAGCTTCAAAAAGGGGGATATGCAGCCGGAACTGGAGCGGATCATCCTGGCCCTGAAACCGGGCGAGGTAAGCGAGCTGGCAAAAAGCGCCATGGGGCTGCACATCATCAAACTGGAGACGCAGACCTTCGGCAAGTTCAGACCTTTCGAGAGCGTGAAGGCCGAAATCGAGGAAACGCTCTACCGCAAAAAATCCGAGGAGCGGTTCAACAAATGGGCCAAGGAACTCCGCGGCAAAGCCAACGTCGAGCTGAAGGAGCTGCCAGGTATCCTGTAGCGAGCGCCTTCCCGCGCTGAAAGCTCCTTATCGAAAAGAGCCGCCGACCGGAGTCCCATCCGGCAGGCGGCTCTTTAAGTTTTTATCCATAACTCTAATGAATCCGCAATGGAACCGGGTCAGCGGTCCGTGCGGGTAATTGCCTGGCCAGACGCTTGAATCTAAATTCGGTAGCTGGGGGCTGCCTGCGTTCGGCCGGACGGGCTGTTTCCGTAATTCCGGGGCTCATTGCGCTCCAGCCGATAAACTCAGCCCTTCGGGCTTCAGACAGTATCGGCTGTTGACG
>CAZRPI010000068.1:0-18733 GCA_964601865.1 uncultured Pelobacter sp. | reverse complement strand
GCCGTGCCGCGACATGCCGTTCACTTTGCCGGTCCTCCGACGGGCACTCTGTCATCTCCTGAAACGTAAAGGCAGAGGCCTTCCGGGCTAGCGGAGGCATGGAGACGTCACCGGATTCGGGTGTAAGTCTTGTGTGCCACCCCAATGACTGCCGACTCTAGAGTTTTGTGGCGACCTTTTCTATTTCGAATGTTTCGATGATGTCACCGACCTTGATATCGTTGTAATTCTCAAGGCCAACACCGCATTCATATCCGCTGACGACTTCCTTCACATCATCCTTGACCCGGCGCAGCGAGGAAAGCTTGCCCTCATACACCACCACATTATCGCGCAGCAGTCGAATCTGCGCGTTGCGGAGCATCTTGCCGTCCAGAACGTAGCATCCCGCCACGTTGCCGACCTTGGGTACCGCGAATATTTCGCGTATTTCGGCTCTGCCGAGATATTTTTCCTTGAGAGTCGGCTCCAGCAGGCCCTCCATGGCTTTCTTCACATCCTCCACCGCATCGTAGATGATGCTGTAGAGGCGGATGTCCACGCCCTCCTTCTCGGCCATGGCCTGCGCCTTGACCTCGGGCCGCACGTTGAAACCGATGATGATGGTATTGGAGGCCGAAGCCAGGTTGACATCCGTTTCCGTAATGGCGCCAACCCCTGAATGGATGACATTGAGGCGCACCGCATCGGTCGAGAGTTTGGAGAAAGACTCGGCAATAACCTCGACCGACCCCTGGACATCACCCTTGACGATGACGTTGAGATCCTTGACATTTCCGCTCTGGATCTGCTTGTAAAGATCTTCGAGGGTAATCTTGGAGTGTTTGGCCATCTCGATTTCCCGCTGCTTGATCTGACGCAGGGTTGCGATTTCCCTGGCCTGTTTCTCGTCGCTCAGCGAAACGAAGATATCGCCGGTATCGGGCACCCCGGAAAGACCGATCACCTCCACCGGCATGGATGGCCCGGCCGCGGCGACCTTCTCGCCGCGATCGTTGTGAATGGCCCTGACCCTGCCGGAATGGACTCCGACCACGCAGTAGTCGCCGTTTTTCAGCGTACCCTCCTGAACCAGTACGGTTGCCACCGGACCGCGACCCCGGTCGAGTTTCGCCTCGACAACGGTCCCCTTGGCCAGTTTGTCGGGATTCGCCTTCAGTTCCATGAGGTCGGCCTGGAGGAGAACCATCTCGAGCAGTCCATCCAGATTGATCCGCTTCTTGGCCGACACCTCCACCATGGTGCTGTCGCCGCCCCATTCCGAGCAGACCAGACCGAACTCCATCAGTTCCTGCTTGACCCGGTCCGGGTTGGCCTGTGGTTTGTCGATCTTGTTTATAGCCACAATGATCGGCACCTCGGCCGCCTTTGAATGGTTGATGGCCTCGCGCGTCTGGGGCATGACGCCGTCGTCGGCCGCCACCACCAGGATAACGATATCGGTAATCTTGGCGCCGCGGGCGCGCATGGCCGTAAACGCCTCGTGTCCGGGCGTATCGAGAAAGGTGATCTTGCGGCCGTTCAGCTCGACGTCATAGGCGCCGATGTGCTGGGTTATGCCTCCGGCCTCGCCGGCAATGACGTTGGACTTGCGGATGGCGTCCAGCAGCAGGGTCTTGCCGTGATCGACATGGCCCATGATGGTTACCACCGGCGGCCTCTTGACCAGGGTTTCCGGAGCATCGGGAACCGACTCGAAGATCTCGTCCAGGTCAACGGCCGTATTTTCGATTTCATACCCGTACTCCGAGGCCAGGATGGTGGCGGTTTCATAATCGAGGGTATGGTTGATGGTAACCATCATGCCCAGCTTCATCAGGGACTTGATCAGATCGTTGGCCTTGATGCCCATGCGCTTGGCAAGCTCGCCCACGCTGATCGTTTCCGAAATCTTTATGATCCGTTTGATGGCCTTGGGAACGGTAATCTCGGTCTTGCGCGACTCCGGGACTCGCTCCTTGCCCTTCTTGCGCGCGCCCTTGTAGACCGGGTCGAATACCCGTTCACGTTTCTCAAGTATTTCGTGTTTCCTTGGCTGCTCCTTCTTCTTGGACGGAGCGGCACCACCCTTCTTGCCCGCCTTGCCGGGCGCATCGCCGTGGGACGGCGTCCCCTTCCCGCCGAACTTCCTCCGATCATCCGCAGCTGGGGGGGCAGTGGGAGCCAACTGGACCTGCCTCATGCGGGAGCGATCGGGCGCCGCGGCGCGGGCGCCTTCCCCCGCCGCCGGGGCGGGACGTTCCTCCGTTCTTCTGCGTGACGGTTCGGCATGGGCCGCATCGGAGGCCGTGACCGCCTGGGCACCCTTCTTGACTACGCGGGTCGGCCGGGTCGTAACGCCGGGGATCTCCATTCTGCCCAGAATCCGCGCCTGGTTGGCGCTCGGTTTTTCAGGCTGGGGAGCGGCCTTGGGTTTCTCCGGCGCAACGGTTTCCCGCGCCGGCCTGGGTCTGGAAGACTCGACCGGAGGGGCCGGCTTCCGATCCTCGAGAGTAACGGCAGGGGCCGGTTGTTCAACCGGAGCCGGTTCAACCGGGGCCGGCTCAACAACCGGCTTGACCGGTTCGACGGGCGTCACCGGAGGAGACGGAACAGGTTCGGCTGCGACGGCAACCGGTTCAGGCGGCGCCTCCGGAGGAGAAACGGGAGCAGGAGCGGCCGGAGCAGCTTCAACAGCAGGAATGACCGGTTCGGCGGGCTTTGCCTCAACGGCTTCAGCCACGGCGGGCGCCTCGACCTCCGGCGCTTTTTCGACTACCGGCGCCACCTTGGCGCGCCGCCGGATAATCGTGGTGGTAACCCTGACCTCTTCGGGTCCACTGTCTTGGGGCTGGGGCGTCAACTTCTTCAGTACGTCCTCATCGACAAAAGAACTGGCGGTTTTGCCGTCAATCCCGATCTCCCGCAGTCGCACGAGGGCTTCCCTAGGCTCCAGTCCCAGCTTTTCAGCCAGGTTACTCACACGAATCTTAGACATATGTCCTACACCTCCCCCAGGAAGTTTCTATATCGTTCAATTTCACTGACAAGTCGTGCAACAAAACCACTGCGTCTCACGGCAATCGCGCTTCTGGGCGATTTGCCGAGTATGGCCCCAAACTCTTCCTTGGCCAGCATCCGTTCCACCCTGACATTGTGAACGGCGGCCAGCTGAATAACCTTGTCCGCAATACTCACGGAAGCGTCAACCGCCACCAGAACAAGTTCAGGGGCGTTCTTTCCCCGGAGAGCGTCGCATACGAGTGAACTGCCGGAGACCACCTTGCCGGCCCGGTTGGCCAGCCCTATATACCCCAGAATCCTCGCGCGCATCAGATCCGAGACCCGAGCCACCATGGCATCAGGGGGCAGGACGGTTACGTCGCGTTTGAACGAGCGATTGAAGAGGCGCCGTTCAACCGCGGTCTTCAGGCAGCGGGAATCTAAGCAGGTATAAGCTCCCCTCCCGGGCAGCCTGGCTTCCAGGTCCGCGACGACCTCACCCTGCGGCGAAAGGACGTAACGGATCAGGGAATCCCTGTCGCACGTCACGTGGCAACCGAGGCAACTCCGCTGGGGCTTTTCCTGTCCGCCTTTACGGGACACGCCCGCTACTCCGTATCTTCCCCTGGGGTAACATCGGCTGCGATGCCCTCCCCTTCGGTCGTTCCGACTTCGGCCCCGTCAACTTCGGGAGATTCCTCTTCCTCACCCTGAGTGCCGTCATAGGAGGCATAGGCCTGCAACTCGGCCTCCGCCGCCTTGGCCTCGCTCTTGATGTCAATCCGGCATCCCGTGAGACGGGCCGCCAGACTCACGTTCTGGCCGCGCTTGCCGATAGCCAGGGAGAGCTGATCATCGGCGACCACGACTTCCAGGGTGCGATTATCCTCGTCCACGAAAACCTTAGACACCTGGGCCGGCGAAAGGGCGTTGCAGGCAAAGCGCGCGATATCCTCCGACCAGGGGATGATGTCGATCTTCTCGCCACGCAGCTCGGAGACCACGTTCTGAACGCGCGACCCGCGCATGCCGACGCAGGCGCCCACCGGATCCACATCGGGATCATTGGACGACACCGCCAGTTTGGCGCGGCTGCCCGGATCACGCACGATCGCGTTGATTTCCACTATGCCTTCTGCCACCTCGGGCACTTCGGCCTCGAACAGCTTCGCCAGCATGCTGGGATGGGTGCGGGAAAGAATGATCTGCGGCCCCTTGGGCGTGGTACGGATATCGGTAATGATGGCCCTGATGCGGTCTCCCGGCCGGTAGACTTCCCTCGGCATCTGCTCCTTGGCGGGAAGAATGGCCTCCGCGCGACCCAGATCTATCAGCAGATCACCCTTTTCGAAGCGCCGGACCATGCCCGTGATGATTTCCCACTGGCGGTCGCTGTACTCGTTGAATATGGTTTCCCGCTCGGCTTCCCGCACCTTCTGGATGATTACCTGTTTGGCGGTCTGGGCGGCAATACGGGTAAAGCTGCTGGAATCCAGTTTCTCTCCGAGAGAATCACCGAGCTCCACATCGGGATCTATCTCGCGCGCCTCCTCCAGGTCGATTTCTTTGTAGGAATCTTCAACCACTTCCACAACAGTAACAAACTCAAACAGTTCCACTTCGCCGGTATCGGGATTGTAATGGGCCTCAAGATCGCGGGTATTCCGGTACTTCTTGTTCGCGGCCGTCAAAACCGCCTGTTCCATGGCTTCAAGGACCACTTGGCGATCAATCCCCTTCTCCTTGACGATCTGCTCAATGGCGTGCTTGAGACTTATATTCGTATCCACTGTTGCTTCTCCTTGCTGACGTCTATGAAATCAGATCAAAATTCGAATTCCAGATTGGCCTTGGCTACCAGCTCCAAAGGTATGGAAGCGGTCTGTCCCTCTTTGAGACTGATCACGACGACCCCATCCCTGAGTCCATCCAGCCGTCCGAGAAACGTCTTGCGCCTGTTGCCGGCGTCGTCCTGGTACGGTTCATAGGTTTTCACCTTTACCAGACGACCCGCAAATTTCACATAATCCGCCTCGGTTTTCAGAGGGCGGTCAAGGCCGGGTGATGACACTTCCAGGGTGTACTCGCACGGAATAAAATCCTCGATATCCAGCAGAGTGGACAGTTCCCTGCTGAAATCGGCGCAATCGTCGAGGGTTACCCCCCCCTCCCTGTCGATGTAAAGACGCAGCAGAGCCTCACGTCCGGCCCGCCTGTACTCGATCTCCACCAGTTCAAGCCCCATGGAGTCGAGTATGGTAAGAGCCAGAGCCTGGACGCGGCTACGTATTTCATCACGCTGAAGAGCCATAATCCACCGTCATAAAACAAAAAAAGTGAGCCTTGCGAGCTCACTCAGAGTGAACATAAATTTTCGATAAACTATCACGGGGATTGCGCAATAGCAAGTTTTTTTTCGATACGATATATATTTGTTAAATGCGCCGCGTTTCCCCGGCGCAGTTACAAAAAAGCATTTTCATAAAAGCGCAATCAGTGTATTTTCTAGTCACCATTCGTCACGGCCGGAACTGAGGTTTCCAGCCTCCGAACAAATCAAATCCGGTTCTGGAAGCGGGAAAACGTGAGGAAACCTGCTGAAATCAGGTGAAACAAGGGAGTCGGAACATGTCGCACCCCCCAAAGAGCATTCTGTTGATCGGACTGGCCATGCTGCTCCTCACCGTTTCCGGCTGCGCCTCCATGTTCAACAGCAGAGGACTGAATCTGGTGGCCGAGGCCAACTATTCGCAGGTAGTAAAGGAGTTCGAGCCGCAAGACGCGCACCTGTCGTCCATGCCCTTCGACCAGATGATCTACCTCTGCTCCGCCTACGCCGAACTGAAGAATTACCGGAAACTGTTTCCCTGCCTCGACGCGGCGCAGGCAAAGGTGGACGGGGGTGAGTTCATCGCCGACACATGGAACCACTCCGCCCTGCCGTCGAGAATGAGAAACGTGGCATACCTGGAACTGGGGCAGTATGAAGAGGCCATCAGGGCGGGTGAGCGCTCCTATAAAATCATCGAGGACAAGGGCCTGGCGCGCTATGACGAAATAAAGACGCTTGAGAGCCTGGGCATTGCCTATGCGCTGGCAGGCAAGAAAACGCAGGCCGAGGAGATAGCAAAAAAACTTGAGGAGATGTACATGGGCTATCCGCACATGCTGCTCAAGGACGACCAGAACATAGCCCTGGCCAAAATCTACATCACGCTGAAGAGGTACCAGGACGCCATCAACCGGGTTTCCTACAGGTTCGAGCACTCGAACGCGTTTCTCAAGACGATCGGCGGCTGGGATGTTTTCACCAACAACAGGATTTCCTTTGAATTCATGAAAAACAAATGCCTGTTTGAAGTCGGCAGAACCGCTGAGGCAAAGCAGGGATACGACGAACTCCTCCAGTATCCGTACATACGCGACCGGGGGGAGATGTACTGGAATATCCTTTTCGATCGCGGCCGCATCGCAGAGAATGAGAACAAGTCCGGTGAAGCCATCGACTACTACGGGAAAGCGGTTGAGATGATCGAGGCGCAACGCTCCACGATCAATGCCGAGGCGGGCAAAATCGGTTTCGTGGGGGACAAGCAGGCGGTCTATCACCGTCTGATATCGCTCCTGGTTCGGGAGGGACGGTACGCAAAGGCCTTCGAATACGTTGAGCGCTCCAAATCCAGGGCGCTGGTGGACCTGCTGGCCGGCAAATGGGACTTTGCGGTCAATACCGGCGATGAGGGCCGGGTGCGGGCCCTCCTCGCCTCCCAGGAAGCATCCGATGCCGATATGGCGGCGCTGGACAGATCACTGGACAAATCCGGATCACGGGGCATCTCCATCAGGGCGAGAAAAGACCTGCAGCTGGCGGCGCCGGAACTCTCCTCCCTCGTGACGGTAGATTCCGCCTCCGCTGCCGCCATCAGGGCTTCGCTTCCGGACCGGGAAACACTGGTCGAGTACTACTATTTCGATAACGACCTCTATGCCTTTGTCGTTTCCTCCGACGGCCTGCGGAGCGTCAGACTCAACGGCGACGGCCTGAAAGCCGATATCGAGGCGTTCAGAAAAAGCCTTGAAAATCCCGACTCGACCCGATACCGCGAACAGGCTCAAGCTCTCTACCAGCGTCTCTTCGGTCCCCTGGAGAACGCCATAGGGAACCGCTCGCTCATCATCGTTCCCCATGGCATACTGCACTACCTCCCCATGAACGCCCTCCATGACGGCGGCAATTACCTCATCGACCGGTTCCGCATCCGCCTCATGCCGAGCGCAAGCGCCATCAGGTATCTCCAGGAGAGGAAACTGGACAAATCCGGCGGCATTCTGGCCTTCGGCAACCCGGATCTGGGCGATCCGCGGCTTGATCTCGCCTTTGCCCAGAGGGAGGCCCTGGAGGTCACCAAAACCTGGGAAAATTCGAGGGCCTTTCTGCGCAAAGACGCCACGGAGGAGATTCTCCGGCGCTTCGGAAACGACTTCAACTACATTCACTTCGCGACCCACGGACAGTTCAACCCCGACGCGCCGTTGCAGTCGGCGCTGCTCCTGGCGCCGGACAACCGCTCCAGCGGCATGCTGACCGTGGACAAGCTGTACTCCGTGCGAATCGAGGCGAATCTGGTCACGCTCAGCGCCTGCGAAACCGGACTCAGCAGGATCGCCAACGGGGACGACCTGGTGGGGCTGACCCGCGGCTTCCTCTACGCGGGGAGCAGATCGATAGTGGCAAGCCTGTGGAAGGTGGACGATCGCGCCACATCCCATCTCATGACAAGATTTTACCAAGAGCTCCGCAACGGCGACAAACGCGAGGCGCTCCGGACGGCCCAGCTTGAAACGAGGGGGCTGTACCCGCATCCGTATTACTGGGCCTCATTCCAGCTGACCGGAGCGACGAGGTAACCGATGGCCGACGCGATCGTGGCAACAGAAACCGGTGCGTCCCCGCGGAACCATCCCGCCACCCGGATCCGGGGAGACGTACTCCGCCAAAAACCTCAAAGGGAAAGCACCATGAAAACCGATCAGATCGACAAGCTCTCGGCGTTGATGGAACTGGCCGCCCTGATCAATTCGACTCTGGACACGATGGAAATCAGGCAACGGGCAATAGAAGCGGCGACAACCCTCATGGACGCCGAGACCGGGAGCCTGCTTCTGATCGACTTTGAACGGAACGAACTCTTTTTCGAAGTCGCGCTCGGAGAATCCGGACAACGGCTGAAGCAAGTCAGGATAACCCTGGACGAGGGAATAGCGGGCTGGGTGGCCAGGACGGGGAAGGCGACAATCGTTGAGGATGTCCGGAATGACGCCCGTTTTTTCAGGGCAGCGGACGAAAAAAGCCGGTTCGTCACCCGTAACATCATCGCCGCGCCCCTCAGGGTGAAGGGGAAGACCATCGGGGTTCTGGAGGCGATGAACAGAAGGCACGGTTCATTTACCCCGAGTGACCTGGCTCTCTTCGTATCGCTGGCCAATCTGGTGGCTTCCGCCGTGGACAATGCCAATCTCTACCAGGAACTGAAAAGCACCTTTTTCGGAACGGCCCTGGCGCTGGCGGATGCCCTGGAGAAGCGCGACGCCTACACCGGCGGACACACGAGGAGGGTGCAGGATTACAGCCTGGCCATCGGCCGGCAACTCAACCTGGACAAGGATCAACTGGACTCCCTGATGCTCTCGGCCATCCTGCACGATATCGGCAAAATCGGCGTGCAGGACGACATCCTGCGCAAGGAGGCCCCCCTCACCCGGGATGAGCACGGCGTCATGGCAAAGCACACCCTTATCGGAGCCGATATCCTGAAGTATGTGAAGTCCCTGGATAAAGTAGTTCCCGGGGTTGTCAGTCACCACGAAAAGTTCGACGGCACCGGTTATCCGGAACATCTGCACGGCGAACGGATCCCGCTCAACGCCCGCATCATCTCCGTTGCCGACTGCTATGACGCCATGACCACCGATCGACCGTACCGCAGGGCATTGAGCATGGAGACGGCAATCGCCGAACTTCAACGCTGCAGCGGAGCCCAGTTCGACCCGGAGATTGTCGAGGCGTTTGTATCCTTCATGTCCGAGCAAGAGCGGGACAGCTGAAAATACGAATCGGAAAGGAACCGTTAAATGCGCAGATTAAATTGGATTTTATTACTGTTCCTGCTATCGGTTTTTACGTTCAACAACGCCCATGCCAAGGCCGTTCCCGCCGCGACGGTCCGCTCCGTCAACGGTGACGTCCGGTTCCGACAGGGAGGCATGCCGCGCTTCAGCCCGCTGACTCCGGGGAGTTCACTGGCAGTCGGCGCGGTCGTAAAGACCGGGCCCGACGGCTGGGCCAGACTGGAACTTTCCGACGGAAGCTCTCTCAACCTGGGTAACCGTACGGAACTGGAACTCTCCGGGCTCATCATCGGCAAAACGAAGAGAGAGGGGCTCTTTACCCTCGCCGGCGGAAAACTGCGGGCAAGCGTGACCAGGCTTGCCGGCAGCCAGACCGATTTCCGGTTCAAAAGCCCGACCGCCGTGGCGGGTGTCAAGGGAACGGAGTTCATGATGCTCTCCCAGGGAGAGGCGAACGTCCTGTTCGGTGTGGATGGAGTGGTCATGGTGAGCGGCGCCGGCAAAGGCAATGCACAGCAGCCGCTCGCGGGGGGGGGCATGGTACAGACCACCAGGGGCGCCACACCCGCACCGGCCACCATGGTGGAACGGGAGCCCGCCCTGATTGAGGCCCGCGCGCTGTTTGCCCGGGCGACCGGGAGCGCCCCGCCGGCGGACTGGCGTGATATCGACCGTCTTCCCGACATGCTGGCGCGCTGGAACATCAATTACGGCCGCTACCTGGCCGACCGGGGCGACTTCGAGCAGGCGCTGGCCGTATTGCAGATCGCCATCGACCTTTCCCTGGTCGCGGAAATCCGCGCCGACGCCTGGCTGGAGCGGGGCGCGGTCCACGCGCGGCATCTCAACAACCCCCGCGCCGCGCTGGCTGAATACCTGCTGGTACTGGAAGAGTATCCCCGACTGCCGCAGGCGGAGACGGCCCTTTTCAGCGCGGGGCAGACCCTCTCCGAGCTCGGGTTGACGGAACAGGCCGGGATCCGTTTCCGCCAGTACCTGCGAACCTATCCCGACGGACGCCACCGTTCAAACGTCGAGATGCTGCTGAGACGGCTTGAGGGCAAATAACGGTTGAGCCCGCGGAACCAATGCGCCAGTTCCTGACCCCACGCATACGTTTTTTCCTCATCGGCCTGCTGGCCGCCGCGGCGGTTTTTGCGTTATACAGGGCTAAATTCCCCTTTACGCAGCAGGTGGACCAGCGCCTGAAGGACGCCCGGTTCCAGCTGCGCGGACCGGTCAGGCCGGATCCCCGCGTCGCCATCGTCGCGGTGGACGAACGCAGCGTCAAGGAGTTCGGGCGCTGGCCCTGGTCGAGGGAGCTGACCGCGCGACTGATCAGGGAACTGAAGAAACGGGGCGCCCGGGTAATCGCCCTGGATATGGTCTTTTCCGAACCCCAGGCCGGGGGACCGGACAACGAACTGGCCAGGAGCGTGAGCGAAGCCCGCAATGTCGTGCTGGGACAGTTTTTCCGTGACGAGCCCCAGCCCCGCGATCCGGAGATGCTCCGCCAGGTCGAGTCCGCCCAGGTCAGGGTGGTACGGGTGGCTGAAGGAGTCACCCGGGTGCCGTTGACCGAATACCGCTTCGTGGACGGGAACATCCCCGTCATCGGCAGGGGCGCGCTGGATCTGGGTTTTTTCAACCAGCAGGCCGACAGTGACGGACTCTACCGCAAGATGCCACTGCTGCTCCTGTTTGACGGCGGGATCTACCCCTCGCTCGGGGTTGCCGCGCTGAAACGCTACCTGGGAGTGGAACTCTTCGTGGGGGTGGAGCCGTACGGCGTCGACCCGCTGCGGCTTGGACAGCTGGCCGTCCCGGTCAGCGAGCAGGGGCTCCTGTCACTGTACTGGTACGGGAGGGGGGGGAGCATCTCCACCTATTCCGCTGCCGATGCCCTGACCGGGCGTATCCCGGACGGCGCGCTGCGCGACAGGCTCGTGTTTCTCGGGGTGACGGAAACCGGAATCGCCGACGTGCGCCCCACCCCTCTCGACCCTCAGCTTCCCGGGGTGGAAATCCACGCCACCCTTGCCTCCAATGCACTGGAGGGGAAATTCCTCACCCGGAACAACCGGACCCTTGCCATCGAGATGGCGGCCATCCTCTGCCTGCCGCTCCTTCTGGGTCTCATCCTCTCCGTTGCGCCCGGAACCTGGGTGGCTTTTGCCGGTTTCATCGCCATCTCGGCCGGTTACCTCGCTGCCAACCTCTACGCTTTCTCGCGCCAGAGGATCGATCTGACGCTGGCGTATCCGCTGCTGGCGCTGCTGGTCTCCTACCTGGGGGGCGAGGTGTACCGCAACATCGTGGTGGAGCGCAAGGGGAGATACCTGCGCCGGGCGTTTGCCAGCTACGTCTCCCCCGACCTGGTTTCGGATCTGGTCAAGCACCCCGAGCGGCTGCGGCTCGGCGGTGAACGGCGCGAACTGACGGTCCTCTTCTCTGACATCCGGGGATTCACGACCCTGTCGGAAGGACTCGCTCCGGAGGCTCTGGTCAGTCTGCTCAACCGGTATCTCTCTCCCATGACCAGCCTCGTGCTGGAGGAGAAGGGGACGTTGGACAAGTACATCGGGGATGCAATCATGGCCCTGTTCAACGCTCCGCTGGACCTCCCCGACCATCCGGCCCGGGCCTGCCGCTGCGCCCTGCGCATGCTGGGCGCCCTGGAGGCGCTGAATGAGACCCTGAGCCGCGACAACCTGCCCAGGCTCGCCATCGGGATCGGCATCCACACCGGGGAGGCGGTTGTGGGTAACATGGGCGCCGACAACCGCTTCGACTACACGGCAATCGGAGATTCGGTCAATCTGGCGTCCCGTCTGGAGGGCCTCACCAAGATGTACGGCGCTCCCGTTATCGTAAGCGCGGATACCCGGCAACGCGCCGACGCCGACTTCGATTTCCGCGAGCTCGACCTGGTGCGGGTCAAGGGGAAAAACCAGCCGGTAGCCATCCACGAGTTGCGGTCAGTTCCCTATCCGCGGCAGGAGCAGTTCCAGCAGGCGCTGGAGCTGTACAGGAGCAGGCGGTTCGGCGCCGCGGAACCGATTTTCACCGAACTGTCCGAAGTCCTGGATGATCGGGCGGCCCGGCTCTACGCCGACCGCTGCCGGGCATATGAACAGTCGCCACCCGCCCCGGACTGGGACGGCACCTTTACCATGCGGGAAAAATAGGAGAACTGAAATGACCGAGAATGGACTTCCGTCATGAAAATACGTGTTCTGGGTTGTTCCGGCGCCGAATTTCCGGATCGCCGTCCTTCCGCGTTTCTCATCGATGGAGTCCTGCTTCTCGACGCCGGGACCATCGGCGCGGTCCTTACCGCACGGGAGCAGGAGGCCGTGCGGAATATCCTGGTCACCCATGCCCACCTGGACCACGTGCGCGGCATCCCCCTGCTGGCCGACAACCTGATCGTTGACGGCAATGGCGGCTCGGTCCGGGTCATGGGGAGCTCCCAGACCCTGACGGCGATCCGCGAGTACATCATGAACGGCGTCATCTGGCCCGATTTCGCTATGATCCCCTCTTCGGAGCAGCCGGTGGTCCGTTACCAGCCAGTGGAACTTGCGCGTGAATTCATGGTGGACGGTTACCGGGTCACCGCCTATCCGGTGAACCATTCCATTCCGGCCGTGGCCTACCTGGTTGAGAGCGACGGCGCCACCCTGCTCTACACGGGGGATACCGGGCCGACCGAAACCGTCTGGAAGGCGGTTGACGGACTTGACGCCCTGATCATCGAAGTCTCCTTTCCCGACGAACTGGAGGGACTGGCCATCCAGACCGGGCATCTGACTCCCGGCCTGCTGTCGCTGGAACTGGGCAAACTGGCCAGTCCCCCCGGACGCGTCCTGGTCACCCATCTGAAGCCGCAGCACGACGCGGCCATCAGGGACCAGCTCCGCAGACTGGCCATACCGGATCTTGAGTATCTGAAGGACGGCGCCACGTATGAAATCGGGGCCAAACGGAAATAAACTCCATACTCGGCAGTCGGGGGCTGTCTGCGTTCGGCGGACGGGCTATTTCCGTAATTCCGCGACTCATTTCGCTACAGCCGATAAACTCGCCCTTCGGGCTCGGACAGTATCGGCCGTTGACGCTCCATGTCGCCGGGAATTACGACGAACCAGCCCTGATGCGCTCTCTCCGGCAGTCCCCGACTGCCGCTTCCGGAATAACTGACATGCTTGATACCGTTGCCGACAGATTGCTGCGCACTTTTTTTTTCCTGTGCGATATCAGCGGACTGATCGCGGGAGCTTGCCGCGACGCGTTTCTGGAGCTCGCGCAACGCCGGCGTCAGACCCTTACCGTTTACCTGCGTCAGGTATACTTCAGCGGACTGGAGGCCATGCGTATCGTACTTGCCACGGCTCTGGCCATCGGAACGGTTGTCATCTCCCAGAGCATCAGCATTGCCGGCGGTGAGAGCGGTTTTCTGACCGGCAAGCTGATGACCTGGATCGTCGTCCGCGAACTGGGACCGCTGCTGACGGCCATCATCGTCATTGCCCGTAGCGGAACGGCCATCTCCGCGGAACTGAGCCAGATGAAAATCAGCGGAGAGCTGGAATTCATCGCCGGACTCGGCATACCGGTCGAGAGGTATCTGGTCATGCCCCGCATCATGGGGATGACGACGGCCCTGGTCATACTCACGATTTATTTCGAGGCCGCCGCCCTCGTGGGCGGGTTCATGATCGCGTCGTTCGGCTGGCATGTGCCGTACGAGCTCTACTACCAGGGGATTTTCTCCGTTCTCACCCTGAGCGGAGTGGCCGCATCCCTGGCAAAAAGCGCGCTCTTCGGCCTGGTGGTCGCGGCAATCTGCTGCCGCACCGGACGCGCCGTGGGGAGAAGCGTCACCCAGATCCCCCAGGCGGCAACCAGGGGGGTCATGCAGAGCCTGTTTCTGATCCTCATGCTGGACGGCCTGTTGTCGCTTCTCTATCTGGTGTAGGAGTTCATTGTGCGGGCGATCGTTTTCGACAACATCACCCTTGGTGACGTGCTGGCCGGCGTCTCGTTCGAGGTCGAAGAGGGGAGCATGGCGGCCCTGATCACTTCCGATCAGGAAGAGAGCGACGGCATCGTACGCCTCCTGCTGGGTCTGGAGAAACCGGACAACGGCGCCATATCCGTGCTCGGGAGCAATCCTTGCGCCGATGATCCGGTGCCTCTCAGAAAGAGAATCGGAGTGCTGCATCCGTCAGGCGGCCTGATATCGAACCTGAAAGTGGCTGAGAACGTGCTGCTCCCCCTTGCCTACCATACCCGCCTTCCGGACGGTGAACAGGACCGGCGCGTCAGCGACGCGCTGCAGCGGGTGGGATACGGTGGACGGCTGATGGAACTGCCCGGGAACCTTTCGCTCTACTGCAAAAGGCTCGTGGGACAGGCGAGGGCCTTCATCATGGAACCGGACCTTGTGGTCTACAACGCGGCGCTGGGGGGCCTGAGCGAAGAAGAGAACAGACGGATCATTTCAAACGCGGTAAAATTTCATCTGGAGAGCCCCTCCAGAACATCCTTTTTCCTGACATCCCAGGCCGAAACCACGCTGCTGGCGCCTCTGGATATAAACCTCGTCCTGGAGAAGAGAACCGCCGTATGATCAAAGACGAAGATCCTCGTTTCAGGCATCTCAAGAGAAAAATCGCCGGATTCATAGCCGTGGCCCTGGCCCTGCTCTCCCTGGCGGTGTTCTTCATCGGCAGGGAGCGCGACCTCTTCACGAAGAAGTTCGAGCTGCGTTTTACGGTGGAAAAGGGAACCGGTTTCGCCCGCGGCATGCCGGTCAAACTCTCCGGTTTCAGGATCGGCAGGGTCAAGTCCATATCCCTGAACGAGTCGGCAACCGTCGATATCGTGATCCAGATCGACGACCGCTATCGAAAATGGATCCGGCGCGATTCGCGCGCCAAGCTTTTGAAGGAGGGGCTGGTGGGGGATATGATCGTCGATGTCTCGGTGGGCTCTCCGGCCATGCCCATGCTCCAGAACCGGGACAGGCTGGCATTCGAGAAGACCAAGGGGCTGGATGAACTGGCGGATGAGCTTGCCGGAAACATCAAACCGGTCCTGTCACAGGTCAGGGATATCATCCAATACGTCAACGATCCCAAGGGGGACCTGAAACAATCCATCAGGAACATCCATGAGCTCTCCGCGCGGCTTGAACATACCCGCATCCGTACCGACGATCTCCTCCTCTCCGGAAAATCCGCAGTAACGGCTTCAACGAACCGGCTCTCACAGGTTCTGGCCGAGACCGACAGCCGTTTGAGGGAAGCCGGGCCGGTGCTGGCGCATCTGGACCGAACGGGTTCACTGCTGGAACAACGGCTGCCTCCCCTGCTGGACAGGATCGACGGCACCATGGCCAATCTGCTTGAGATCAGCCGCGCCACCGCCGCCACGTCGGCGAGGGTGATGCCGCGCATTCCCGCTGTGGTGGACAACGCGGAAGAGGCACTTGGCCGGGGCAACCGCATCATGGAGGGGGTATCGGGCATGTGGCCCATCCGCAACGCCGTATCTCAGCCGCCAACGGACCGGCTGCTGCCGGGGGACAGCCATGAATAAACCGGGGGGAATCCCGTGCGCCGCTCTGCTGGTTGCGCTGCTGATCAGCGGTTGCGCCGCCACCCTGCCCCAGCCGCAGCCATTTGCCCGGGACCGGGCGAACCGGTTGAACGAGCGGGGGGTTGAAGCCGCGGAACGCGGCGACCTGGCAGCGGCGGCCTCAGACTTTGATGAGGCCTACCGTCACTATTCGGCCGTGGAGCATTTTCCCGGGATGGTAACGGCGCTGATCAACAGCGCCCGCGTCAACACGGCCCGGGGAGACATTACCGCCGCCGGAAAATCGTTGCGCGAGGCCAACGCCCTGGCCGCATTCACCCCGTCCCTGCGGGGAGAGGTTGCGTTCGAGCAGGCAAAGCTGCTCCTGAAACTGGGAAAAACGCGGGAGGCCCTGGAGCCGGGAGAACGGGCCCTGGCAGGAGCCGACGGGGCTGCGCGGAGCCGCATGATCAATCTGCTGGCTGAAATCAGGCTGCGACTGGGGGAACCGGAACAGGCAGACAGGCTGGCGAACAGCGCCCTGGCCACTGGCGACGGGAACCGCGGGGAACGGGCCAACTCCCTGCGACTGCTGGCCGAATGCGCCCTGAGACGAGGCCAGAACGAAACGGCCGCATCCCGCTTCAACGAGGCGCTTGTCATCGACAAGGAACTGGCCCTGAGCGCCAGGATCTCCGTCGATCTGCGCGGCCTGGCGAACGCGGCGGAACAGGCCGGACAGCGCGAAAAGGCCATGGATTTCTGGAAACGGGCCGTTGACGTCAGTCTGGCGGGAGAAGACCGGAGCAATGCCGTCGCGGCCATGGAGCGCCTCGCCCTGCTGCGCGAGCAGGCGGGTGACGCCGCCGCGGCCGCGCGGATCCGGGCCGGTATCGCCGAGATCATGAAAAATACCGGGGGCGCGGCGACGAGCAGATAGGCGCGCGTTCACCCCTTGCAACGGAACTACCTCCAGCGAATGAAACTCAGCCCGATCACATCCATATTCAGACGGAAAACCCTTCCCCCGCTGGATGCGGAGCCGGATTACGCGCGCATGATCGTGGAACAGCTCCCCTTCATGGAGCGGCTCTGCCGCAGGGCTTCCGAGTCGCCCGCATGCTCCCGCTCCGAGGCGGAGATCGACAACGAGGCCGATCTGCTGCTCACGGAACTCCTCGATCATCTGAAGGCCGACGATTACCGGGTGCTGCGGGACTTTCGCGGCGGCTCGAAACTCACCACCTACCTCACCTCCGTCATCTCCAACCTGGTCGTGGACAGCGTCCGCAAACGGAGGGGACGCTCCCGGGCGCGGGAGAGGGCGGCGGAGCTGGGGCCCGTGGCCGAACGGCTGCATGAGCTGGTTTACGGCCGCGGCTACACGCTGGCCGACGCCCACGGCCATCTGGTGCTATCCCACGGAATCAGCGAAAGCGCGGATGAGCTGAACTCTCTGCTGGAGCGGATCAGGGGGAGAGATCACGCCATTCCCGATGGCGCGCGCGACTGGCCCTGCCGCGGTTTCGAGGCGGAAGTTGACGGAGAGATCGAGGTCATCGTTCCCGACCCCGCCAGGGGCGCCGAGGAAACCATGATCGACCGCCAACGTGACCGGCTTCGGGACCGGATCATGTCAACCATGCTCGACGCCCTCTCCGGTGAGGAGCGCTACATGCTGCGCCTCCGTTTCCCCGCCACGGACGGCGAGCCGCCCCGTTCCGTGCGCGAAATCGCCGCCCTGCTGGGCCAGACCGAGAAAGCCGTGGACAACCGACTGCGCCGCCTCCTCATGCGCTGCAGGGAGATGCTGCTTCAGAAGGGAATTTCGCTCGACGACCTGATCCGCGTGGGGAAATAGGAGCATCTGTCCGTCAAAGGAAGACATGGAAACGGAAACCATTCAAACGACCGGAAATAAATCCAAGAAGAGCGATCGCGATGGCGTGGTCGGCAAGGCCCTGAGCAGGTCCCTGGGGAATTCCGGCCAAGTCGGGCCATGTCCGACCGCCGCGGAGATGGCGGACTTTCTCGACGGCGCCGCAACGGAAGAGAAACGCCAGCGGCTGCTGGCGCATCTGGCCGTCTGCGACCGCTGCCGGGAGATCCACCTCCTGGCAGCCGAACTGGGCGGAGCTGCGGCCGTCCAGCCGAAACGGACCGGATGGCGCATGGCCGGCGGCGCCCTGGCTACGGCCGCCCTGGCTCTGTTGGCGATCAAGCTGACCGTTCAGCAACCGGCGCCGACCGGACAGGACCCCGGCAGGATTCAACCACCACGGCAGGAGATTGCACGGGCAGCCCCGGCGACCCGGGAACCGCCTACCGCGCCCGTCCATGGGCGTCGAAAGCAGCCGCCCCCGTTTTCCACCATCCTGGCGGCCTCCCAGCTTGCCAGGGCTGAGTCAACCGATTCGCTGGTGACAATCATCGGCGCGCCCGGCTCCCGTTCCTACGGTTTCGCTGGCAACGGCAGCCGCCGGGCCACCGCCTTCGCGACCGGCAGGGAACTGTTCGAACTGGAACTCTGGCTGGCCGCCGGCGACAGGGAACGGGCCGGGCTGGCAGGCGCAAAGCTGGCGCCCCTGCTGCGATCCGTGGGAGGAAAGAAGGTGGAAGCTCCGGTCGAAAACCTGCTGCGGCAGCTGGAACGGGAAGAGGGCTCCGCGAAGATCGAGGAGAGCATTTCCCGGCTTGAAGGCATGCTGAGCGCCGACGACAGGGAGACCGTCCGGCTGGGCGGCTGGGCGGCCGCGGCCAGGGTGGCAACCGCCGTGGGGAGGGACCCGTATTTTGCCGGCAACCCGCCCCAACGTTTCCGGCGCAGCCTCGGCGCCAACCTCACCCCCGGAGCCCGGGATCTGCTGCGGCAACTGTCCGTACGGAGCACGGCCGCCGATCAGGAACGGATGAAGCGTCTGCTGGACGAACTGGCGGACGCCATGTAGGAGGGGAACCTCTTTTGACTTTTGCAAGAGGGTCATTTGAAATTTCCGGGGGAATCGGGTGCTCCGTCCGTCCAAAACCATAAGAGAAT
>CAZRPI010000067.1:7390-18925 GCA_964601865.1 uncultured Pelobacter sp. | reverse complement strand
ACTTCAATTCCGGCACGACGGATCGGCGGATAGCGGTAACCATCATCTGGTTCGGGGTCTTTGCCTGTGTCATCGGAGTCTTCCTCTCCGTTTCCATATCCCCGAAAATCCTGAATACTTACATCGGTCTACTGGTGACACTCGTCGGCCTGTTGATCCTGGGTGAGCAATCCCTTATTCTGACCAATAGAAAAATCTATCTGCTCGGTTTCATCAGCGCCTTCAACAAGGCGCTGTCGGGTGGTGGCTTCGGTCCGCTGGTCGCAGGGGGGCAACTGGTCTTCCGCGACCGGTGCGAAAAGGGAGCCATCGCTTCCACCGATTTCGCCGAAGCCCCCATCTGCCTGTTCAGCTTCCTCCTCTGGGTCTGTTTCAAGGGTCTCCCCTCTCCGACACTGTGGCTCGCCCTCAGCGCGGGATCGGCCGTGGGCGGGTTCTACGGTCCACGTTGGCTGAGCGGAATCACCAGCAGAAACCTGCTGAAGAAAATCCTGGGCGCCCTGGTCCTGCTGGAAGGAACCTGGGTCCTGTACAAGGTCTGGATCAGATAAGCCATGAGCTCCTATACCCTGTCCCACCTGAAATACCTGGAATCGGAATCCATCCACATCATGCGCGAGGTCGCGGCCGAGTTCAAAAATCCGGTCATGCTCTACTCCGTGGGCAAGGATTCCGGAGTGATGGCGCATCTGGCCCGCAAGGCATTTTATCCCGGAGGTATTCCGTTTCCACTCATGCACGTGGACACGGGGTACAAATTCCCGGAGATGTACGAATTCCGCGATAAATTCTGCCGGAATCTTAACGCGGAGCTGATAATCGAAAGAAACGAACAGTGGATCGAAAAAGGGCTCCATCCCCTGAGCGCCGGCGTCGACCAATGCTGCGCCCATCTCAAGACCGGCGCCCTGGTGGACGCGATCCGCAAACACGGATTTGACGCCGCATTCGGCGGGGCGCGAAGGGAAGAGGAAAAGTCCAGGGCCAAGGAGCGGGTTTTTTCCCTGAGGGATCCTCTCGGCCAATGGGACCCGAAACGTCAGCGGCCGGAACTGTGGGATATCTACAACACCCGGCTCAACGAGGGCGAGACCATGAGGGTTTTTCCCCTGAGCAACTGGACGGAGCGGGATATCTGGGAGTACATCAGACTGGAGAAAATTCCGGTTGTGCCCATTTACTTCGCCCGTGAGCGGGAGGTGATCGTCCGCGACGGCATTCTCATCCCAGTTGCCTCCTGTTCCTCCGCCGGCGTCAGGACAGCAGGAGACCCGGTTGTTGAGAACATTGAAAGGGTCATGTGCCGTTTCCGCTCCCTGGGCTGCATCCCGTGTACCGGCGCCGTCGCGTCCACGGCAACAACGATCGACCAGATCATTGACGAGGTCCGGGCGGCGAAAAAATCGGAACGGGAAAATCGGGTCATAGACCTGACCAGCGACAGTTCCATGGAGCAGAAAAAGCGGGAGGGGTATTTCTGATGTCCAACGGTGAAAAATCCCTTCTCCGCTTCACCACCAGCGGCAGCGTCGATGACGGAAAATCAACCCTGATCGGCAGGCTGCTCCTTGAAACCGGTTCCATCCATGAGGACCAGTACGCGGCGATTCAAAGAGCTTCCCGGAAGAAGGGACTGGCGGAAACGGATTTGGCCTATCTCCTCGACGGCCTGGCCGCGGAGCGGGAACAGGGAATCACCATCGATGTGGCTCACCGGTATTTCGAGACCCAGAAGAGAAAATTCATCATTGCCGACACCCCGGGTCATGTCCAGTATACGAGGAACATGGTCACCGGGGCCTCAAGAGCCGACTGCGCCGTCATCCTCATTGATGCCCGGCGCGGTGTACTTCCCCAGTCGAAACGCCACGGTTTCATCATCTCCCTGCTGCGGATCCCCCACCTGATCGTGGCGATCAACAAGATGGATCTGGTTGACTACAACGAAGTGGTCTACGCCCGGATCGTCAGTGAATACGACGATTATTCCCAGAAGCTGGACATTCACAATATCGCCTTTATCCCGGTCTCGGCCCTGAAGGGGGACAATGTAACCAGGAGAAGCATCAACATGCCGTGGTACGACGGCGCACCGCTCCTTCACCACCTGGAAACCGTTCACGTCTCGTCCAACCGGAACCTCACGGACTTTCGCTTTCCCGTGCAGGGCGTCATCCGGCCGCACCAGGATTTCCGGGGCTTCGCGGGGAAAATCGTCTCAGGAACCATCTCTCCCGGAGAAGAAATCGTCGTTCTCCCCTCGGGGAACGGGGCAAGAGTAGAGTCCATCACAACCTACGACGGCAATCTGGAAGAGGCATTCGCGCCCCAATCCGTGACACTCACGCTGGACCGGGAGATCGATGTCAGCCGGGGAGACATGATCGTCCGCAGGAAGAACCTGCCACAGGTCGGAAACCACCTGGACGCGACCATCTGCTGGCTGGACGGGACACCATGCGGCACGGCGGCAACGTACCTGCTGAAACATACCACGAGATCGGTAAAAGCCCGGATCGACAGGATCATTCACAGGATTGACGTGGACACACTTCACCGGACGCAGGCAGCAGGGATTTCCCTGAACGAAATCGCCAGGGTCGAAATCAGCGCCAGTTCTCCCCTTTTCCTTGATCCCTACAAGCTCAACCGGGCTACCGGCAGTTTCATTCTCATCGATCCGGTGACCAACAACACCGTTGCCGCCGGCATGATCAGGGGCATTCCCGGATCTCTGCGCGAACCGGCTCCGGACAGCGAAGCAGCAGGGCAAACTTCCCCCATCTCGTCCAATACGGTGTGGAAGGGATGGAACATTCCCCGCACGGTCAGGGAGGAAAGAAACGGGCATCGCGCGGCGGTACTCTGGCTCACCGGCTATTCCGGCGCGGGCAAATCCACCATCGCAAGGCTCATGGAAACGAGGCTCTTCAACGCCGGCTGCGCAACGATGCTGCTGGACGGCGACAATCTGAGGCATGGTCTGTGTGGTGATCTGGGGTTTTCCGAGAAGGACCGCCGGGAGAACATCCGCCGGGCGGGAGAAGTGGCGAAGCTCTTCTTCGAGACCGGGCACATCGTCATCTGCGCGTTCATTTCACCCTTCGACAGGGACAGGCAGTTCGTCCGCTCACTCTTCCCGCGGGGCGGCTTCCTGGAGATTTTCGTCAAGTGCGGACTTGCAACCTGTATCAGCCGAGATCCCCATGGGCTCTACAAAAAGGCCCTGGCAGGGGAGATCGCCGAATTCACGGGCATCAATTCCCCCTATGAAGAGCCCCGGACTCCGGAGATCATCGTGGATACGGACCGATTCACCGTTGAACGGACCATCGATCTGCTCATCTGGCGGCTCGAACAGGAGCATATCATCCGGCAGGGTCATTCCGGCGCACGGGTAGAATAGTCCGCATGAGCGCAATCTTCGGCGTGATACATTTCGATGGGGAGCCGGTCGAGCGTTCCGATCTGGAACGAATGGACGCCGTTCTCTCCAGGCACGGTACGGACGGCGGCGCGGTGGCGGTTCAGGGATGCGTCGGCATGGGGCAGCGGCTGATGTCGTTTACGCCGGAGGATCGCTGCGAGCGTCAACCCCTGGTCAGCCCCGACGGCATGCTGACGCTGGTCAGCGACGCGCGGATCGACAACAGGGACGAACTGATCGCCGCTCTGCGCAGCTGTTGCCCCGGATCCGAAAGCCCGGCAATCAGGGATGGCATCCCCGACAGCGTCCTGATTCTGCGCGCCTATGAGGCATGGGGGGCGGACTGCGTCACCCGGCTGGCCGGCGTCTTCAGCTTTGCCATCTGGGACAGGCGGAGTCGAACTCTCCTGGCCGCCCGTTCACCCATTGTCGCCCCGACTCTCATGTATCATTTCACAGGGCGTGCCTTCGCCTTCGCCACCGCACCCTGCGGCCTCCATGCCCTTCCCTTCGTCCCCCGTGCCCTGAATGAAGAGCGCCTGGCGGACATGCTGGTCCAGATGGACGGCAGCCCTACTGCGTCCACCCTCTACCGCCATGTCTCGCGCCTGCCGACAGGGTTCCGTCTCACGGCTGACAGGGAAGGCGTGCGGACCCGATGCTGCTGGCAACCCGACCTCAGCCGCGAGATCCGCCTCAGCCGTGACGAAGAGTATCCGGATGCCTTCAACGAACTTTTCGAGCGGGTCGTTGGCGCTCACCTCCGCAGCGCGACCCCGGTGGCCGTGCAGATGAGCGGCGGTCTTGATTCGTCTGCCGTTGCGGCGACGGCGGCGCGCCTGCTGGCGCATCACGGTGAACGGCTGTCCGCCTTCACCGAAGTGCCCGGACCGGGATCACCCGGCCCGGTTCAGCGCGGCGCTTACACGGACGAAACGCCTTTTGTCGAGGCGGTTGCCGCCATGTATGGGAATATCGATCTGAATCTGATGCGCACCGACGGGCAGCTCTTTCTGGAGGGTCTTGGCAGCCTCTTTCCTCACCTTGAGGCGCCCTTCCGCAACTCATCGAACCGTGTCTGGATTGAATCGATCATATGTGAAACGGCACGGCGCGGCATGAAGGTGCTCCTTGACGGGTTGCAGGGTAACCTCACCATGAGCTGGTACGGAAGCAGCGTATTACCCGGAATGATCCGTTCCGGTAAATGGGGGCAGGCGTATCGTCAGGCACGGGCAACCCGTTCTCCCTGGCGGACCCTTGTGGGCCAGGGATTACTGCCGCTTCTGCCCGATCCACTCTGGTCGGCCCTCGAGCGGTTGCGCCGACCATCGGCGCGCACGGAGGCGACCTTGCTGACCAGCTCCGCCATCAACCCCGGTTTCGCTAAGTCCCAGCGGGTGCCGGAGCGGGCGCGGGAACGCAACTGCGCCGACCACCGGCGTCCCGGAGCGGGTTCCCGTCTGGATCGTTACCATGCCCTGGCCGGCCAGGACTTCGGTGCATATATCAGCGCCTACCGCGCAATGTACGGCGTCGACATGAGAACGCCCCCGGCGGATGTCCGCCTGGCCGAATTTTGCCTGGCACTGCCGGAAGACCAGCATCGCCGGGAGGGCGAAACACGCCGCCTCATACGCCGCGCCATGGCTGCGCACCTGCCGGAGATGGTGCTGGCGAACCGGTTGCGGGGGCTGCAGGCTGCGGACTGGTTCGAGCGTCTGGCAGGTCAACGTGACCGGATTGCGTTGGAACTCAGGCGGTTTGAACAGAGTGATCTTACCCGGCGGGTCCTGGATCTGGATCGAATGCGCCTCCTGTTCGAGAGGATGCCGGTTACCGCATCGAACCAGGACGTTTTTTTCAGGGACTATCACTGGGTTTTCCAGCAGGGGCTCATGGTCGGCAGCTTCCTCTGCTGGTTCGAAAGCGGTGACCGATGATGACGCAATGGCATTATCACTACGCGGGGCTTTCCATAGCTTCGGAGCTGTCAATTCCGGAATGGTCGGCCTTTGAACTGGAAAAACCGGACGGGAATGTGGATGTATGCATCAAGCTGGACAGGATGCGGCATGTCGGTCCTCCAGGCAGATCCGAGTCATTCCTTTCCCCCGATGTGTTGGAGTTGAACTCTGCCGGCTTGACCCGCGATCATTTCCGTGTGGACAAGTTTGCCGTAGATATGTTAATTAAAAAACCTCCCATGGAAAGGGTGTCGATTCCGTTGAACGCCTTTTGCGTGCTGGAATGGGGTGATCCCGGACTGATGCGCCTCAGGGGGATGAATGCGCTGAGCCGAGTCATCCCGGCGGCCACCTATCGCGCCTCGTTCATCGAATCATTCGATAAAACAGGCGTCTACTGGGAACAATGCGCCCAGCTGGTACGTGGCGCGCCGGTCTGGGTGTTGCGGCGACCGGGGAACTGGGTGGCCATGGCTGAGGTAAGCAGCCTGATCGCTCGACAATGGCAAGCGCTGAAATCAGATTGAGCCCCCCAACGCGACCTAATACGGGGAGGGAAAACAGGAAACGGTCATGGATATCAAACTGGAAAAGCGAACCATCGTGAAACGGGCCAACGATCTACCCTTCAGCCGGCTTGATGACGAACTGCTGGCCATCGACTCCCAGGCGGGGTACTGCTACTCCCTGAACGAAACAGCCGGAGTGGTCTGGGACCTGATCGCCATGCCGGTATCCGTGGAGAAAATCTGCGCGCAGGTGTGCGGCAGGTACGCAGTCGATGAGGGGGTCTGTCTGCGTGAGATTTCCGCCCTGCTCTCGGCTTTGCATGAGGCGGCGCTGGTGGAGATTTGCGATGCACCGGGATGCTGACGATCGGCCCCGCATGCTCACAGCATTATTGTTGAGAACTGAAGCGGCGATCTGTCTCCTGGCCGCGCGTCTGGCCCTGGCGAGGTTTTCGTTTCGCCGCCTGATATGGTATTTTGACAGACCCGCGAAACAACCGGAGAAGACCGGCAGGGAGCGCCAAAAGGCCGTCAGGGCGGTACAGCGGGCGCTATTTCACGCTAAAAGCCGCTGGGCGATGGAAACCACTTGCCTGCAGCGAGCCATGGCAGCTCAGGCCATGTTGCGGCGTCGTGGCGTCGGCGTCACGCTTTATTACGGCGCGGCGACTCTGCCCGGCCAAGGCCTCCGCGCCCACGCCTGGGTCCAGGATGGCGAAACGGGGGTGGTCGGACTTCATATCGCGCAACGCGACGGCTACAAGATACTGGCGCGCTATCCGGGATGACCGGGATGCTGCCCGCGAAACGGGATCTTTCATATAAGGGGGTTACATACCATGACAATTCAGCGGGATAACGACGACAAAGACATGATGAATCGGGAGCAGGGCCTGCTCCCCTGGATTACGCCGACTTTTGAGCGCATGGATCTGAAGGATGCGATGAGCGGCATGGTGCCCGGTCATTCCGATTCACACAGCGCTTATTCTGGCGGCATCTACTCTTCCTGATGTGCGTGTAACGGGGGAAGGAAGGAATTGGCGCCGCGGATGACCGCCTGCGAGAGTCCTCTCATATCCGTCGTGATGCCGGTCTACAATCGCGAGCGCTATGTCGCCGCCGCCATCAGCTCGATTCTGGCGCAGACCCATTCACCGCTTGAGTTGATCGTTGTCGTAGACGAAGGATCGAGCGACGGTTCGGCGGCTATTGTCAGGGACTTCGCGGGCCGCGATCGCCGTGTCCGCCCGCTGTTCCTGGCGCACGGCAGCCAGTGGCGGGCGCGAAATGCCGGGGTTGCCATGGCGAGAGGCGATTACATCGCCCATATGGATGACGACGACATCGCTCTATCCGAGCGTCTGTCCCTCCAGTTGGCCTGGATGCATCGCGCCGGGGTGGATATCTGCGGGGGCAGCCTGAAAAGATTCGGCGCCGCCGACGGTCTCATCTGGTTTCCCGAGAGCCATAAAGCCATCTGTCACGAACTGCTCTTCCGGATCAGCCTGTTTCTGCCTACTGTCCTGATGCGGGCCGAGATCGCCCGGGCACATCCGTACGACGAGACGCTTGCGTACTCCGATTATGCCCAGCTTACGCAGATCGCCCATCGGTACCGGTTGGGGAACATGCCCCAGATTCTCCTCAAATGCTGCTACCACGAAAATCAGACGCACATGGTCCATGGCGCAGCCTTCAAGCAGGACCAACTCCGGTACAGCAAGCCGTATTTCCAGACATTGTTTCCCGAGGCGGCAGCCGACGACCTCAGGGTGATCTCGCTTCTGCTCGAAGCAGCGCCGTTTGAAGAGATCGCAGACCTGGAACGGGCCGGACGGTGGCTTATCCGGCTGGCGCATACCGGGGACAACTTTCTGCGCAGGACCATGGCAGATCGCTGGCGCTCGGCCTGTCAGCGGTCCAGCCATCTGGGGCCCGACTGCTACAGACGCTATCTCCTGACGCTGTCTGAGTTTGCGGAAGCTCGGTCAGGCAATGACCGGATGCTGCGTCTTGCCTGTACCCTGAGAGTGCGAGCCGGATCAAGATGGGCTAACTGGTTGAAAAAAGGGTGGCATGTTGCCAGGAGTATCCGTGCGTCTGCCTGACTTCTTCATCATTGGAGCTCCCAAGGCCGGCACCACCGCTCTCTACGATACCACCAGACAGCATCCGGAAATTTACATGAGTCCGGTCAAAGAACCGCACTACTTTGCCTGCAACGGGCAGCCGCCGGTTTACCCCGGGCCGCTCGGCACATACCTGCGGCAGCATGCCATCTGGGAGCCGTTGGCCTACGCCCGGCTGTTTGCCGGGGTGACGGACCAGCGGGCCGTGGGAGAGGCTTCGCCCCCCTACCTCTATTCGTCCCTGGCGGCGCAGCGCATTCACCGGAATCTGCCGCGGAGCCGGATTGTGGTCATCCTGCGGCACCCCGCCGAACGCGCCTATTCGAACTATCAGCAGATGCGGCAGCACGGTGTGGAACCGTTGCCGACTTTCGAAGCGGCATTGGCGGCAGAGGAACAACGCAGGGAGGCGGGGTGGCTTCCATGGCTCTTCTACCGGACCAACGGGTATTACCACGCTCCGCTATCGGTATGGTACGATCACTTCCCCCGCGAACGGATCAAGGTCTGTCTCTTTGAGGACTGGAAAGCAAAACCATTGACAATGCTCCGCCAGCTGTTCGCTTTTCTGGAAGTTGACCAGGGGTTTTCACCCGGAATACGCCGCAGCAATGTAACTCTCCTGCCGAAAAGCCGCCGCTTCCATCACTGGGCAACGCATCCGGAGAATATTGACCGGCGGGCGCCGTTCCTTCCCCCGATTGCCAGGCAAGCCACGGCCGCTGTTCTTCAACGGCTCGACAGCAAATTCAATCTGGAGCCGCCTCCGCCGCTTGATCCGGAGCTCCGCTCCCGCCTCACCACCTGCTACCGCGAGGACATTCTGAGGCTGCAGGACCTAATCGGACGCGATCTATCCAATTGGTTGAAAACATGAAAACTTACTCGCCGGCTGCATAAGATGAAAACCGTGGACCACTGCCCATGAGCCAGACTCTTAAACAACTTGTCGCGGCAACTGACCGATTCAGGGTCCAACTCCCCTACATACCTCAGGCGTTCCATCTGCTGCGCCGGGCCGCCGGGCGGATGACATTTCTCTGGCTCGGACTGCTGCTGGCCCAGGGGCTTTTGCCGGTGGCCCTGGTCTACCTGACCCGCACCCTGGTGAACGGCGTGGCAACGCTCGGCGGCGGCGGCGGCGGGTGGCAGGCTCTGCAGCCGCTCCTCCCGGCAGCGTTTGCCATGGTTCTGACGCTGATCGGCGCCGAATTATGCCAGAGCGGCGCGAAACTGCTTCGCATCGTCCTGTCGGAACGGGTGCAGGACCACGTCCATGAACTTATCCATGAGCAGGCCATGCGGCTCGACCTCTCCTTCTACGACAGCCCCGGATACTACGACCAGTTGCACCGTGCCCGGATAGACGCCCTGAGCCGGCCGGGTGCCCTGCTCGAAAACACCGGCGCCCTGCTGCAGAGCTTCGTAACCCTGATTGCCATGGGGGGGGTCCTGCTGGCCTTCGGCATATGGGTTCCGCTTCTTCTGGCGCTCAGCACCTTGCCCGCCCTTCTGGTTGTGCTCCGCCATACGCTGCGCTTTCATTTCTGGCGGATACAGAATACCACGGCCATGCGCTGGGCCAATTACTACGACCTGATGCTCACCCAGCGTGAAGCCGCGGCCGAGATGCGTCTGTTCGGCCTCGGTCCCCATTTCAGGATGCTCTTCCGTAAGCTGCGCGAACGGCTTCGTCGGGAGCAGGTGCAGCTTGCCCGCAGCGAAGCCGTTTCCCAGAGCATAGCGGCAGGGATCGGGCTTGCGAGCATGGCCGGAGCGCTCTGCTGGATCTCTTTCCGGGCGTTGAACGGCACGTCCAGCCTGGGTGATCTCGCCCTTTTTTTCCAGGCATTTTTCCAGGGTCAACGCATGATGCGTTCACTGCTGGCGAGCGCCGGTGAAATCTATCGCAATCTTGCCTTTCTGGAAAACCTGTTTGAGTTTCTGGAGTTGAAGCCGCGGGTACGTGAAATGTCCCCATCGCTCCCCTATCCGGGCCTGGGTAAAGAAATCGCAATAAGGGATGTTACCTTCTTCTACCCCGAGACGAGGCTTCCTGCACTGGTTGATTTCAGCCTCCCGATTCCGGCGGGAAAAATCACGGCGATAGTGGGTGAGAACGGCGCCGGCAAAACCACGCTGATCAAACTCCTCTGTCGTTATTACGATCCTCAGAAGGGAAGTCTGTTGATCGATGGCGTTGATGTTCGCGCCATAGACCTTTCGGCCCTGAGGCAGCGGATTACCGTGCTGTTTCAGGAACCGCTGCGTTACCATGACACGGTCTTCAACAACATAGCCTTTGGCGACATAGACGGTGCCCCGGACCTGGAACGGATCACGACCGCCGCACGGGCGGCCGGAGCCGATGCGCCCATTGGACGTCTGCCGGCCGCATATGAAACCGTATTGGGCAAGTGGTTCGGCGGCGCCGAACTGAGTGGTGGCGAATGGCAGCGTCTGGCCCTCGCGCGGGCCTTCCTGAGAGACGCCGATTTCGTCATCCTGGACGAACCGACCAGCGCCATGGATTCCTGGGCCGAAGCGGACTGGCTCCTTCGTTTTCGTCAGCTTGTCGCCGGACGGACCGCCCTGATGATTACCCACCGTTTTACAACAGCCCTGCACGCGGACATGATTCACGTCATGGAAAGAGGCCGAATCGTCGAATCCGGAAGCCATGCGGAATTATTGGCCCTTAAGGGGCGGTATGAGTCGTCATGGAGGCGGCAGATGAGTCAGGGGGCAGGTGACGATGATCTGCGAGGGAGCGAGCATGGAAGTGAACATACCGGAGCCTGACCGGCTCCTGATAGAATGCATCAGAAGAGATATCCCGTCACTCGACCTCTCCCGCCTTGCCGCTCTCCCGCCCGAGGGCTGGCAGACCATGCTTTCCCAGGCGGCAAATCAGCGGGTTCGGCCGCTGCTCTGGCAGCGGCTTAGGGAAAAGGGGATGGAACATGCCGTTCCCAAAGCGGTGACGGAAGAACTCCGGGTGGCATACCGGCAAAACACGCTGCTCAACCTCCGCCTCTATGCCGAACTACGGCGGCTCCTGTCGGTTCTGAAATCCGAAGGGATACCCCTGATCCTGCTCAAGGGTATTTTCCTGGCGGAAGCGGTTTACGGCAACATCGGACTGCGGGAAATGAACGACATCGACGTGCTGGCGCAACCGGACGACCTGGCACGGATTGCGGATATTTTGGAGAAAATGGGGTATGTACCGTTTCAGCCCATACACATTGACACAATTATTAAAACCGGGCATCACCTGCCCTGCATGTATAAAAGCGGATATGCCGCCTTCGAAATCCACTGGAACCTGACAGCTCCAGGCGAAAGATACAGCATCGATCCCTCGGGTTTATGGGAGCACGCCATGCCCGTTCACATCGCAGGCCATGACACGCTGGCACTCTCACCCGAAGACCAGTTGCTCCATCTTTGCCTGCACACTTCCTACCATCACCAGTTCGCCTTCGGACTTCGCCCCT
>CAZRPI010000067.1:2634-7290 GCA_964601865.1 uncultured Pelobacter sp. | reverse complement strand
CATCTTTGCCTGCACACTTCCTACCATCACCAGTTCGCCTTCGGACTTCGCCCCTCATGCGACATTGCGGCAACGATTGCCCATTTCGGCGCCGTTCTCGATTGGCGAGCAGTTACGGCGCGGACCGTTCGCTGGGGATGGCAGCGGGGTGTTTATCTGGCCTTGCGCATGGCAAAAGAACTGGCTGGCGCGGATGTACCCGCCGAAATCCTGGAAGAGCTGCGGCCAGCGGATATGACGGACGATTTTACCGAGACCGTCATCCTCCAGATCCTCAGCGACAAAATAACAACAGCTTCTATCCCCGCACCTTTTGCCGAGCTCCTTGAACACAGGCGACTTTGGGACAAAATCCGTATATTCTGGCAGCGGGTATTTCTGCCCAAGGAGATGATCGCCAATCTGTATTCGCTGCCGATGAATTCCATCGGAATTTATTTCTGCTACCCGCGCCGTTTTGTGGATGTGCTGCGCCGCTACGGTTACACACTGAAAAAGTATCAACGGGGCGACGTCACGCTAAAAGCCATTGCCGAACGTAGAAAACAAATTACGAACTGGCTGGACGTACATTAGAAACGCGCCACCCCCTATTTTCTCCAGTAAAACACCCGTTCGGCCGACTCGGCCGCGCACGAGCGCAGAAAACGCCTGAATTCCATCACCGAGAACAACATGTTGGCGCCCACCATGCCGATCCAGGCCAGGATGTAATACTTGACCGGGATGTGTATCGGGCTGTATCCGGTGTCGAACCACCTGATGAGCAGCACCAGAGCCGAAATCAGGAGGGCCAGATGAAAAAACCGCAGGCGGTAGGAGATATGCAGCGCCTCGGGACACTCGGTGCAGCGGACCGTTCCCGAAGAAATTCCCTGGAATGCGGTCCATCCCAGGAGACGGAACACGCTCAGCCTGAACCTGAATCCGCCTTCGGGCCCGTATTCCACCGGGATACCCCTGACCATGAGCGTGGAAGCGATCTCGTCCTCGACTGCCCGAGCGGAGAAGGCAGCCCTGTCTTTAATCCTTATCTTGCCGCCGATTGAGATTGGAAACATTGCAGCCAGCACAAACCATGAAGTTTACCCTCGCGATGGGGTATCAGACACATACCATCAGGAACGGCAAAGCGTCAAGTCATGCGCATCTCCGCAATCGACCTTTCGAGAAGAGAAAACGGATTCCAGGCCGGCCATTTTGCGGCCCAACACACCCCGTTTCATTAAGCCGACCAGGAAAGGGAGTTGCGCGCCAGATCCGATCTGGTATGGTAGGGCAGAACTCAGCGACAGGAGGTATTCATGCATCTGCCCGCATTTCCCTCGCCTTTCAACCATAACCACAGACACCCCCCGATAAGAAACGCCAACCAGGTCATAGACGAGCAGCTGACGTCGGGCCAGGTTGCGGCAGACTGGGTCGCGGCCAAGGTCGGTTCCTGGGAATTCATCATCGGCCAGTCGGTGCTGCTCACCCTGTGGGTCATTCTCAACGTCACCGCCTGGATCCGTCACTGGGACCCCTATCCCTTCATCCTGATGAATCTCGTCCTGTCGCTGCAGGCTGCCTATACCGCGCCGATGATCATGATGAGCCAGAACCGCAAGGCGGATCGCGACCGCATCGAGGCCCACCTGGATTACGAGGTGAACCTCAAGGCGGAGCACGAAATCAGAGTGATCCTGGAACATCTGGAGGCCCAGAACGTTGCCATTACCGGGCTCCACGGGATGCTCTCGAAGATGGTCGGTGAAAACGGAGAGACACAGACGGCGAATCCGGATTGAACGGCCAGGAATCGGACTGTTCCCCGGAATCACGGGCGCGCGGGATGTCAGGAAACCATGGCACACCGCCCCCGGGTCTCGGTCCCCCCGGTAGTGCCCGGAACTCCGCCGGAGAAACGGGAAGGAACCCGTGGAACGGGTTCCTTCCTCTGATTCAGCATATCCGTTTTACGGCGACGGTTCCGCATCCATGACAGTCAATCCGTCACCGCGTTATACAATGGAACAGAAACCGCTTTTGCTTCCTTAGGTCACTGTATCCTGGACGCCTTGGGGTTCACCGCCTTGTAGACGTCCACAATGCCGGCGCCGTAGGCTTCCTTGTCCGAAATGGCCTTCCCGCCCAGGTGACAGTAACCGGACGCGCACGCCTCTCCCGTCAGGTCACCCGCGCTCTTATCGGCCGCGCTCAGCGGCGGGGTCTTGTTCCCTTTCACCTTCCTGGCGTTCGCCTTGACGATCTTGATCAGGGTGTCCGGCTTGTACCTGGCGGAGCTGTTCACGCTTGCCACGAGAGCGATGGCCGCGGAGACATGGGGTGTCGCCATGGAGGTACCCTGGATGTTGGTATAGCACTGGTTGGCGGGGAAGACGGCGGAACTGGGCCAGGAATAGCAGGTCATGTCCTGGGCATAGTTGGAGGTGATGCTGAACTCCTCCCAGGAGCTGTAGCCGTCGGCGGTGGTCACCGGCCAGCCCGGCGTCCCTCCCCCGTCGGAATAGGGGAGGTTGAATTTCCTGGCGCCTCCGGGAGCGGCAATGTCGATCCTGGGACCATAGTTGCTGTAATAGGCGAGCTGGTCCTGCAGGCCGGCGCCGAAGGACTGGTGGGTATCAGTCGCCAGTTTGCAGGTGGCGTTGGCGCCGGTCGTCCCGGCAGCGCAACTGGCGGAGGGAGACTCCACATTGTTGCCGGTTGCGGACACCATCACCACACCCTTCACGCCGGCCGGCGTCTCGTACAGCCCGAAGTAATCATCAGCCGTGGAGTTCCCCGTAGACATCAGGATGCCGTGACTCGACACCTTGCCGCTGGCATCGATACGTACATGGTCGTTGCCGGCCGAGGAGACGATAACCGTCCCCATCTTCCTGGCATACGCCACTACCGCCTTGTAGAGATCGAGGGTGGCCTTCTGGTAGGGATCTTTTGAGTCGCTGTAGCCTCCGAACGAGATGCTGACGACGTCGATACCATTTTCCGCGGCAACGATAAAGGAGGAGATTATGGATGAGTCATAGGCTGAGCCGCACCATTCGGAGATCTTGAGCGATACCAGCTTGACGCCGGGTGCGATGCCGTTGATTCCATGACCGTCCACCACGGCGGCGATGTTGCCGCCGATCCAGGTGCCGTGGCCATTGAAGTCGATATCGGAAGGCACACCGTAATAGTCGGCAAGATCGGCGTCACTCTTACCGTAGTAATCCTTGCAGAGTGACGTGTCGGTAAGATCGAAAACCTGCGAGACCTTGCCCGAAAGTTCGGAATGGGTGTAGTCAAGTCCGGTATCCGCCACGCCCACACGAACATCCGAGATGCCGCTTGATACCCCCCAGGCGTCATCCGCGTTGATGCGCAGATAGTTCCACATGAGCCCGGAAAGAGAAAAGGCCGGATCCGCGGTAATGGCGGCGGGCCTGGGAAAGTCGCCGTTCTGGGAGCCGGAACCCGCGACAACGGCGGGAACGGACATCTGTATCCTTTTAAGCGCGGGAATGCCGGAACCGTCGGTTTTGTCCTCGGTCCCGAAGAATTCCCGTTTCATCCCCGGCCTGATGAGATGCCTCACCCTGTCGGCAGCCACCTGATACAGTCCGCGGGACCTGGCGGAGGCAAGGGCTGCGCTCCTGCTGTGGATTTCCCTGGGAGCGGTCACCACGAAACCGAGCAGCGGCTTCATCTCCTTCACAACCGTCCCTCCGTCGGCGACGAACTGTCCCTTCAGGAAGTCATAATCGGCTTCACTCCTGGCCACGATGATCTGTCGCTCCGGCTTCGTCTCGACGGCAGACGCTTGCCCGGAAAGCAGCAGACAGGCGGACACCGCCAGCAGGGAAAATTCTTTCAACCCTCTCATACTACCTCCTTCGACTCGGTGGGATGCGGGCACGGGAAGGCCCGGAACAGATCAGTGGAGTATCAGACGGACGCGACCGGGAAGTATCCCGCGGAATCCGGACAGGTGCGGATAATATTACCAACATACCGCTCCAATGCAATCAGTTTCACTGCCCGATATGCTGACGGGAAGACCGCGGCTATCCCCCGCTGTCGGCGGAATTCGCCTCGCGCGCCATCCTGGCTATGTGAAAGAATATGGTCCCGAGCATCAGGTCGGTTATGGCGCTCACCACCACGCCGACATAGAGGAGCAGGACGGAAGCAATACAAACACCGGTTGCCATGTTCAGGAAGCAGAAGGGTTGCGCCATGCCGTCCAGATCATAGGGCAGCTTCCGCAGCCTGTAACCGAAGCGAACCTGTACCATTCCCTGGAAAACCTGTATCCCGATGGCCGTGAACAGCAACTGTTCACTGTATCGGGAGAAGCGGGCCACCTCCGAGATCACGAATACCGCCACATTTGCCGCTATCATGAGATCGAGACACCTGGCCGCATCACGGAACCTGAACAGGACGTCGAGAAGTCTCCTGAGGTACAGGTTTATGGCCACATACAGCAGCGCTCCGGCCGCCTGAATGGCGATATGGGCCGCGATGGCTTCGGTGTCGGCGCGTCCCTCCAGCAGGTATGACACATAGGTCATCGGAATGGAGAAGAAAGCGCTCATCATTGCAAGCCAGCCGGCAATTATGATGGAACTGTAGGTCAACGGACTGCTCCCGGATGCGTTTTCAGCA
>CAZRPI010000067.1:0-2534 GCA_964601865.1 uncultured Pelobacter sp. | reverse complement strand
TTCGGGAGAAAGCGGTAACCAGTCCCCCTGGACCTGTCCCAGACCTCGATCGGCCAGGAGTTTTTGACGATTCCGTCGGTAAACTTGCGGCCGGAGAGGACATCGTCCTCCGTGAGGATATACTCCCCCCGCGCCCTTCTCCCCTCGCGGTCAAGGACTCTCTCCGCCATTCCGACGATCCGCGCTCCGCCGAAAGAAGGGAGGACCCGTCCCAGGTAGCCGATCAGGAGCATCGCCCAATGGCGCGCCCGCTGCTCACGCTCCTCACCGTCATCGCCGTCCAGGCTGAGCTTGCAGAAACCCTCATCCGGGGAATCGCCCGGGAAAAAGGTGGTGAACCTCAGCAACGGCGGCAGCACGCCCTCCCCGGCCCCTTGGGCGCAGAAATAGGGGACCCTGAGAGACGCCATGTCGTCCACATCCCTGAGTCCCGCGACCCTGATGGTGAAGCCGGCCAGCTGGCGTTCCGAAGGAGGCGAGAGGTCGCAGCCGACACCCGCCAGGGCAGCCAGCGCCGCCTCGCCGGTGCAGTCGATGAAACAGCCGGCGCTGACGGCTGTCAGACCATCCCGGCCGGCCACCGTGACGCCGGTCATCCGTTCACCGGCCATGGTCGCCCGGACCACCGGGGCCGATGTTACGACCTTCAGGTTACTTTCCGCCCCGCAGAGGTCCGTCAGAACCGTGCGCAGATCACCGTCCCCGTAGGGAAGGACGTATACCTGCCCGATGCCGCGCACGGTCCGGCCCGGCGCCATAGCCAGCAGCCGTTCCGCGATTTCCGCGGCAAGGCCGCCGTTCAGGGTTTCCGTGGGAACGGTATCCCCGGTACCGTACAGGCCGCAGATGTGCCGCAGCATGCCGGAAGCCCCGGTTCCGCCCAGGCCGGGCCGCGCCTCCAGCAACAGGGTTGACACGCCGCCCCGGGCCGCCGCCAGGGCCGCGCAGGTTCCCGCAACCCCGCCGCCCGCCACGACTATTTCACGGGAAAGCATCCTCATGACGCTTCCGCACCGATATGTTGGCGGATGTTTCTCTCCAGCAGGTCCAGTTCCCGTTCATCCAGCAGGCCGTCCAGACAGGCGATGGTCATGGTGAGGCGGTCCCCATAGACGCTGCTGAAGAAACCAAGACCGGGCGGGTACGGCACCCTAGGTAGGTGCAGGACATTGTCAACCCCCAGCCCCATGAACTTCGATGACTGGTACGCACTCCTGCCCAGATGGGAAAAGACGAAGCTGGCCATCCTTCCCTTGAGGGGAATGCGCATCATTCTCCCCATGAGGGGGAGGGGCGCGATCCGGCTCAGCAGGGTGGCTTGGGCGAGATCACGGGCGAATCCGGATTTGACCTGGTCGTACATCTGCCGCTTGTAGAGTAACACCAGCTCCGGCAGGTCGTCTCCCGCCTGCAGCGGGATCTGGTAGTAGAGATATGAAACCTGGTTGAAGAAGAGATCCGGCAGTGATTCCCTGCCGGGTTTGAGATCCACGGTCACCGGCACCAGGTAGCTCTCGCCGGTCGCGGAGCGTCCGACGAACAGTTCGTGCACGCTACGCGTGACAACCGCCAGCAGGAAGGGGGATTCCATCAGGTAGCCGGCCATGCTGCAGGCTTTTCGGAAAATCAGCTCCGTCTCCCCGCGGTCGAAGCCGAGCAGACGGTAGGTGAAGTTTCCCGTTCCGCCGCTCCGGGGCGGCAGGGCCATGGGAGTAGATCTGGAGAGGGCGATGATGCGGCGGTTGACATTGGTCCCGGCCCGGAACTTGGCCCCCCAATCGGTCAGTTCGGCTGAAGAGGTGAAGGTAATGGGAGCGGAAGGGAACCGGTCAGCCGGGGGCTGCTGGAGACAGTTCAGAAACGATTCGGCGCCGCGGGCGTCGAACAGGCGGTGGTCGAAGCGCATGACGAGAACGCTGCGCCCGGAGTCGGAGAAGATTCGGAAGTCCAGGTGTTCCCGTTCATCGCGGAAAGGGATGGCCGAGGAGCGGGCAAGGGCCGGCAGCAGCTCCCCCATCGAAGTGACGTCGTTGAGCGAGGTGGCGTGAATCCCCACCCTGCGTTTCAGGGAGGCGGGAATCTTCCAGTAGGGCGCCAGCCTGGCATCACGGGCAATCCGCCCCTCCAGAACGGGTAATGGGCCAACGAAGCCGGCCAGCCTTTCCGCGAATGCGGACGCGTCCAGCGGCCCATCCAGAAGCAGCGCAACCTGGTTGATATTCCCCGTGCAGGTGGTCTTCTTCAGCAGATGGTCGAGGGTGGCAATCACCCAGTCCGAACCGGACAGGTAGCGCTTTCGTCTGGATTCCGGCATGGCGTCTATGGAGTCACTGTTTCCCGGCGATCAGGCGCGCCAGCAGATGAACGTTTTCGAAATCCTTCCTGGTGAGCTCCGAGGAAATCAGCTGCTGGTTGAAGGTTTTTTCCACGTAGACGAGAATTTCTACGAAACCGAGTGAGTCTATCCCCAGTTCATGAAACGGAGTATTGGGAGAGATATCGGCCGCATTCCGGTTCGTGATCGAGGCTATACC
>CAZRPI010000066.1:1363-19059 GCA_964601865.1 uncultured Pelobacter sp. | reverse complement strand
CGCCGCGAGCCTGCTGATGGAGCAGGTTCTGGCGCCACGCTTCGAGTTCAGGCCAAAAACCCCGGAGAATGTTCCCGAGCCAGGATTCGACTACGGCGAAGACGGTTATGATCCGGGCACGTGCAATGCCGGCGTGAACGAAGAGACGGGACGCTATGAGGTAGAAATCAGGGGGCTTGCGGAACCCAAAAGCGAGGAGGCGGCCCGTATCTGCCGGGAAGATCTGAACGAAGTCATCGCAACCTTTGTTCAGGACAAGACCGCCATCGAGCGAGGTCTGTTTGACGAAGACCTGGTGCCCGAGGAACTGACCCAGGTACGCATGGGCAAGATCATCAAGGAGAAGTATCCGGAACTTGACGAGCAAGACCAGGAGGCGGTGAGACAGCACGCCGTCGCCGCCATTTATCTGGTGCAACAGGCCAAGAAAGTTGCCGCCGGTGACTGGAGCGCCGGCGAACCGGCCGCCAATACGGCCCTGATCCAGGGGGTGCGCAAATATGCCATGGATGTGCGCGAGCTGGATATTGACCTCATCGACCGGATCAATCCGTTCGAGGAAGCGTATTCAATCCTCTCAAAGGCAATGACAGAGGAGAGCCTGAAGCAGGTTGAAGCTGCTATTACGGCCAAACGAACGGGCCTCACACCGGAGGAAGCCAAGGAACTAGCGGTTCGCGCGGTAGCGTTCAAGAAAGAGCGGGGGCGGCTGCCGTCAGTCAGCTCAACGGACCCATGGGAAAAACGGATGGCAGAGGGCGCGGCAGCCTTTGTGCGTTTCAAGGATGAGGGGCGTTATGATTGATCTGGACGAACTACGCGCGGAGCTGGGTGAATTTGCCCAGCCAGAGAAGAAGAACGGGCGTTCGCCGCGCGAGGAACGCATCATCGCGGGGTTCGAGGAAATCCAGCGATTTGTCGAACAACATGGCCGCACTCCCCGGCACGGCGAAGACAGGGACATCTTCGAACGGTTGTATGCCGTGCGTCTTGACCGTCTGCGCGCGCTGGAGGAGTGCCGGGTTCTTCTCGCCCCGTTTGATCATCAGAAATTGCTGAGTGCGGCTGAAGTCCCTTTGAATGAGGCGGTAGAGGCGATGGACAATGACGAGCTGCTCGCCGAACTCGAAGGAGCGGCTGGGGCATCCCATATCACCGAACTGCGTCATGTCCGCTCGAGGGCCGAAATACGAGCGGCCGAGGAAATTGCCAATCGCGACAAATGCGCTGATTTTGAACGGTTCCAGCCGTTCTTCAAGCAGGCTGAGATCGAAATCAAATCCGGTGCCCGTCGGACAAGGCCATTTGGCAGGGATGCCGGCGTCGAGGCGGGTAATTTCTTTATTCTGAACGGCCAGCTTGTCTATGTGGCGGAAAAAGGCGAGGAGTTTCAAACACCGAATGGCCATGTGGACGCCCGGCTCAGGGTTATTTATGCCAATGGCACGGAGAGTAATATTCTGCTCAGATCGCTTCAGCGGGCGCTCTACAAGGATGAGGCGGGACGCCGTTTGACCGAACCGGAAATGGGACCGCTGTTCAGCGCAACCTGGGAAGAGGATGACATCGAAAGCGGCACGATATACGTCCTGCGCAGCCTGTCCAATCATCCGTTCATCGCGGAACACCGGGAACTGATTCACAAGATTGGCGTCACCGGCGGAAAGATTGAATCCCGTATCGCTAATGCTTCTCACGATGCAACCTATCTGCTGGCGGATGTGGAGGTTGTCGCCAGCTACAAACTTGCCGGGATCAACCGTGCGAAGCTGGAGAACCTCTTTCATCGCATCTTTGCGTCTGCCCAGCTTGACCTTACCATCCATGACCGTTTCGGAAATCCGGTGCGGCCAAGGGAATGGTTCCTTGTGCCTCTTCATGTGATTGATGAGGCGGTGCGACGCATTCGCGAAGGTTCCATTACTTCATTGATTTATGATCCGGAAATGGCGCGATTGGTTGAATAGCGTGTATAAGAATTGGAATCCTGTAGGGGCGTTGGCTCACGATGTAGCACGTTAGCGAACACTCCTGGTGAACCGGCGCATCCGCTCAGATTTGCATTGGAGCAATTATTTTTTCCTGCATGTGCCAACAACTTCCCGCCCATGCTTCCGGCAATCCATTGACAAACCCCCAAACTCTTCTAAATTTGTCGTTAAGAGATGACAAAGCCGCGTATCAGCGTTTGGGAGGAGGAGAGACATGCCGGTCTACGAATACCACTGCGACACCTGTGGAAAGAGCTTTTCCGTTACCATGAGTATCGCGGAGCATGACAAGGGTGGAGTGACCTGTCCCGAATGCAGGGGAACCTCGGTCGTGCAACGCTACTCTCCCTTTTTCGCGAAAACCAGCAAGAAGAGTTGATGAACTGGCGTCGGGATGGACGATGGCGGGCATGCCCGCCATCGTAACATGACCATCGGCAATTGCGCACATTTAGAGAAATCAGCCGTTTTCCTGCCGGCAACGCAGCTCAGCCAAACCGTCGACTCCCCTGTTCCGCCTTCATTCAGAATTGCGTCCGGTAAGTATCTGGAACTGAAGAGTGCGCGCCGCACCGGGTATTGTCCTGATTTAAACAACATTCGACAATAATGAAGATTGATCGTGGGAACAAAACAGGGTATAACCTTCATGAGAAAAACAGTTGCTGAAGCGACTGCCGCAAGACACCTGAAAAATCGGAAGCCGGCAAACACGGATGCGCAACTCCTGCCCTAACACATCGAGTTAGCCACATAGTTCCACAAAACCGGATGCAGCCCCATTATCATTTACCCACCGGGACATCTATTGTCAGCGACAGGGTCCAAATCCGTGCCCACGCAAAACGGTTCCCTCCTGGAATGCGATCGATCATGCAACAGGCGGAACGAGATCCACCCCGCACGGAGAAATGATCATCACGGACGGCGATGAACGGCAAACACGACGCTTGATTCGTCTTCCCGGACGTCACCGGCCCGGACAAAGGAACAGAGGCAATGCCATCAAGGATAAGTTTCGATCATTCACCGCTTGCCGCGGAATACCTGGAAAAGAAAAAGCAGGTTACACGCAGCAGTAGCCCCATGTCAGCCAGGAAACGGGTTGCCCAGGATTCCCCTCAGAATGATACCGTTCTGCTCTCCTCCGAGCAGTCAGACAACCCCGCGACACCGCATTCGGAAGACACCGTGACCCTTTCGTCCGGGCAATCACAGGACAGCAGCCTAACCGACGGGAGGAAACCGTCCCAACCCGTTACGCTCGAAGAGAAGCTGGCGCTGATGTCGGAGTTTTCCATCCGGATTTAGAGCGGTTTTATCATAAATTTCGGGATAAAAACGGGAACGGTCGCACCATGTGGAAATGGAAAAGCTGGAAGGAACGCCTCCAGCCGTCGATTATACGGAAGCTGCGGAGAGATTGAAGCAGGTTGTAACACTCCTCATACCCGCCTCTGTTCGCAGAAGCGCAGAGCACGCTTGACCCTTGAAATCAATGTGGATTCGCTGACCGGTTTGCGGATGAAGTCGAAAAAACCCTTGTCAAAAACCTTGACTTCATCATCCGCGGTCATAACACCGCTGATCAGAATAACCGGAATGGAGTTTGTTTCCGGAAGCGCCCTGAGCGAACTGATCAGGGCAAACCCGTCGAATTTCGGCATCTCCTTGTCAGTGATGATAATTTGGGGCGATCTGGCGATAACCTCCCTGAAACCCTCCATGCCGTCTCTTGCCAGAATAACCAGGTAACCGTGCCGTGTCAGTATTTCCTTCAGAAAAGTTCTCATAAATTCGTCGTCTTCGATCACCAGAATGGTCTCAACGCTGGCCTTTTCCACTTCCCTCCCGAAATAATGCTTGCAGATGGCCGCATGAATATCCCTGCGTGTGGCAACAAAAGGTATGATCGTATACCCTTTGTTAACCCCCAGATTGTTGAGGAACCTCATGTCGGTTGGATCCGCCATTGCCACTCCCAGCTTGTTGCCGTCCAGTTTCAGGGGGAAAACAAGCTGCTGCAGAGCGGATTCGGGAGTAATGATTTCCAACAGTTCTCTTGGGTAGGAGTATTTACTCAGATTTGACACGACCTTAAGGTTGTGCTGTTGCGCAAGAGCCTCGGCAAGCTCATCGCCCGTTACCAGTTCCATGTCCTCAAGAGTCAGTCCGAAGCGTTTCTTGTGACGTTTTGCCACATCCAATGTCCGGCTGACTGACTTCGGCGTCAGAATACCCTTTTCTACCAGAATTTCGCCAAGTTTTTTATGGGTCAACATGAATCACTCCAGAACTCATCCGGGCATTTCATCATATGCCTGCGTATATCGCCGCAATATGCAAAGCAGGTAACATTTTAACATCATAACCGGTCAAATCTACACACAAAAGGAAAGAATGTCCAGACCGGAGACTCTTCTCCTGGGGTTCCCTTCCCGGAGTCCATTGTTCCGGCCCACACGGGAGCGAAAAAATCCAGGGCGAATGCCGGCCCGTACCAGGCCGGAACAACTGGGAAAAACCGTACCCATGCCGACCAGGCTTCTTTCGAGCCGTCGAGATAAGCAGAAAAACATGGTTGCCGCAAGACACGGAAACATAGTAATTCTGAAGAAAGCGGATTCCCGCTGAACCGCACCACCAGGACAAACCGGAGTTGACAGGCCATGACCCCGCGCCGCCTGAAAGCCGTTGCCAAAAAGGAATTCATCCATGTCCTGCGCGACCCGCGCAGCCTGATGATGGGCATCGGCATGCCGATGATGCTGCTGTTTCTGTTCGGCTATGCCCTGACACTGGATGTGGACAGGGTTCCCCTGGCGGTCTGGGACCAGTCCAATACGGTGGAAAGCCGGGAGTTCATCAGCCGTTTCAGCGGCTCCCGCTACTTTGACCTGCGCATCAGGACGGACAACTACCGCCGCATCGAGGATGCCGTGGACCGCCGCGAGGCGTTGATCGCCCTGGTCATCCCGCCCGATTTTGCCCGCGGACCGTCCCGGGGGGATCTATTGACAGTACAGGCCATCGTGGACGGCAGCGATCCCAATACCGCTACCATTGCGCTTGGATACGCCACCGCCACCACGCTGGAGTATTCCCGGCAGGTTATCGTCAAGCAGCTGCAACGAAGGGGAATGAGCCCCAGGATGCCAGCGCTCGATCTGACTCCGAGGGTCTGGTTCAACAGCGACATGACCTCGCGCAACTTCATCTTCCCCGGCCTCATCGCCGTGGTGATGATGATCATGGCCGCCATCCTGACCTCCCTCAGCATGGCCCGCGAATGGGAGAACGGTTCCATGGAGCAGTTGATCGCCACCCCGGTCTCCTCCCTGGAACTGATCATCGGCAAGCTGGCCCCCTACTTCTGTATCGGGGTGCTGGACCTGATTCTCTGCGTCGGCGTCGGCCAGTTCGTCTTCCATGTGCCCCTGCGTGGAAGCCTCTGGCTCCTCACCCCCCTGGCCATGCTGTTTCTCTTCGGTGCGCTCTCCTTCGGCATGCTGCTCAGCATCATCACCAGGAGTCAGCTGCTGGCAAGCCAGATGGCCATTGTCACAACCGTTCTCCCTGCGTTTCTGCTCTCGGGTTTCATCTTCCCGATAGAAAACATGCCCCTGCCGATCCAGGCCGTAACCCATATCATTACCGCCCGTTACTTCGTCTTCATCCTGCGCGGGATCTACCTCAAGGATGTGGGAATCGGACTGCTCTGGCCGGAAGTGCTCTTCCTGGCCGCTTTCGGCGTGATCGTCATGGCGGTGGCCGTGGGGAAGTTCAGGAAGAAAATCGATTAGACGTGGGACAATTGGCCATCCGGGAGGTCAGATTGTCACACATTTTTATAGAAGCACTCGAACATGCTGAATCTGTTGCATGTTCTCAAGGACAACAACATGCTGGAACGTCTTCGCGCCATGCTGATCAAGGAGTTCATCCAGGTCTTCCGCGACCCGCGCATGAGAATCGTGCTCTTCGTGTTGCCCGTCCTGCAGACCGTGATCTTCGGCTATGCGGTTGACATGGACGTGAAAAACATCCCCACCGCGGTCATGGACAGGGACAACAGCAGCGAAAGCCGGGAGTTGACGGACATACTCTTCTCCTCCGGTCATTTCCGGCCTGCCGGGCGCATCGGCAGCGACGCCGAGGCAACCGAGCTGCTGGATCGCGGCGCAGTCAGGGTCGTGCTGACCATCGAGCACGGATTCAGGGAAAAACTGCAGCGCGGGGAAACCGTGGCGGTCCAGGCCCTGCTTGATGGCTCCGACTCCAATACGGCCGGTGTGGTCATGGGCTATCTGGGACGCCTGGCCAACGATTACAACACCCACCTGCAGATCCGATTCGCCGGAGAGCGCCTGGGGGCAGCGCCCCGCATCGGCCGGGTGGACCTGGCCGGACGCGCCTGGTTCAACGACAACCTGGAAAGTCCTCCCTTCTATGTTCCGGCGGTTATTACCAACATCCTGTTCGTCATCACCATGCTGCTCTCATCCCTGGCCATCGTGCGTGAGAAGGAGATTGGAACCATCGAGCAGGTCATCGTCACGCCGATCCGGAAGGGTGAATTCATCCTGGGAAAGACGCTGCCATTCGTGCTGATCGGCTACATCGACGTGGCTCTGATCAGCATGGTGGGCGCCCTGGTGTTTGAGGTACCGGTGAGGGGCAGCCTGTGGCTCCTCTTCCTGGCCACCACCCTGTTCCTCATGAGCTCGCTCGGTATCGGCCTGCTGATCTCCACCGTCAGCAGGACCCAACAGCAGGCCATGATGACCGCCTTTTTCGTCATTTTCCCGGCAATGCTCCTCTCCGGTTTCGCCTTCCCCATCGAGAACATGCCCCTGCCGGTTCAATGGCTCACCCTGCTCAACCCGCTCCGCTTCTACATGGTGGTCATAAGGGGAATCTTTCTCAAGGGGGTGGGCCTGGCGGTTCTCTGGACGCAGCTGGCTGCCCTTGCCGCCATTGGCCTGGCGGTCATGCTGCTTGCCGTTGAACGTTTCAGGAAAACCCTGGGATAGTCCGGTCCGGCGCCCCCGAAAAACACTCATTAAAAATATTGTTTACAGGTTCCCCGCACTCCGGTACACTGCAGCCATACTCAACCCCCTCGTTGCACACCCCCAGTGGTAAACCCGCAACCAGCAATCGGAGATGCAATACAATGCAAGGCGTTTTGGACAGTAGCGGCATTGCCGATGCCTGCCACACGGACATCGGCGGTAACATTGTCGTGCGCGAACAGCTCCCCACGGCTGAGACCACCGAGCTTGAAAAGGCCAGGGAGACCATCAGGCTTAACGAGGCGCGCCTGGAGAGTCTGCTGCGCATCATTCAGCACAAATTCACCACGGCCCAGGATCTGCTGGATTTTGCCCTCGAAGAGGGGATCCGGCTGACCGGCAGCAGGATCGGCTTCATCCACCTCTATGACGAAGGCACCCGCCAGTTTACCCGCAACAGCTGGTCACGGGGGGTCATGGATGAATGCGGCATCACCGGAAAACAGCCGTCCCACCCCTTGGACAGCGTCGGGATGTGGGCTGAAGCCGTGCGCCGGCGCAGTTCCTTCATCGTCAACGATTTTCCCGCCGGGAGTCACCGGATGAGGGGGTATCCGGAGGGGCACGCGCCGCTGCACAGGTTCATGTCCATACCGGTCTTCTGCAACGCAGGGATCGTTGCCGCCATCGGGGTGGCCAACAAGGCGGCCGATTACGACGAAGCCGATGCGCGTCAACTGACCCTGCTCATGGATACGGTCTGGAAGATCGTGCAGCAGAAGCGGACCGAAGATGAAAACCGTGAGGGGGAGAAGCGGCTCCGAGTCATCTTCGATGCTTCCCAGGCCGGCATTATCATGATGAACCCCGATGGAGTGATCACGTTTGCCAACCGGCGCATGGCGGAGATGTTCGGATGCCGGATGGAAGAGTTGATCGGCTCCAGCTATCACGATCATCTCCACCCCGACGAGACTGAGTCCGATGGCAGCGCCGATCTGCTGCGGTCGCTCAGCGGGGAAAACGACCGGGCCTTTACCGAACACCGTTATCTGAGTTCGGCCTGCGGCTATTTCTGGGGCCACCTGTCCCTGAAGCGCCTCGACTCCTCCGACGGACAGCTGCAATCGCTGGTGGGGATCATTACCGATATCAGCGACCGCAAACTGGCCGAAGACTCCCGCAACAACATCCTCTCCTTCGTTGAGACCCTGCTGGCCCAATCACCGCTGGGCATCCGCATCTTCGACGGCGGGACCGGCGCCTGCATTCTGGCGAACCGGACAGCGGTGGAGATTTCGGGTATCAGGGGCTCCGACCTGCTGAAACAGAACTTCAGGCAGATCGAATCCTGGCGGAAGACGGGGCTCACCGCAATGGCCGAGTCTGTGCTGAGAGACGGGCTGTCGAGGAGAATCGAAACGGAGCTGGCCCACACTCCCGGCAGGAAAGGCTTCGTAGCCAGTTATCTGTCCCGTATCATGGTGGAGGAGAAATCGTTCCTGATGGTAACCACCCGGGATATTTCCGAGAGGAAGCGGCTTGAGGAGGAGAACAGGCGCATTGAGGCCCAGATGCTCCACGTGCAGAAACTGGAGAGCCTGGGCGTTCTGGCCGGCGGCATTGCCCACGATTTCAACAACATCCTGACGACCGTGCTCGGCAACGCGGATCTGGCCCTCATGCAGCTTCCCCCCTCCTCCCCGGTAAGGGAGAACGTTGAGCGGATCGAGAGGGCCGCGAGCAGGGCCGCCGAGCTGGCGCGACAGATGCTGGCCTATTCGGGCAAGGGGCATTTCATCATCGAAAAGCTGGACCTGAACTCGCTGGTCGAAGAGATGACCCAGATCCTCAATGTATCCATATCAAAAAAGGTGGAACTGCGCTTCAATCCCGCCCCCGATCTTCCGGCCATCAACGCCGACGCGACCCAGTTGCGCCAGGTCATCATGAACCTGGTAATCAACGCATCCGAGGCCATAGGCGACCGCAACGGCGTGATTTCAATCGCCACGTCCACCAGGGAATGCGACCGGGCGTTTCTTTCCGAGACATGGATCGTTGAACAGCTTCCGGAGGGGAGGTACGTCGTTCTGGAAGTCATCGACAGCGGCTGCGGCATGGATCCGGAAACCGCCGCCAAGATATTCGAGCCTTTCTTTTCAACCAAGTTCGCCGGACGCGGCCTCGGCATGGCGGTCACGCTCGGCATCATCCGCGGTCATCGGGGCGCGATAACGCTTGTCAGCGAGCAGGACCGGGGAACAACCTTCCAGGTCCTGCTGCCGGCCGCCGAACGGATTGCCATATCCGATGAGCCGTCTCCGCAACCGGACGAAGGGGCCCCGGGAAGCGGAACGGTACTCCTGGTGGACGACGAGCAGACGATTCGATCGATGGGGGAGGAGATGCTGTCAATACTGGGTTTCCGGGTACTCACCGCCGCCGACGGCTACGAGGCGCTGCAGCTCTTCGGCGAACACCGTGAAGAGATCGACTGCGTCATCCTCGATCTCACCATGCCCCGGATGGACGGGGAACAGACCTTCAGGGAACTGCGCGGCATGGATCCCGGAGTACGGGTTATTATGTGCAGCGGATACAGTGAGCAGGAAATCTCCGAGAGATTCGTTTCACAGGGTCTGACCGGCTTCATCCAGAAGCCTTTCAAACTGACCGACCTGGAGCGGGCATTGATGAATGTGGCCGGAGCAGCGCCGGTGAACTGAGGAAGCCATTGAATCCGGAAAACCACGAGAAGAGCCGCATGCCGCTTCTCCAGTCCCATGGTTTCCGGATTGCGGTTGTGAGTTCAGTAATGGGGCGGATTTTCCTCATCGCGCTGATCGCGGATCGTGGCGGGATCGAATGCGCGGAGCAGCTCACTGAGCCTGTTTATCTGGCGTTCCAGCCGCGAAATCATCTGTTCCTGGCGGAACACGGTATCGTTCAGTTCCTGAATGACAAGCTCCTGCTGCATGAATTTCAGCTCCAGTTCGGTTATGCGTTCCTCCATGGTCCCCCTCCGGAAATAGATCTAAAGCAGTTCCCAGACCGTCAGCTCAGAGATCACATACTGAAACTTGCGGCCGGTCTCCCGAATTACGAATGGAACATCCCGCGGTTCGCCCAGCATCCTGAAATGGGGCGACAGTGCTTTTCCCAGGTTGTCCAGGGACCGGACCGGTTTGCCCCCCTCATGATAGCCCCCCAGCCACTCACCCTTCCGCGTGAACTCCTCCAGCCAGGTGTAGGGCGAGGTGATCACCAGCACCCCCCCCGGATTAATCCGGGTATGGATTGAGGAAACGAAACGCCCTGGCGAACGGAGCCGGTCGATAATGTTGGCCGCCAGCACCAGATCATAGCCGGTGAACTCTCCCGGCAGGTTGCAGGCATCCGCGCGATGAAAGCCAACCCGGTCACGGACCCCATCCAGTCCGAGGTCCGCAAGGCTGACTCTGTGTGGGGAGAGGATCTCACCCTCTTCGGGCAGGGCATAGCACAGGCATCCTTCTTCACGGATGCGGCAGGCCAGAGCGACAAAACGGCTGGAAAAATCCACACCCGTTACGCGCCGGAAGCCGCCCCGGGCCAGTTCGAACGCGGCTCTCCCCACGGAGCAGCCCAGATCCAGGGCGCTCTCCTTACGGCGCCCATCCATCACTTCCAGAGAGATAGCGGCGCATCTCTTCGGCCCGTTGGGCACGCCGAAATACTCCTCACCGTAATGGGCGTCGCAGTACTGGACCGCCAGAGCATGGTCCTCGTAGACTCCCGCCCATAAGGCGCTCTCCGGTCCCGGGATAGCGGCGTCTCTGTCAAGGGGTCCCATGGCGTCTCCGTGAACAACTCCTCCGTATATGATATGACATTTCGGAATTTGTGCAATCCGCCCCTCCAGGCGCGACGCCGGCAACCGGTCAAAAGAAAACAGCCGGCCTGTAGATTTTTGTGGACTGCCAATCAGTATTTCCCGTATTCTTAAGCAATCAATCCGGCGCTACGCCGACCATACACAGAGAGGTTCAACACATGGCACAAGCTAAGAATGGCGATAAGGTTATATTCCACTACAGCGCCACCCTTGAAGACGGCACGCTCTTCGACTCAACCTACGAAGATGTCTGCTGTGAAGAAGAGGATTGCGATTGCGAGGAGGAGGAGGAGAACGGCCCCATGGAAATCACCATCGGCGCCAAGGAGTTTTTTCCCGAGATCGAAGAGGCCCTCATAGGCATGGCCATCGGCGAAAAGAAAAAGGTCGTCATCCCCTGTGAGGACGCCTTCGGTGAATACGACACGGAGAAGGTCTTTGTCGCCAAACGCACCGAAATCCCGGAAAACCTGAATCCGCAGATCGGCGACGCCTTCACGCTGGCCAATGAAAATGAGGAAGAAGTTGACGTGACCGTCGTTGATGTGACCGATGACAGCGTTACGTTCGACTCGAACCATCCCCTTGCCGGCGAAGACCTCAACTTCGAGATCGAACTGGTGGAGATCGTGCAGCCCTGAACCCGACCGGAACGCGGCGGTTTCCGGAATATCTCATCTGGAAGCCGCCGCGCCGGATCTTCACCCTCTTTCCGTTTTTTGACGCCTGAATGACGTGACTTATACCGGCCGCATGGCATCCGCCGGCAATCCGTCCTTCAGCCTCAGAACCCGCCCCCAATCTCCTCATCCCTGAGCGCCCTTCTTATTTCATCTCCGACACTCTTCGGCAATCCCCTGATTTCGATATCCAGGAACCCCCGGACAATGGCGGCGGTCGCCTCTTCCCCGGTCAGTCCGCGCGCCATGAGGTACTCGATCTCCTCGGGCGCGATCTTCCCCACGGCCGCCTCATGGGTCATGTCCAGGTCCCTGGCGCTACCCTCCAGTTCGGGGATGGCGTGGATTTTACCCCTGTCGGACAGAATCAGGCCGCGACACTCCAGGTGCGCCTTGACCCCCTCGGCCTCGCCCAGAAAATGCCCCCGAGCCGTGACGGTTCCCCCCGTGGTAATGGCCTTTGAGATGGCTTCACCCCTGCTTCCCCTTGCCCGGAGAAAAACCCGGGAGCCCACGTCGATGTTGGTCCCCTCCTGGGCCAGGATGATGGAATTGAAGCGCACGGTAGCGTTTTCCCCCACGCAGTAGGCAACCGGGTTGGTCTGCAGAGTTTTTACCGGTTTCAGGCAGATGTAGTTGCTGAGGAACACCCCGTTTTCCTCGACGATTGCGGCGCTGCGCGGTCGGACCGCAACCCCGGGCGCCCAGTTGTGGATCATGGTGAAGGTGAGGCGGGCGTTTCTGGCGACGTAGAATTCCGATACGCCGATGTGAAGCCCGGAGTTCACCTTCGGCGCCACCGCGCATCCCGAAATGACGTGGAGTTCCGATCCCTCTTCGGCGATGACGATGTTATGGACGTTCTGGGCAATTCCTTCGGCCGACATGTAGAGACAGGCCTGAAGCGGAAACTCCGCCCTCGCTCCCGGAAGGGCGCGGAGGAAATAGCCGTGGTGCGGTTTGAGTTCCGCCTGAGCGGTGTACTTGTCCGTATCCGCCGCCAGCGCCTTCCACCAGCGCTCCTTCAGCCAATCGTATTTTTCCAGGGCAGCCCTGATATCCATGACCTCAAGACCGCTCTGGGATGAGGCGGAGAAGACAACGGAGTGATCCATCTGGAAGAAAGAACCCCTCCGGCATTCCTCCGCGCTGTCAACCCCGACGCTCAACGCCCGTTCCCGCACATCCGCCGGGAGTTCCCGCAGGGCGCCGACCGGACCGTGCTCAGCCACCCGGCCGGAATAGGCGTCGAGATCGATGTCCGGCCCATACTGGGCCGGTTTTACCGAGGCTTCCAGTACCTTTTCTTTCACATCTACTTCCGGCATGACGCGCACCCCTCGTAACCTCTGGAGCGGATATCCTCCAGGAGGTCCAGCGGATTTCCCGAGCAGTAGACCGCGCCGTCGAGCATGACATACGCCCGGTCGGCGTTTACATAATCCAGGATGTGACCCGAGTGGGTAACGATCAGCCCCGCCCTGCTTCTCCCCGTCGCCGACCGTTCCTTTTCCAGGAGGGCGTTGATCGCCCGCCCCACGAGTTGGATGTTCACCAGATCAACCCCCGAATCGGGTTCGTCGAGCATGATGAACGTGGGATTCTGGCTGATGAGCTGCAGCAGTTCGGAGCGCTTGATCTCCCCTCCGGAAAATCCGAGGTTGATGTCCCGTTCGAGAAAATCGCCCAGGTTCAGTTTCCCGGCAATCGCCGGTATCTCCTCCGGCGGGAAGCTTTCGCTCTTCCCCACGCAGATTCGGAGCAGCTCTCCGAGCTTTACCCCCCTGACCGCGGGAGGACGCTGGAAGGCCATGCCGATTCCCAGTCGTGCGCGCTCGTCTATGGCCAGCCCCGTCACATCCCTGCCGCTGAAAATAATCTTCCCCGATTCCACATGGTAACCGCTCCCCCCCATGAGCGTCCTGAGAAGAGAGGTTTTCCCGCAGCCGTTGGGGCCGAAGAGCGCGACGGTTTCCCCCGCCGCGATCCGAAGGTTCACATCCCGCAGAACTGTCTTGCCGCCGACGCGTACCGTCAATCCCACTGTCTCGATCATCGTTTCCATGTAATTATTTTACCACATTGCCTCCACCTGACGGACAGGGAAGAAGCCGGGTTCTCCCGAGAATCATCCCTGGAGGGCAAAAGCATGGTACACTTCTTTATACAAACAGCCCGTAAGCGCGAACGCAGGCAGCTTCCAACTGCCGAATCCGCATCAAAACCGGTACAGAGATGCTACGACAGCGCCTTCAGTATGAGCCGCTGCGTGGGAGGGGATCATGGCACGGACAGACGGAGAGAGACAAAAACGGTTGCATGATCTGCTGATGGAGGAGAAACGGCGGCTCTGGAACGAGCTGCGGGCGGAACTCTTCGGAAAAACGGGAGAGGAGCTGCACTCCCAGCACGACATTCCGCGGGATATCGGTGAACAGGGGATCCTCGACCTCCTGGAGGACACCGGTCTGGCCGTGGCCGACATCCGCAGGGAGCGGCTGACACTTATGGAGGAAGCGATCAAGCGCCTTGAAGCGGGTACCTACGGCGTCTGCGAGGAATGCGGCGAAAAAATCGATGAGGCGCGCCTGAAGGTTAATCCCTACGCGAACTGCTGCATCGGATGCCAGAGACAGCGGGATACCGCCTCCGCGGCGCCGAGGAAACCGACGTTGTAGCAACGAATGCCCAACACCGGCCGACGGAGGCTGCCGTAGTCAGCAGACCGGGTATTCTCCCCGCGCCAGGGCCGCGCAGAACGCGCCGATGTCGGAGAATCTCCGTTCCATGACCTCCCTTGCCTTTCCGGACATCTCGTTGATCCGTCGTCCCTTTTCCAGCAGGAGCTGCGCGGTCGCCAGCTGCGGCCGGTCGATGGGCGCGCCGATCCTGCTCAGGAGGAGGACGTAGACCTCCTTGATTCCCTCCATGCTCTGGTAGATCTCCCGGGCCATCTGATGGGCAAGCACATTGTAGATCTTGCCCACGTGACTCACCGGATTCTTGCCGGCGGCCGCCTCGGTCCCCATGGGCCTGTTCAGCGAGATCAGGCCGTTGACACGATTGCCGCGCCCCACCTGCCCGGAGTCGGCCTCCTCGGCGGAAGTGCCGAGGAGGCTCAGGTAAACCCCGCCCAGCCCCCGTCCCTCCACGTCGAGGGAATTGTAATCCACCGCGACGCCGTCGAAACCGGCGAACCTCTCCGCCACGCACCGCATCTCATCCAGGATGGCAGCCTTGATCATGAAATACTCCCCTTCGGACGCCACATGGCCGGCCAGAAGCGGCATCGCCACGGTAAGACGCAACGCCCTCCCCTTTCTCGCCCCCATCACCTTGACATCCTCGCCGGTCTGCGGGAATCGCTCCTTGAATTCCCGGCCGTTGAGGAAACGCTCCATTCCCATGACGGCAACTTCCGTGGGGCTCAGAGGATAATAACCCACCGCCGCCGAAGTATCGTTGGCCACCCTGACCGCACCGGGCCGGGCAAAAATATCGGACAGCTCATCGGAACCCGGCGCCAGGGCGACCCGGTAGCGGACATGGCGTTCCGGATCCACGAAACGGAGGTTCCCGCGCAGCCACTCCTTCGCCGCGCCGACGGCGATGTCCGCCACCGGGATTTCCAGGCCGTTCATCCCGAAAGTGGCGCGATCACCGATGATCAGCTCCATGGGGCGGACGACCCTACCCCCGCCGAAGCTCTTCCTGACCCGTCCCGCGGCCAGAAGCCCCTTGTCGATGTTGTGATGCAGGATCGTCCCGAACCTGGTCAGGTATTCGCGACTGAGGGCGATCGAGATCGCCTCCATGATCGAATCGCAGATCTGATCCGGATGGCCGGTTCCCTTCCGTTCCACGATCTCCACCCGGTGTTCGGTAACCGATTTCCCCTTGAACATTTCAATGACGACCATGGCTGCCCCCCTTCGCGGTGCTGTGAACCCTGTAACAAACTATACCAGACAACGGCCCGGACACCTGTACCGGCTTTATCGGCTGAGTCTCCAATCCGATGGCGCTTCAGAGAGACTTCGAGGCAACGCCGGGAAAAGCAGGGATTCGGACGGATCGTTGAGCAGGCCGCTCCGCGGTGAATGCTCCGGAATACGCATCAAGCCCTGATGGATTCGAGGTTCACGCGGCCGGTTGCTAATTGGCGGTAATGCGATACCGTTGTTGTATGAGACATCGCATGACGGACATCCTGGATTATCAAAGGGAGGTCATGATCAGGAACCACCTGATCGGGCGCGGTATCCGTGACCCGGCCGTACTGGCGGCAATGCGCGAGATACCCCGGGAGGAGTTCGTAGCCGCGGGAATGAGGGAACAGGCATACGAAGACCATCCGCTTCCCATCGAAGAGGGGCAGACCATCTCGCAGCCGTATATCGTGGCCTACATGGCCGAGGCCCTGGAGTTGTCGAAAGCTGACCGGGTCCTGGAGATCGGCGCCGGTTCGGGCTATTCCGCGGCCGTGCTCAGCCGGATCGTCCAAATGGTCTACAGCGTGGAGCGGCTGGAGGGGTTGGCCCTGAGCGCCCGGCGCCGTCTGGAGACCATCGGTTACACCAATATTGTCATTCACCATGGAGACGGCACCCTGGGCTGGCCGGAGCATGCGCCCTACGACGCCATTGTCGTCACCGCCGCGGCGCCCAGGCCCCCCAGGTCTCTCCTCGATCAGCTTGCCGTGGGTGGAAGGCTGGTGATACCGGTCGGGGAAACCTCATTTTTTCAGGATCTCATCCGGATCCGCAGGGTTGATGAACATGACTATCGCACGGAGCAGCTCTGCGGGGTCCGCTTCGTTCCCCTTATTGGAGTTGAAGGGTGGTGAGGCATGAGAGCTCGTAACATTCTTCCGGGCACATAGGAGCATCCCACAAGCAGACGGAGGAAGTCATACCAATGCCGCCTTGCACTTTAGGCAGGACTGTAGATACGCATTGCAATGCGTCTCTACGGCAACAAAACGTATCAGCATGATTGCAAAGGAGGGAACCGCAATGAATCTGGAAATACATGGCGTTAAAATTGAGTATCCCGAGGGAAGCAACATAATTCTCGGCCAGAGCCACTTCATAAAAACCGCGGAAGATCTGTACGAAATCATCGCCACCACCGTGCCCAGGACCCGTTTCGGCGTCGCCTTCACCGAGGCGTCCGAGCCCTGCCTGATCCGGACCGAGGGGAACGACGACGAGATGGTCAAGGGTTGCGTGAGCGTCCTCAAAGCCATCGGCGCCGGCCATGTATTCTGCATCCTGCTGCGGGACGCCTATCCCATAAACGTCCTGACCCAGATCAAGAACTGCCCGGAGGTCTGTACCATTTACTGCGCCACGGCCAATCCGCTCCAGATCATTGTCGCCTCAACCCTCCAGGGATGGGGCATACTGGGTGTCATCGACGGTTATCCGCCAAAGGGCGTGGAAACGAACGCCGACCGCCAGGAGCGTCGGAACCTGCTGCGGCGCATCGGCTACAAACGCTGATCGAAATTTTACAGTCCGAAAGGAGACAACCTCCATGACACCCGTTTCCCATAAAAGCGGAGTTCAGGAGAAGGGACAGAGGGCCAACCGCAGCACGGATGTTTATCTACCCAGGGGGGGCGCAAAAGAGACGGCTATCTGCAGGCAATGCGGGGCGCTTTACAGGAACAAGCGCTGGACCGTGGATGAAACCGAGTTGAAGAAGGCCGGCGGAGAGGAAGAGCTCAACCGGATAATCTGCCCCGCGTGCCGGCGGATGGCGGACAACAACCCCGCCGGGATCGTCATCCTTTCCGGAGACTACCTTACGGCGCACCGGGATGAAATCCTCAATGCCATCAAGCACACCGAGGCCAGATCGCGGGTGAAGAATCCGCTGGGCAGGATAATGGAGATCGAGCAGGACGGGGATACCCTGACCGTCATGACCACCGAGGACAAACTGGCGCAGAAGCTGGGGAGAGAGATCTTCAAGGCCCATCGGGGAGAGCTTCACTACCGCTGGAACCATGAGGAGAGTTTTGTCAGGGTAACCTGGTCAAGGTGAGCGATGCTCATCCGCAGGCAATCCGGGCCGGTCCCGCATCCGCGCGACCGGCCTTTCCCGTTTCGGGTCCGAGCGCCACCAA
>CAZRPI010000066.1:0-1263 GCA_964601865.1 uncultured Pelobacter sp. | reverse complement strand
TTGACCACATCCCTGCTTCCCGGAACCCACCAGGCCAGCGCACCGGCCAGCCGCTTCGCCGAAAGGCTGATCACGGCGCCGTTCAGGACAACCACCCCATCGTTCACCTCAACGTCGATGCTGCCCACCGCGTCATCCGTTTCACGCACCACCTTCGGCTTTCCCTTGACGATGGCCCATATGGCGCACGGCGCAAGCAGATTCTCGGCCAGGAGGGCGGCGCATACGTGCTCGCGGATCTCCCCGTCCTCCATGACTTTCGCTGGAACCAGGCGGACCCGGTCGATTATTCCGCTTACCCCGCGAACCGCGGCAGCCACCTCAAGGGCCCTTTTCTTTGCCATGATGTTTTCGACCTCTCCCTCCATGGTAAGAATGCCATCGACAAGGGTAAGGTACAGTGGATACAGGTGGAGATTGACGCGCGTTTCCCGCTCCAGCGCCGCCGCAACCTCGGTGACGATCCGCTCTTCCGTTTTCATGACGTTCTCCTTTGCAGGATTGGAAACCGTGTCGGGAATTCAAGGCGATACCATGGGTTCAGGGTTCCGGACGGAACCCCGTATGTCAGTATTCTAGCACAACGGAAGGAACATGGTTTTGTAGGGGATCAAAAGAACCTGAAGGATAGGATGCTGCAGGTGTACCGCAGTCGGTTTTCACGGAGTCATCTACCGATGCGCAGATGGCAAAAAAGGCTACTTCTCATTATTGATGGATTCGCAAATTGTTATTCCCTAAGCGATTTTGATCGTGAATCCAAACTGTAACCCATTGAACTCATGGATGCCAGATAGAGTCATTCGGGCATGACAAATCGAATTTGCGAGATCATCATGATTGGATGTGGCCTTCTAAATGTTTGACTACCCAGCACGGATGGCCTCAGGCATTACTACCCCACACCCCTCTTCTGGGGGATAGTTCTAATCATAAAATTTCACTTGACATCTTTGACCGACCGGTCTAAGTTTTACCTATGAGAAGAAATCATGACAAAGACACTATTATTAAAGCAGGACAAGAAATCGTTTTACAACGAGGATTTAACGGGACTGGCGTTGAGGCGATATTGAAGCGTGCGAATGTTCCCAGAGGTTCCTTTTATAACTTCTTTTCCAGTAAAGAAGAATTTGGCTTAGCGATAATCGATAATTTTGCAGAACAATTGAATGACATCATGCAGATTGCCTTAGGGGATACTTCATTGGATCCTCTGAATCGTATCAGGAATTGTTTTGAGAAATTCATAGAGATTGTAGA
>CAZRPI010000065.1:0-19309 GCA_964601865.1 uncultured Pelobacter sp. | reverse complement strand
TCCGAAAATAGAGCGTTTGCGGCTGAAATGAAGGATATGCACGAAACCCTCCAGGATTCGCTGTCCCACACCCAGTACGTCTCTGCCAGAATAGACGCGGTTTCAGGCGATATGGAGGATATCTCGAAACGGGTTGCCGGATTGACTGGCATGCTGGAGCTGCTGGCTCAGGAGAGGGAGGCGGAAGCTTCCGACGTCAGAACGAAGAACGTGCTCTCCAAGGCATTTCTTCTCGCAGCTTCCGTTGTCCTTGTCCTGCTGGTGGCTTTCCAGGTCTACACCTTTGTGACTCTGCTCGGACTCCAGCGTTTGCAGAATGCCAGCGGCGCAGCGCTTCTGCAGAATGTCGGCAGCCTTAACAAAAAGCTGTCCGATTTCGATGGCAAATTTGCAAAAACTCTGGAAAAAACGGGTCAACAGGAACAGCCACGGCAGGGACCAGAAGTTGCACAAACCGTATCCGCCGATACTCCTGAAGCCGGCTCCGCGTATGCCGTGCCGGTTGCCGAGAAATTGAACAGGTTGAGGAATGGGTTTCCGGAAAAACGTCTGATTCGAAAGGAAACCGGCGACTGGTTTATTTGCGGAAAGAAGGGGAACGAAAGCATTTCGGACGCCGAAATCATAAAGATCCTGAACGGCGCATACACGAAACTCGGCAGATCCCTCAACACGAAGAGTCCTATGCCACCGCATAACGCCTTGTGCGTTCTGAAGCCCGATGGCAAGGGGGGGACTCTGGTTGTCATGACGGATAAATTCCTGCCTTAGCGTGGCATCGGTACGTGGTCTGTTCGCGGGATGGATGCCATTAAAGCCCCTGAACCAATCGGGGCTTTTCTGTTTCTGGGTGACGTGTCCCGGAAAAATATGGGGGAGGGTTCTGCGTATGGCCGTGTGGATGAGCGCCGGTGGCGGGGTGACGAGGTACGAAGCCATTGCATGACGGGTCGTTTTTAGGGTAGGGTAGAGCACGATGCGTTGCCGGGATACCGACGACCTGGATAAAACGGCTGCCTTGAATCGCAATCAAGGCGTTTTTTGTTGTTGATCCCTGTGACGCGGGAACGTTCAGAGCGCTGGAGAAAGATTGCAACCGTGAATATTTATGATGTTATCAAACGTGAAACGACGCCGCACCTGCAACGGACCGCCCTGATCCAGGGAGAGCGCGGCATAAGCTACGCCGAACTTTTCGAAGCCGTGGAACTGGTTGCCGAAACCCTGGGTTTGAAGGGAATTGGCAGGTTGCATCGCGTTGGCCTCCTTTGTGATGACGGGATCGATTATGTCATCGTAAGTCTGGCCATACTGTCACTTTCCGCGGTGATCGCGCCGATTTCTCCGGAACAGACGCAGGAGGAGATCCAGTCGGTCATCGAACGGATCGATCTTGACTTCATCATCACGGAACCGGGGCTGCTTCCGCAGGCTGAACCGGAGCCGTTGCCCGGTGACGGTTTCGTCTCCGCCGAATTCGCGCTTTTCAGAAGAAATGCGACCGAAAGGCCTCCTGCCGGTTACTTCGAGGCCAATCCCGCCTTTATCCGCTTCAGCTCCGGGACAACCGGCGCCAGCAAGGGGGTGCTGCTCTCCCACGAGACGATCGTGGACCGCACCGACGCGGCGGACAGGGGCCTGCGGATAACTTCCCGCGACACCGTGCTCTGGGTACTCTCCATGAGTTACCATTTCGTGGTGTCGCTCCTCCTCTTCCTGCGCCGCGGCGCCACGACCGTTCTCTGCGGCCGCCCGTTTCCGGAGGCGCTGGTCGAGGGACTGACGAGGCATCGGGGAACATTCATCTATGCCTCGCCTTTCCACTACGGCCTGCTGTCACGTTGCGAGCAGTTGCCGGCAAACGCCATGGACAGAATCAGGCTGGCCGTATCCACATCCATGAAATTGCCGGACCAGACGGCCGAGGAGTTCCTGAACCGCTTCGGATTCGAGTTGAGCGAGGCTTACGGCATCATAGAGGTCGGGCTCCCCTTTGTCAGACTCTCGGGCGGCGCGTTCACCCGGGGATCAGTGGGACGGGCACTGCCTGATTATGAGATCAGGCTGGACAATCCGGATGCGGATGGCGTCGGTGCCATCGCCGTCAAAGGAAAGGGGATGCTGGACGCCTACTATTCACCCTGGCAGGGGCGGGAACAGATCCTCAGGGATGGCTGGTTTAAGACCGGCGACCTGGGGAGAATGGACGGGGACGGGTTTCTCCATATCGTCGGCCGTGACCGGGACGTGATCAATTTCGTCGGCATGAAGATCTTTGCCCAGGAAGTGGAGTCGGTTATCAACCGTCATCCGGCTGTCAGGGAATCGTTGGTCTACGGCGTCCCCCATGCCAACTACGGTGAACTCCCCACGGCGAAGGTGGTTCTTCGGGACGGGGAAACGTCGGCGGTGGAGGCGCTCGAAGACCTCCGGCGCTTCTGCTATCAGTGTCTGACAACCTACAAGGTGCCCAAGGAGTTTGTGGTGGTCGAGGCTCTCCCGAAAACCGCCAGTGGCAAGCTGAAGCGATAATGCTCATGATGCAGAGGGGAGGAAAACATGAAACGCATTTTTGTACTCATCCTGATATCGCTGGTACTGATACCCTATGGTGTAGCCGCCCAGACCTACAACCTGACTCCAAGGAACACGACCATCAGGTTCAGGGTCAAAAACCTGGGGATCATGAACGTTGAAGGGGCTTTTCAAGCGTTCACGGGGACGGTGGATGTCGATGAGTCGGACATCACGAGATCCAGGGTGGATGTGGTCATCGATACCGCCTCGATCAATACCGGCATCAACCGGCGAGACAGCCATCTGAGAAGCGACGATTTTTTTGATGTCGCAAAATTCCCGGTCATGAAGTTCTCGTCATCGTCTGTTGAAAAGATCGGCGCGAATAAACTGAAACTGATCGGAAACCTCACCATAAAGGGGGTCACGAAGCAGGTCTTGTTGGCGGTAGATGGACCTGATGCCGGCGTAAGCGGCTCTGCGGGCGATGTTGCGCGGAAGGCAACGGCAACGACCAGCATTAACCGCCATGACTTCGGAATCAGCTATGGTTCTACAATTGGTGATGAGGTGTTCATAACCGTAATCACCCGGCTGGGCAAGGAGCAGTAAAGAACAATGCGCGCCTCAAGAGCGTTTGTCTGCCTGTTTCTGTTTTTCATCACATCCTGCGCCGCTCCCCGGAAACCGTTGCTCGTCACCGCTCCGGAAGGGGCGGTGACCGTGAATACCCTTTCGACCTCGGTTTCGCTTGCGGTGCGCTCCAGGGCCGGGAATCTGTCCGGCAACGGCCTGATGGTCTTCCGCCGCCCGGACCGGTTCCATCTGGTCATGCTTTCCCCCTTCGGTTCGACGGTTATGGAGGCTTTCGCCAGCGGTGAACAGCTCACGCTGCTCTACCCCTCCCAGGGGGTGGGTTATGACGGACGCTTCGACGACCTTCCCGACGGGAGCTGCATGCGGGGATGGCGTCTGCTGCGCTGGGTCATGGACGCGACACCTTCGGGCTCGCCTCCTCTGGATGGTACCTTCAAACGGGTCAGTCCTGTCGTAGGCCAGGAAACGGTTACCTATAAATCGGGTCTGGTGATTGCCAAGAGTACTTCGGAAGGGGACCGGGTCGTCTACCGCAATCATGAACTGGTCAACGGGGTCCCCCTGGCGATGGAAGTCGAGCTTGAGACCGTCGACCATGACCGTATCCGGCTCGTTCTGGAGGATCCGGAGGTTAACGCGGGGCTTGAAGATTCGTCATTCGTCCCCCGCCTCGAAAATCTCAGGCTGCTCCCCCTTTCGGCACTGCCGATCGCGGCGCCGGCCGGCAACGGTCCGACGGAGTAACAAAAAAGGAGACTTGCGATGTATTCACTGGAACCAGCTGCCTGCGCCGATCTGATTGGAAAGTCCAGATCCGTGGTGGCGCTTACCGGCGCGGGCATATCCACCGCCGCCGGCATACCCGACTTCAGGGGACCCAAGGGACTGTACGTGACCAAACGGTACGATCCCGAACTGGTTTTCGAGATTCACGCCTTTCACCGGCAGCCGGAGTATTTCTACGAATTCACCAGTGATTTCGCCAATACGGTGCGTGATATCAAGCCGACCTTTACCCATGGTTTTCTGGCGGCCCTGGAACGGGCCGGCCTGCTGGAAGGGGTTATCACCCAGAACATCGATATCCTGCACCAGACGGCGGGAAGCAGGAACGTACTGGAGCTGCACGGCTCATACCGCTCGGCCACCTGCCAGTCGTGCGGAAAACGGCTCGATGAGCTGGATTACGACTGGTGGATCGAGGCCATGCGGAACAGCACCAGGCCGCCGGTTGTCCATTGCCCCGCATGCGCCGGTCTGCTGAAGCCGGACATCGTTTTTTTCGGTGAGGCGGTCAACGGATTCACCAGGGCGGAAGCCATGGTTGCCGGCTGCGATCTGCTGCTGGTCCTGGGATCGTCACTCAACGTTGTTCCCGCCTCGCTTATTCCGTACGGCACATCGGCGCCCACGCTGATCGTCAATCGGGGGAACGTCATGCTGCCGCCGGCGCCGCAACGCTATTTCGTGGACGAGAATCTCGATGTGTATTTCAGGAAGGTGGCGGACCATCTGTCCCTTTGAATGGGCTCTCATGCGAGAGCTCAGGGGCTAGACTCCCTCAGAGGGAACTTTTGCCAACTATGGCGCTATGGCGAGATTCTCGTCTTTATCCGGTTTTATCCGTTGCATCCGCTTTTTCGGTGTTCCATTGCCTTTGGTTTTTGATTTTTCACGGTTGGTTCCGGCTCCGCCGGGGTTAGGAGACAGAAATGATTCCGGAACGGGTCGATCGAATGACCTCCTTCATTGTCATGGATGTGCTTGAAAAAGCCCAGGAAATGGAACGGGCAGGGGCGGATGTCATTCACCTGGAGGTGGGGGAGCCTGATTTCAGCGTGCCCGAATGCGTGAGCGCGGCCATCTGCCGGGCCGTCAGGGACGGCCATACCCATTATACCCACAGCCTGGGCATGGTTGAACTGAGGGAGGCTATCTGCGAACATTACGGGAAAAAATACGGAGTTTCGGTTCACCCGGATCAGGTGGTGGTGAGCTCCGGCACTTCACCTGCCATGTTCAGCATGTTCTCGACGCTTTTGCGCAAGGACGACGAAGTAATTGTTTCAAATCCCCACTATGCCTGCTATCCCAACTTCATCCAGTTCCTGGAGGGCAAGGTCGTCACCGTTCCGGTGTACGAGGAGGATGGTTTTCAGTACCGTCCCGAAGCTATCGGTGCCGCGATCACCGACAGGACCAGGGCCATCCTGATCAACTCTCCCTGCAACCCGACCGGAACAGTGCTGTCTGCGGACCGCATGCGGGCAATCAGTAACCTGGGGCCGTATTGCATCTCGGATGAGATCTATCACGGGCTTAACTATCTGGGGGGAGAACACAGCATCCTGGAGTTTACGGACCACGCGTTCGTGCTGAACGGCTTTTCGAAGTGTTTTGCCATGACCGGTCTGCGCCTTGGCTATCTCATCGCGCCCCTGCGGTTCATCCGACCCCTGCAGAAACTCCAGCAGAATTTCTTCCTGGCGCCCAACTCAGTCGTTCAGATCGCCGGAATTGCGGCGCTGAAAGAGGCGGATGACGATGTGATGAGGATGAGGGACATCTATGACCAGCGCCGGCGCTTCATGATCGATCGGCTCCGTGAGATCGGTTTCGGCATCCCGGTCGAGCCGACCGGCGCGTTCTATGTCTTTGCCAATGCCAGGCACCTGTCAGCCGATTCCTATGCCCTCGCCTATGACATCCTGGAGAAGGCCCGCGTGGGGGTCACGCCCGGCATCGATTTCGGCAGCGGAGGGGAGGGGTACCTCCGTTTCTCCTACGCCAACTCGATCGAAAATATCGAGGAAGGCATGAACAGGCTGGAACGGTATGTGAATGAAAAATCGCCCGGGTCTAAGGTCCGGTAGTAGGAAGAACAGAGGCGGGACCGTATTACCGATTCATTGTCCGGATCCTGTCGAGGCCGGAACAGAAGCGAGGTTTGTCATGAAAACGCTCCGTATTTTTACCCTGCTGTCGGTTTTTCTCCTCTTCCTCTTCGCGTCAATTTCCTATGCCGGCGATGCGACCAACGGTGGCGTCGATCCTTCCCAGGTCCGGCAGTTGCAGGAGCAGATGCTCTCCAGTCCCGAGATAATGGAGATGGTCTCTTCCCTGCAGAACGAGCCGGAAGTGCGGGAACTGCTGAATGATCCGAAGCTGATGGAAGCGGTTCAGAACGGTGATACGGCCGCGCTTGTCTCCGACCCCCGTTTCCTGAAACTCCTGGAAAACCCGAAGGTACAGGAGATCGTGAAGCAGATCCGCTAGATTCTTCCGGATCCGCGGAATCAAGGCAACAGACTGTCAGGCCGAACGCAGGCAGCCCCCAACTGCCGTTTCCAGTTTTACTTCCTGCCCGTTCCCAATTGCCCCTTGATAAACTGCGCCTGCCGGTCGTTGGGTGACAGTCGCAGAGCCTCGTCCAGCGCCTTGCGGGCGGTTTCGCTATCTCCCCGTTCATAGGCCAGCATGCCCAGCGATTTCCAGAGATTGGCATCCCTGGGGAAGCTTGCGACCCCTTTCTGCAGGGCGTTTTGCGCTTTGTCCCCCTCCTTCATCTCCTGGCAGGAGAGGGCCAGATAATAGAACACATCCGCCGATGGCGCCACTTTCAGGGCCTCCTCGAAGAGAGTCGCGGCCCTGCCGAAATTGCGTTTACGGAAATAGTCGCCAGCCTCGACAATGATTTCGGCCTGTTTTCTCTGGCGTTCATCGGGAGAAAGTTTGCGGTAGGGATTGTCCACGGGGGTTACAACCTTGCCGGCGGGTATTGTGGCGTCGTACACCTGTTCGACTGTTACCAGTTTCAGGCGCAGCTCATCCGCGTTGGTGGAACCGAGATAGTTGGCGCCGATCTTTTGCGGCGCTACCGCGGATACGTTGATTTTGTTGTCGTAAATATTGTTACCATCCAACTGGCCGGAGAAGGCGCTCAGCTCGACCCCGGTCTCATTCTGCACGAGGGTGTTGCCGCTTATTCCGGCAATACTCCTGGTCAACCGCAGTCCGACTCGATTCTCCGATACGGTAGTCTCACGTAAACTCACCGAACCGCTCCCGGTTATCTCGATCGCCGTGTCGCACCCGGTCACGCCACCGTGGACCAGGCGGCCATCGGCATCCTTCAGAATCAGACCGTTTCTGGCGCCGCGCAGACGAAAACCGTCCAGGTCCACTCCTCCGCCGTCCACCGTCACTCCGTTCCATTTGCCGTTTTTTGCCGGGACGAACTGGACCGGCGCTTCACCCGCTGCTGCGACAAGTTTTCCCTGTACGAGGATTCCCTTTCCCTCTGAGAAGAGGAGCCTTGTCCCGGGGAGCATCGTGACGGTCACTCCGGAGGGTACGATGGCCGATTCCGTTACCAGATAAGCCCCCTCCAGTACGCTGTCCCTCGATATCCTGCCGGCCAGGGGAACGGGATCGCGGGCCGCAAGCTTCGAACGCACCGGATCCGTGGGGTCGGCGTCGTTGCCGGAAAAGTCCGTCGCAACGACCCGGTAGTGGAACTCGGTTCCCGGCGCTGCCGTGGTGTCGCTGAATGAGGTGGTCTCGGTAAAGCCGATTTCCCTGAAGCCGGAGAGCGGTTTTTCGCTGCGCAGGATCCGGTATCCCTTGAGATCCTTGGTATTGCTGATTTCATTCCATGCCAGTTCGATTCTGTCCGGATAGCCCTTTGTCTTCAGGCCGGTTACCCGCGGCGGAGGGGTCGTGTCGATGGTCAGGTAGCCGCTGATATCGCTCCACTGTGATTCCATGCCTCCCGGCCGCGCAAGGGTGACGACGATGGGCATGTCCTGGGTGTTATCCCCGGGGAGCACGGTATACTCCCCCACGTAGATCCCGGGTTGTTCCTCTCTCAGCGGCAACCCCTTCTTGAAATTGCCGATATCGAAGACCCCCACCAGGCCGGGATCTCCCTCCATGCCGACCCTCACGGTCTTCCTGGTGGTAAACGGGCTCTCCGCGGCGTTTGTCAGCACCTCTTTTATGGCCGGCCGTGGCTCGGACGCGGCCATGGTTGCGGGGGAAGGCATTTTGGCCATGAACTTGTACGCCAGTTCGTTCACCAGCCGTACCTTCTGGATATCCCGCAGGTTCAAGGCGGTGGATATCAAGGTCATGACCGCCGAGAGGGCTGATGTGGGGATCCCCCCCTCGTGATAGCGGACCGCTTCACGCATGCGGAACAGCTCCCTGCCGGTTTTGGCGTTCATCAGCCAGATTTCGGCCTCAATCCCTATCTGGGAGTAGACACCGGCGTAGATCCACTGGTAGTCGGTAACCTTGCCGAAGAGGAGTCCGTCGCAGCCGAGAGCAGTGGCCAGCTCGGCTGGGGACGCGTCGGCAACGGTTTTGCCACCGGCTTTTTCGAAACGGAGCAGCTTCTCGTCCACCAGCGGCAGCTTCATATCCCGGTAGTTCTTCGCGCTGAAGTGATTGGCAACGGCGCGTCGAACCGCGGCATTCACCCACTGTTCCTTTGTCTCGTTCGCATAGGGGAGAATCGCCACGATCGAAGGAAAATCACTTTCCGTGATTTCCTGGCCCAGATTGGTATGTTGTTCGACTTTCAGGGTTGGAGCGCATGCCGTCGTCAGCAGGATGAACCAGAGAAGGGCAAGGAAACGTCGTACACAGACCATAATGTAACCTCACTTTCGGGCTACTTGTCTCGTGGCAATGGTTACAGCCCTGAGGGTCGCCGGAGAGTCCCCTCCGTGACCGTTCGAGCCTCTAATCCAGACGGTACACCAGTAGTTCCTTTTCACTTCCGACCAGCAGAAAACTGCCATTCCGGCTGATGGCGCAGCGCTCAATCTTCTTGCCCGTCTCGAACCGCTTGATGATGTTGCCGCTTCTGAGATCCCAGATAATGATCATCCCGCTGGAACGCCTGTTGTCCACCGACACAAGGCGGTTGCCGTCACGGCTGACCGACAGGGCCACGATCTTGCCGTCATGCCCTTCAAGTTTTTTATACAAAGAGCCGGTACTCATGTTCCAGACGTTAATTTTTTCGTCATCGCCTCCGGTGATGAGCAGACTGCCGTCAGGTGAGAAAGCCAGCGCCCTCACGTCATCGCGGTGACCCTCCAGTTCACGGGCCTCGCCACCGCCCGTCACGTTCCAGATACGCACGGTTTTTTCCTTGCCCGCCGTGGCCAGAAAACGGCCATTAGGGCTGTAGGCAAGCGCCAGTACATCGTTGCCCGATCTGAAAGTGTTCGTTTTGGCTCCGGTTGCCGCATTCCAGATATAGACGTCACGTGAGTTGAGGCCGGTTGCCAGGTGGCTGTTGACCGGATCGAAAGCCAGGGCATTGACATTCTTGTCGGTTTTTATCTTCAAACGGGGCGCCTTCCGAGCCAGGTCCCATATGATTACCGTATCGTCGCTGGCGCCCGAAGCCAGATAGCGTCCCCTGTGATTGAAGGAGAGCGCCTGCACGTTGTTCCGGTGGGCTTTTAAGGTCGTGATCGGGGTCCAGGTATGGGCATTCCAGAGAATGACGTTGTTGTCCCTGTCACCTGACGCGGCTTTTGAACCGTCGCTGCTGAAAGCCACGCTCAGGATGTCCTTGGTGTGCTGTGTCAGCGTCCTGACGAGTGTCAGGCTCGTTTTCCCGCTTAAGGATGTCTCGACCTGTTGCTCGGTTTCGGTGTCGGTTATATCCCTCGATTCGCCCCCCTCCGTGCCTTCGGGAGGGATTGTGCCCGCTGTTTCCCGCCTCGTCGGTTGTGGTGGCGGCGCTTGCTCCCTGACAGGTGCGGGAACCGCTTTCCTCCCTTTCTTTCCCTTCTTGACCTGTTTACGTTGCGGAGGGGCTGGTCGCGTTTCGTGCGGTTTCGCGGTTTTCCCCGGTTCGGTTTCCGATATCACGGTCCGCACCCGGAAAGCCACCCTCACCCTGACGCCGTTGCTCCCCTCGTTGGTAAGGGCAATCAGGCGCACCGCCGTGACCCTGGCATCGGTCGAACTCTGGACCTGCTCATAGGAGGTCAGTTTGGCGTCCGTCACTTCCACCGTTTCGCGGGTGTGCTGAATGCGCGCCTCGTTCTTCACCTCTTCCAGTTTGTCGATAATCGCCTCAATGGAGGCGTCGGCGGGGCTTTGACCTCCCTTGGACGCCTGCAGCGCGAATTTCAGGATGATCGTCTCGCTGACCCGTTTCTTTTCGTTCAGTTGCGCCTGCGCGACGGCAAAGTCGGCCTCGGCCCTCTCCTTGCGTTCTTTTGCCAGGGCCAGTTCCGACTCCAGGCGTCTGGTTGTCTCCTCAATCCGCGCCTTCTTGAGCAGGTCACGCTCTTTGTCCGATCTGGCCTCGGAAATCCTGGCCCGCTGGTTGTTGATCCGCTCCTGAACGGCCGCGATGGTTTCCTTGAGCGCTTCGTTCTGCTGGCCGTTGATCAGGGCGACCTCGTCGATCAGCTTGCGGATGCGTGAAGTATCGTATTTCGCTATCTGATAGCCATGTCTCGTGAGGAACTGCTTCAGGTCGGAGAAGTTGTTGACGATGATCACATTACTCTTTTCCTGGATCTCTCGGGTTGTCGTCCCTGCCCCTCCGGATTCCTGGAAGGGATAGAGTTCGTACCTCTTTACCCGGAGGAACTGGGTCCCCTTGCTCGTCACATCCAGCTGTATCCTGACCGGTTCCTCGTTCACCGGCTTGGTTGTCCCCGCGGTTACGGAACGGATGAAGTCCAGGGAAAGGACACCGCCGATCACTTCGGTGTAGGACAGAATCGAGGAGCCCATGAGATTTGCCAGTATGGGTGCGGAGAGTTCGTCGGCGCGCCGGTTCAGGCTGTACAGGGTGTCGCGGATGCCCTGGGTGTAGATTACGGCTGTCAGGGCTTCGCCCTGTTTTTCCGTTTTGAGATATTTTTTCAGCTGCTCCTGCTGGGCGCCGATCTCCTTCTCGCACAGCGCTATCCTGTTTTCCTGGTTCTGGATCGCGGTGGTGATCTCCTGGAGATTTTTGCGTGAATCCCCATATTCGCCGGATTTTTCCGAGAAGTTCAATGCAGCAATGTCCCGTACCCGCTTGGCCTGCTTGAAACGTTTTTCCAGGTCGGCCAGAAGAGCCTTGGAAGCGTTGTCCTCGCGTTCCTTCTCTTCCAGCAGGGCGCGGTTGCTGGCGTCGCTTTCCTCGATGGTTGCATAGCCGCTCACCCGTTCCACCTCGGAGGTGATGACCGCGCGAACGCTGTCCCGCGAATCCGATGAGAGGAGGACCCATTCGCCGGTAATGGAGGCGGCGCGCGCTAGGTGCACCAGAACAACCGCAAGCAGCGCGGTACAGAGGAAAGAGAGGATACTTTTCGCGTTCATTGAATTCTCCAAAACAGGGGACTACTCCACGACTCCGCGGACCCGATAAACGAATTCGCCCGCCAGCACATCCTCCCACTGCCAGCCCCGGGCCGTGGAGCGGGTGTCGTCGGGGCCGTTTATGCGTTTGCTCGGAGTATAGAACCAGTTCATGATCGCCTCGCCGGAGTGGCGCAGTACGATCCAGTATTTGCCGGGGGCCAGCCTGGCGGCGTCCTGAAGCGGGAAATCAACCCAGTAGTAGCCTGGCCGCCGGGTGATGGTCTCCAGGGAAACCATGCTGGAGCGTACTCCCTCAACGCTGCTCGGTTTGCCGTTGTCATCCCGGACCAGGTCAATGTAGATCATGCCGTCGCCGCCGAAGCGGCGCATGGCCAGGGCTATCTCTTTCAGGGAGAGCGGCGTATCCAGGGTGAATGCCTGGGCATACTTGTACTTCGATGTGACGTATTCTGCGGTCTCGCGGTCGAAACTGCGGCGACCGATGTTTCCCTCCACATGGTACAGTTCCACCAGTGTGGGGAAATCCCTGTTGCCGATTTCAATCGCGGTCCCCGGTCCCGGTTTGACCGGAACCGGCGGTTTTTTCGTGGCCAGCAGCGGTTTGGGGGGCTCAGGCTCGGGAATTGCCGGAACCGGTTTGGGTATTGGCGGTATTGGTTTCGGCGTTTCCACCATCGGCTTGGGTGGCGGAGGCAGTGGAGGTGCGGGAACCGGTGGTGGCGGCAATACCGGTGTAGGCGCCGGGACCGGTTTCGGTGTTGGCGGTGTCGGTTTCGGAATTTCCACCACCGGCTTGGGTGGCGGAGGCAGTGGTAATGCGGGAACCGGTGGTGGCGGCAGCACCGGAGTGGGCGCCGGAACCGGTTTCGGCGTTGGCGGCACTGGCTTCGGAGTTTCCACCACCGGCTTGGACGGCGCCGGTGTGGGCTCGGGAAGAGGCGCGGGCTTGAGCGCCGCCAGGGGGCCGGACACCAGGTAGTGGGTGGGCTGCTCCTGGGTATCCAGCAGCTGCAGGTTGACCCTGTCGGACAGATAGTGCGAGTCGAAACTCTCGTTCATTCTGGGAAGCGCGGGTAAACCCTGCCAGTATTCGGACACATCCTTGGCGTCGAGCCCGTGGCCATACTTGATGTGGCGTGTAGAGGTGAAGAAGCGTGACTGCTGAGGGTCGCAGGGCAGCCATCCGAGGTTGGGATAGTAGACTTCGATCCAGGCATGGAGGCCTTCCCCCATCCCCTGAACCAGGGATGAGCCTCTCCTGTCGATGGGGATCTTCCATTTGTCTTTCAGCGATTGTCCGATCACCACCCGTGCCGGGATTCCCGATGCGCGCAGCAGGGCCGCGGCCAGATGGGCGTAGTTCTGGCAATTGCCTGAGCCGGTGGTCAGGCCGTAAAGGGCGTCGTACTGTTTGGGACCGTACTGGTAGGTGATGGCGTCCGCGACGTACGTCAGGATGGCGTTCACCGCCTGATGTTCGGTGGCGGCCTTTCCGGTCAGCTCCCTGGCCAGTTGCTCGATCTGCGGCGCATCGCTCTGGGCCAGCCTGCTGCTCTTCAGGTAGATCCGCTCGCTTTCGGGAAGTGAGGGTAGGGGAAAGGGGACGCTGGTTTTCCGGGGATTGAGACTTGCGACAACAGCCGCCTTGTAGTTGATTTTCATCCGGATGTCGCCGTCAATATTTCTCCAGACGAGCTTGCGGTAGTGGTTGCCGAATTTATCCGTTATTTCCTCGTCTTCCGACGGTTGCGGATCGGAGGTGATCTCAAAATCGTTCAGACGCTGGATGTTTCCGGCCGTGTCGTAGGTAGCCGGGATCGGAATCTGGTAGGCGAACCATTCAAGTGATCTGCTGTTGCTGAAGGTGATGTTTTTCCGAATGGCGACCGTCCCGTCCAGTTTGCCCTCAACAACCAGGGTTTTGGCGGAGAGAATCGACGGGAACAGCAGGATTGCTATCAACAGTATGTATTTTCTGATGTCGAGTACCATATTCCCTCCTTTATCGCCGTGCTGTCATTGATTGTATCTAAAAATCGGCATTTTTCTCTCGCATAATTGCTGCTCTCGCAAATTCTAAAAACACTTCTTGGTTCATGCTTCGACAAGCTCCGCACGAACGGCACTATCAGTCAGTCAGGGCATGAAAGTCCGCTCGCCCTGAGCTTGTCGAAGGGCGAAAAGGACTTTTTGCGATGTCATCAGAATTGAGTAATGAAAAATCATCCCGCCCTATTGTTTCCCCTTCGTTGTCAGTTCCGCCACCGCCTCGTCAAACTCGGCGGGTACCGTCGCGCCGCCGGTTTCGCTCTTCGGAACCAGCTTGACCCCCCTGGTGCCGAGCGGTATGTCGGCTGGTCTGGAAACAACCTGGTAGACACTGCCCGCGGAATTCACATCGATCTTCCCCAGAGGGGTGGTACTGGCGTAGAGGGTGATCCGCTCGGTGCCGAAGGGGGCCGTGGTTTCCATGTCGAAGCGGTCGCCGTTGGCCGGGATTTCATAGACCGCGCCGCCGTTGAAATAGTTCTGGTCCCGGTACGGGTTGGGAAGCAGTTGCACCAGGCTTCCATCGGCCTGTTTGTAGATCACGCGGCCGTAGAACGGTTTATTTCCCTTCAGGTAGATCCGCACATGCTCCTTCTCACTGTATGAGGGACGGTCGGTCCAGATCCTGACCCTGAGGGGCGCGGAGGGATCGGATTCCAGCGTTTCTCCCTTTTTGACCATGAGCGCGGACATGGTTTTTTCTTCGGGAACAACCTCGGCCTTTATTCTGACGCGGTAGCAGTCGCCGAGGCCCGCGTCTTTGTACCATTCCTTCATTAGTTCCTGGATCACTCTTACCTGAGCCCTGGTGTAGGCGCTCACCAGATCCTTCTGCAGCATGCCGTCTTTTACATCCGTTTCGGAACTGATATGGGTCACGGCTGATTCGGTTGCCTTGCGTTTGCCATCCTGAAAGGCCGACAACTCGGTCTGCTTGCGCGACTTGTCGTCTCCCATGCAGGCGTACCCTTCGCTCTCCACGATTATCGACTGGGCGGCGTACAGTTTCGCGGTGAGCGGGATGAGAAGGAAAAGTGTCAGTATCAGTATTCGCATGGATAAACCTCCGGGAAAGATGAACGGCCTGATAAAAAATCGGACGGACGGATTGTACATTTTCCCCGAATATATTTTGGCGGGGGATGGCTCGGGTCTGTCCGTCATATACGAGTAGATGAAACCAGTTTACAAAAAGAATCGAGGCGTGTCATGCAAGCCATTTCCGAATTGCATCATCTGATGATTCCAATTGTCATATCCGCCTGTGTTACGGCAGTTCTTTTCTTCGTCAGCGAGTGAGCATGATGAAGCTATGACTATGTTGTACGGCTGCTTGCGTTTGTATGAAAAACGCAGTATCGTCATTGCCAGGAGGCACCACATGCCATCATTACAGGTTCGCGAGTTGCCGGAGCATATTTATCTGTCGCTGTGCAGGGAGGCGGAGCTACAGCATCGTTCTCTAGCTCAGCAGGCCGTTGCGACGCTTGCCCGCGGGCTCGGCCGTGATCTTGATCCCAAGGCAAGACGCAGGGCGCTTCTGGAAGCAATCAGAAGTGAAGCCGCAATGCTGGAAAAAATTGTGTTGCCCGATCCCGCCCGGCTCATCAGGGAGGATCGCGACCGATGAGCTATGTAATTGACGCCAGCGCCGCCGTCGGGGTTACGCTTGCCCTTCCGGCCGCCGATGTGTTCGTCGAGCCCCTGGAACTGGCCGGACTGGTCATGGCGCCGGACCTGTTCGTGGCTGAGGTATGCAATGCCATCTGGAAATACCGGAAGGCCGATCTGTTGTCCGCGGACTGTTGTGAACGCGCTCTGGATCGGGCGCTGGATTTTCCGGATATTTTCGAGTCAAGCTCGGGGCTTTATCGTGAGGCTTTTGCGCTGTCGGTCCGCCATCTTCATCCGGTATACGACACTCTGTATCTCGTACTCGCCCGCAGGAACGATGCCACTCTGCTGACCATGGATCGCAGCCTGGCCGAACTGGCGCAACAACTTGAAATCAAAGTGATTATTCCGGCAGTTTCTTAAAACTGCTTCAAGGCGCCATCTCGGGACGTAGTCGCTAAAAACCGTCTGAACCTGGATTGCACTGATTTCTCTGATTATCGGATTTTAAAGGTGTGAAATCTTGTGGTCAAGACAATCCGGGTAAGGATAAGGTTTTTAAATCCCATAAATCCAATAATCCGCGCAATCCAGGTTCAGACAGCGTTTACACCCCGCTTAAATTCCAGGCTCCTCCCGCAGAAGTTTATGCGCTGGAATACTTCGAAGCATGATCATAAGCGCGTCCCGGGGAAGCTAGGCAAAAAAGAATATCAATTTAGATAAGATACATTGTATATTTGCGAAAAGCACTCAAAAGGGTATCGATATGAATACTATTGCCGCCAACGAATTGAAACGCCACGGCATCAACGCCATTGAAAAACTCATCGCCAAGGGACCGGTTCACATCATCAAGCGCAACCGGCCGGTTTGCGTGATGCTTGCCGAGGACGAGTATGAACGGCTCACCCGCGCTGCCGGAGTCAATGCTTCCGCTCCGAGGCTTTCAGTGATGGAGTGGTTCGCTCTCCCCTCGCTCGGCGAGGCGGAAAAGGCTGAGTTGGACAAACGTCTGTACAGCGAACGCGACCAATGGGAAAACAGGTGATCGTCTTTCTCGACGCCAACATCATCATCTATCAGGTGGAAGCGGTAAAGGCGTTCCGTGACAAGGTACGCTCCGTCGTAAGCGAAATACTTTCCGAGCGCCCAAGCAGCAGTTTCGCGGTGTCGAGGCTCAGCGTTCTCGAGTGTCTGGTCAAGCCGGTGCGGGAGCGGAATGAGCCTGTCATTGAGCGATACCGCTCCTTTTTTGCCGCGAGCGATCTGAATATTGTGGAAATCACTCCCCATGTTATTGAACGGGCGCTGCTGCTCCGGGCCTCCACAGGCATCAGAACCCCCGACGCTATCCAAGCCGCATCTGCTCTGACTCTGGCCGATCCCGCCATATTCGTTACCGGCGACAACGGATTTTCCAGGATTCCAGAGTTGGTTACGCGTATTATTTCCTGACAACACCTTGTCCGAACCTGGATTACACGGATTTCGCAGATTATCGGATTTTAAAGGCATTTAAAACCTTGTGATCAAGAAAATCCACGCAAGAAAGAATCTAAAATCCAGCAAATCCAATAATCCGCGTAATCCAGGTTCGGACAATCACTGCATCCACTCCAATGATCCCTTGCGAATATTCACGAACACCAGCTCGGGAAGGCTGAAGATCACCCCCCGCGCACCGGAAACGAACGGGGAAGGTCCCTGAACCGGCAGCGCCGCGACGCCGAACAGGGTCTGCCCGGCGCCGGCGAGCAGATTGAACGCCCCGAACAGGGGGCGCAACAGGAACGTGTCGTCCGTGAAGAAGAGAAACAGCGAGTCGCCGGGGGTGAAGCGGTAGACCGTGGAGGTAAGGGTGTTCGACTCGCGGAGGAAGACCGCAAGGGAAGATTCGCTCCGTTTCATTTCCTCCAGACGCTGGCGGCGATAGGAGAGCCGCTCACGGGAGGAAACGACCCGGTAGCGGGCCGCCACCTCATCCGCCGAAACAAACGGCACGAAATTCAGCCCCCTGGAGGGATCGATGAAGCCGCCCAGCCGTTCGTTCGACTCCTTCCTGGCAATCTCTTCCAAACCAGCCCCCGAAGAACCGGAAAACGTCTCTCGATCCAAAGCGCGACACCCCAGGGCGCGGTTGATGACCGAGAACAGTTCGGTGACGCAGTTGCGCCGCGTCAGATGGTACGCATAGAGCCGGGCCAGTTCCTCCGAGTAGTTTTCTACGGCGCGGCGCGCCGATTCCAGTTCCCGGAGCAGCGTTGCCTCGTCCATGTCCGGCAGGATCACATCCGACCGCAGCGCTTCCCGGGAGGGAAAGGCGCTGTCCGGGAGTTTATGCGGCTGTCCTCCCGTCGCGACCGCCCTTTCGATGTCGAGCAGCAGGTTTCCGGCCCGCTCTAGGATTGAATATCCCGATTCGCTTGACGCGCCGTCCCTGAAAAACTCTTCCCGCCTGAGTCGGAACAGTTCCCACCTTTCCCTGGCCATGACCGGCAGGTAGTCCGGCGGCAGGCTCTCGAAGCGTCCGGCCGAATCGTCCCTGCTGCTGCGTTTCTCCCCCATGGCGGGAAAGATGTCCGGGAAAACCAGTCTTCCCGACGAGAGTGAAGCGTTGACGGCGCTCAGCCGTGCCATTCCCAGCAGGAAGGGAAACCCCCAGTCGGAGCGACCTGAGTTGACGAGCCGGACCAGACGCTGCTCCTGCCGGTTGGCAAAGGCCCGCAACGCGGGCTTTTCCGCCGGGTTCAGCCGGAACGGTTCAGCATCCGATGTCCAAAATGTCCCGGGATGCAGGGGGGGCGCGGTTAGCAGGGTTTTCAGGGCGAACAGCGCGAGCAGGGCGTTTTCGTGGTGGACGACCGCGGTGGGATGACGGCGCGGCAGCGTGTTCCCCGATGTCTCAGGGGAGGGCGGCCCATCGGCGTGGAGAGGCGCTTCCCGGAGTTGGACCTCGATCCGGGCAATCCGTTCCTCGATGAAATGTTCGCCATGGACGGCCTTGATGCGCTCCCTGAGGGCCGTGAGACAGGGGGAGGGCGGGGCGGTACCCTGCTCGCCGGTTGCGTCCCCGGCGTGGAGCGGGGAATCGGGGAGGAGATACCCGGCCCCCCTGATGGGCAGACGAATTCCGGGTGCCGGACGATCGCCGGAGCGGCGGGTCGCGAGCAGCATTTCAAAGAACCTTACATTCCGGCGCAAATCATCACGGACGGCCATCCGGGCGTCCTGGATCATGAGGAGGTCCAGCAGGGCATTCTGCAGCAGGTCGTAAGTCTCGTCCGAAACTTCTATCCTGTTTTCCCGGATGGTCCGGTTCCCGAGCCTCGAGTAGAGGTAATCGAACGCCGAGGCGTCGATCCTCTGGATGCGGATGATTCCCGGCGGTTCATGCTGGAAGTGGAAGGTGTGCCGGTCAAAACGCAGCGCCGCGTGTCCGCCGCTCGAATCCCCTTCATTGGCCTCCACGTAGAGATAGTCGATGAAGCGCGCGGTTGGAGCGGCGCGGCCGGTTCCCCGCCACGCAAGCAGGCACAGGGAGAGACAGAAAACGAGGCGCGCCAACCCGATTAATATCGGCCACGGTAGATGTCTGACGGGAATGTGCGCTGGCGCCTTACCGTTCCACGTCATAGCCCTGCTGGAGCGCTCCGGCGTCGGCGAGGGTTATTCGCGGAATGGAATTCTTGTACAGATCGACCTGGGCTTGGGTAAGGTGTGCCTTCGCGAAACCCCTTCCGATGGCGTCATAGGTGGCCTTCTCCGCCTCCCAGTCGGTAATGCCGTATTTTCCCGCTATGGTTGTTACCCCATCGTTCATGTCCGACACCGAGCAATGGGAACGGGCGCAGATTTCCGCGAATTTCCCCACGTCATTGCGGTAGTTTTCCACGATATCGGTTGCGGTGCCGGATGATTTGGAACTCCATTCGAAGGGGCTGGAAACGCTTTTGGATATGCTGTCCGAGAGGCTGTCCGACATGGTGGAACATCCGGACAGGGCCAGTACGAGTGAAGCCGCGCCCAAAATCAGCCGACCCGTGACAACGCCTGATGGGGCGGATGCACCCCTCGATTTGGAACTTTTGGGTTTCTTCTGGCGATTCGTAGTCATGAAGTTTTCTCCTGGGTTTTGATGGTTTTTGCAAAAAGCTGGTAAAAGGTTGCGCGTGGGCATGAT
>CAZRPI010000064.1:0-19617 GCA_964601865.1 uncultured Pelobacter sp. | reverse complement strand
CCAATCCCCAATCCCCGGTCCCCAGTCATGCCACTCGAACTTTTCATCGGCTTGCGCTATCTCAAGGCAAAGCGCAAATCGACCTTTATCTCCATCATCAGCGTCATTTCCACCGCCGGAGTTGCCCTCGGCGTCATGGCGCTGATAGTCGTTCTGGCGGTCATGACGGGCTTCGAGGAGGACCTCAAGGAAAAGATTCTTGGCACCAATGCCCATGTGGTGGTAATCCGGAGCGGCATGCCCATGGATGACTACCGCCAGGTGATGCAGAGGCTCAGGGCCATGCCGGAGGTGCTGGCGGCCACCCCCTTCATCTACAACCAGGTCATGCTCTCCTCGGGGAAAAACGTATCCGGCGTGGTCCTGCGGGGCATTGACGTCCAGTCAGACCGTCAGGTCACCCGGCTCATCCGGTCAATCGTCGAGGGGAGCGCCGACACCCTTGACCCGGAGATGGCGGATGGCGCCACCGCACTGCCGGGAGTGCTGATCGGCAGGGAACTGGCGAAACACCTGAACATTGCGGTCGGTGACAGGATAAACATTGTTTCCCCAATGGGCAACATCACTCCCCTGGGCATGATCCCGAAAATGAAGACATTCCGGGTTTCCGGCGTCTTCAATACGGGCATGTTCGAGTATGACTCGACCCTGGCGTATGTCAGCCTCTCCCAGGCACAGCTTTTCTTCGGTCTGGGGGATACGGTCACCGGCATCCAACTCAAAGTCAGAGACGTCTACCGCACCGGAGAGTTGGCCCGAAACATAAACCGGTCCCTGGGCGCCGACTACTACGCCCGTGACTGGATGCAGATGAACCGCAATATCCTCTTTGCCCTCAAAACGGAAAAGGTCGTCATGTTCATCATCCTGACGCTAATCGTACTGGTGGCCGCTTTTGGTATTGCCTCCACCCTGTTCATGGTGGTAATGGAGAAAACCAGGGATATCGCGATTCTCAAATCCATGGGAGCGACCGGCGCCAGCATCATGAAGATATTTGTCATGGAGGGGCTGATCATCGGCGTGATCGGCACTTTCCTGGGCCTCATCTCCGGGCTCCTGATCGCCTTGAACCTTGAACCGATCATAGATGTCATCCAGAGGGTCACGGGGCAGAATTTTTTCAGCAAGGACATCTATTACCTGGACCATTTCCCCTCCCTGGTCGTCCCTTCGGACGTGGTCCAGATTTCGCTCACCGCGATTCTGATCTCCTTCCTTGCAACCCTGTATCCGGCATGGCAGGCGTCGCGCATGCTCCCGGCCGAGGCGCTGCGCTATGAGTAACCTGCTGGAGGTACGGGACCTCCGCAAGAGCTACACCCGGGGTTCCAATCGGGTGGAAGTGCTGAACGGCATCGACCTCGTCCTTGAATCGGGAACCACCACCGCCCTTGTGGGCGCATCCGGGGCCGGCAAGAGCACGCTTCTGCACCTGCTGGGAGCGCTGGACCGCCCTTCAGAGGGAAAGGTTCTGTTCAGGGGGGAAGACATCTTCCGCAAGAGCGACCGGGAACTGGCAACGTTCCGCAACCAGAGTATCGGGTTCGTTTTCCAGTTTCACCATCTCCTGCCCGAATTCAGCGCGCTGGAGAATGTAATGATCCCGGCCCTGATTGCCAGGATTCCGAGAAAGGATGCCATCGCCAGGGCGGAGGAGCTCCTGGACGATGTGGGATTGACCCATCGCCTGGCCCACCGGCCGGGCGAACTGTCCGGCGGTGAGCAGCAGCGCGTCGCCATAGCCCGCGCTCTGGTCATGTCGCCGGAACTGCTGCTGGCGGATGAACCGACGGGAAATCTTGACATGAAGACGAGCGACGCCATCCATGCCCTGCTGGACAAGCTGCAGTTGAAAAGAGGGCTTTCACTGGTGGTCGTCACCCACAACGAGCGCCTGGCCGCAGCCATGGGACGAACCGTTCATCTGATAGATGGCAGACTGGAATAAAATCCGTTTTTGCGAGGAAAACTTGCCCATATCATCGCGTATTGTTATTGCCGTACTGCTGCTACAACTTGCTTCCGCGGGCTCGGCTCTTGCCGAGGGTGAAAAAATCGCCGAAATATCCGTAAGGGGCAACCGGCGAATCGAATCACAGGTTATCCTCAATGCGATAAAACTTAAGTCCGGCGATACGCTTTTCAGCGACAAAACCGACGCGGATCTCCGTGCAATCTACAACCTGGGCCACTTTCTGAACGTTCAGGTCTCAACCGAGGAGTCCCCCAAGGGGACGGTGCTGATCTATACCGTGCAGGAGAAACCGGCTGTCCGGGAAATAAGGTTCCAGGGGAACAAGGAACTCTCCACCGACAAGCTTACCAAGGAGGCTCTCGAACTCCACAAGGGGTCCATCTTCTCCACCAAAGACCTCAACAAGAGCGTGACCAAGATCAAGAAGCTCTACGAGGACGAGGGTTACTACCTGGCCGAGGTTACATCCGATGTTCAGAAACGTTCCGCTACTGATGTGGCGGTGACGTTCAGAATCGTCGAGGGGAAGAAGATCCTCATCAAAACCATCAGTTTCGACGGGAACAGGGCCTTCAGCAACCGCAAGCTGCGCAAGGTCATGGAAACCAAGGAAAAGTGGTTTATGTCCTGGCTCACCAATGCGGGCACCTACAAGGACGACGTACTCAAAAACGACGCCCTGCTCATTGCCGACCATTACATGAACAACGGTTACATCAACATCAAGGTTGGCGAACCGGTCGTCAAGCTGAACCAGGCCAAGGATGCGCTGGAAGTCATGATCGGCATCACCGAGGGTGATCAGTACCGCATCGGCGACATAGATTTCAAGGGCGATCTGCTGGAGAATGTTTCGGTGCTGCGCGGCAAACTGAAGTCCGAGCCCGACGCCATCTTCAGCCGCGCCACCATGCGCGGCGACATCATCGCCCTGACCGATCTTTACGGCGACAAGGGGTATGCCTTCGCGAACATCAATCCGCTCACGAGACCCGATAACGACAAGAAGAAGGTGGATGTGGTCTTTGACATGGAGAAGGGTGATCTGGTGCACATCGGCCGGATCTCCGTATCAGGCAATCAGAAGACCCGCGACAAGGTTGTCAGGCGCGAGATGAGGATCACCGAAACGGAGCTTTTCAGCGCAACGGGGATCAAACGCAGCAAACAGAACCTGATGAACACCGGTTTCTTTGAAGAGGCGAACATCTCAACCGCAAAGGCGAGCGACCCCGGCAAGCTGAATGTCAACGTGGAAGTCAAGGAGAAGCAGACCGGCTCTTTCAGCATCGGCGGCGGCTACAGCTCCCTTGACGGCATCATCGGCCAGGGTTCCGTCTCGCAGAGCAATTTTCTGGGACTGGGGCTGAAAGCCAGTCTGTCGCTTTCCATCGGTGGCAAGTCGCAGACTTACTCACTGGGCCTGACCGATCCGTACTTTCTCGACACCAGATGGACCCTGGGCGGCGACATCTACCGCACGGCCCACGACTACATCGACTATACCCGCAGGGCGACCGGCGTGGACATCAAGGCCGGCTACCCCATCAATGATTTCATCAGCACGTTTTTGCTGTACAAGTTCGAGATCAAGGAACTCTACAATCCCGAACCGGCCTACAAACTTCTTCACCGAAAGTATCCCGTTGAATTTCCTCTGAACACAACCACAACCAGTTCGCTTCTGGCCAGTATTACGCATAACAACACCGATTACCGGATCGAACCGAGCACCGGTTTCGTAAACAACCTCAGCATCGAGTTCGCCGGCCTGGGGGGCGACAACAAATTCGTCAAATACATCACCGATCACACCTGGTTTTATCCGCTCTACAAGAAGAGCGTCATCTTCTCGACCAAATTCACCTTCGGCTACATGCAAAAAGTGGGCAGTTCCCTGCCGATCGACGACAGGTTCTACCTGGGAGGCATCTCTTCGCTGCGCGGCTACGAGGCGCGGACGGTCTCGCCGACAAGATCGGAACTTATTACCACCAAACCTCCCTATACGACCCAGCTTGTCTACCTGGGCGCCGACAGGGAGATGTTCGGCAACACGGAGGTCACCTTCCCCATCCTGCCCGAATCCGGAGTCAGGGGGGTTCTGTTCTTCGATTACGGCAACGCCCAAAACGACTTCGGCAAGCTGTTCAGCCCGATACGGATGAGTTACGGCGGAGGAGTGCGGTGGAACTCCCCCATGGGACCGTTGCGTCTGGAATACGGGATTCCTCTCAACCCCCGCTACGACATCGACAAGAAGAGCGGCCGGTTTGAATTTTCAATGGGGGGATCGTTCTAGCAGGACGGCCATTGCATAACCCTTCGTTTTGAGTTAATCGGCATTTCCGGCCGATAACCGGTTTTTGAAACAGAGCCGCATCTAATGGACATAAAGGAGACCACATTCATGAAACGTCTGATTATTGCAGCCATTCTTCTGGGCCTCATGGCGGCGGGCACCACTTTCGCGGCTGACGCGAGGAGCGCGCAGAAAATAGGATACGTGGACATGCAGCGGGCCATCAGCTCGTCCGAACCCGGCAGGCAGGCCAAGGAGCAGCTGTCGGCGCGTCTGAAAAAATATCAGGACGAAATCAACCTCCGCCAGGAGGAGCTGAAGCGCCTGAAGGAAGAACTGGAGAAGCAGGGGATGCTGCTGTCCGACACGGCCCGCGCCTCAAAGGAGAAGGACTACCAGCAGAAACTGAAGGAGTTCCAGAGATTCACGAAAGATGCGCAGGAGGAGCTGCAGGGCAAGGATGAGGAGCTCACCCGGAAGATCCTGGAGGGGATGGAAAGGGTGATCCAGGATTATGGCAAAAAGAACGGCTATTCTTTCATCTTCGTTAAAAACGAAGCCATGCTTTACGCGGATGAAAAGGCCGACCTGACCGACGAGATTCTGAAACAGTTCAATGCGAGCCGGAAATAATAAGCGGCAGACGGGACATTATCATGAAAAACGGTAAAACTCTCGGGGAACTGGCTGAATATCTGGGTGGCACGGTACGCGGGGACGGGGCTCTCATGGTGGATGGCCTTGCCCCCCTCGAATCGGCCGGTCCGGACAAAATCACCTTCCTTGCCAATCCGAAGTACGCCGCCAAGGTCGCGGAAACTGGCGCCGGCGCCGTACTGATGGCGCCCGGCGGAGAAGCCTACGGTCGCAATGTCATCGAGGTTGCCAACCCGTATCTGGCCTTCGCCAAGCTGCTCACCCTCTTCTACGTCCGGAAGCCGGAACCGCGGGGCGTCATGGAAGGCGCGCGTCTTGGCGGCAACCTGAGCCTCGGCGCCGACATCACCATTCACCCGGGAGCGATTATCGGTGACAACGTCGTCATCGGCGACCGCACTGTCATCCATCCTGGTACGGTCATCTACGACGGCGTCACGGTCGGTTGCGACACCCTGATCCACGCCAACGTCGTGATCCGTGAACGATGTCGCATCGGCAGCCGCTGCGTCATACAGCCGGGCGCGGTCATCGGCAGTGACGGTTTCGGTTATGCGCCTGATGGCGCCGGCTACTACCCCATCCCCCAGATCGGTATCGTCGTGCTGGAAGATGATGTGGAAATCGGCGCCAACACCTGTATCGACCGGGCCGCGCTGGAGGTAACCCTGATCAGGAGAGGCACGAAGCTGGACAACCTGGTTCAGGTCGCCCACAACTGCCAGATCGGCGAGAACTGCATGATCGTATCCCAGGTCGGCATCTCGGGAAGCACAAAGATCGGCAACCATGTAACCCTTGCCGGCCAGGTGGGTGTCGCCGGACATCTGACCATCGGCGACAACGTCATGATCGGCGCGCAGTCCGGCGTTCCCGGCTCCGTACCGGCCAATACCGGTTACAGCGGCTCTCCCATCATGCCGCACCGGGATTGGCTCAGGGCCATGGCGGTCGTACCCCGTCTGCCGGAACTGCGCAAGACCATCGGCGTACTGGAGAAGAGAATTGCTGAGCTGGAATCGAAGCTCTGCGACCAATAGTACTGGCGGTACAAATTACAAGCTGAAAAGGAGGGGACCCATGTTGCTGGATGTCAACGAAATCATGAAAATTTTGCCGCACCGCTACCCGTTTTTGATGGTTGATCGGATCATTGAGCTGGAACATGGCAAACGTTGTGTGGGCATCAAAAACGTCAGTATCAACGAACCGTTTTTTCAGGGTCACTTTCCAGGCCATCCGGTCATGCCCGGCGTCCTGATTGTTGAAGCCATGGCCCAGGTGGCCGGAATCATGGCCTACCTTGCTTCCGACGACGCAACGAAAAAGAAGGTCAGCTACTTCATGTCCATCGACAGCGCCAAGTTCCGCAAACCGGTTTTCCCCGGAGACCAGCTGCGCATCGAAATCGAAACCACCTTCTGCCGGCGCGGCATCTGGGGCGTCAACGGCAAGGCCTACGTGGCGGATGTCCTCGTCACCGAGGCGGCCTTAAAGGCGACCTTCGCCGATGCGGCGACCTGACGAGCCGTTAACCAGCCATGAGCAACGCATGATGCGGAAGGGGGACTCAACCGTCCCTCTTCCGCCGTTCGAACAAATTATTCATAATTCGGGGAGAAACCCATGATTCATCCTAGCGCGGTTATTGATAGCAGCGCACAACTGGCAGCGGACGTCGAGGTCGGCCCGTACACCATTATCGGCAAACAGGTTACCATCGGTTCGGGCACGAAAATAGGTCCGCTCACCGTAATAGGCGACTGGACCAGCATCGGCGAGAACAACCAGATCTATCACCAGACCACGGTGGGAGCGCCGCCGCAGGACCTCAAGTACCGCAACGAGGAGTGCTGGACCCGCATCGGCAACAACAATATTGTTCGGGAGTATGCCACGATTCACCGCGGGACGGTCACCGGGAATGGAGAGACGGTAATCGGCAACGACAACCTGTTCATGGCGTACTCCCACGTCGCGCACGATTGCCGCGTCGGCAACGGCGCCATTCTGGCGAACTGCGCCACGCTGGCAGGCCATGTCACGATCGAGGATTTCGTCGGAATCGGCGGACTGGTGGCCATCCATCAGTTTACGAGGATCGGGGCGCACTCCTATATCGGCGGCGGAACTTTGATCGGTCTGGACATCATCCCCTACGTCATCGCCACCTCGGGCAAAAGGGACGCTAAATTACGCGGACTCAACCTGGTGGGACTCAAACGGAGGGGTTTTTCGGATGAAACCATCAACAACCTGAAAAAGGCGTACAAAATCCTGTTCATGGCCGACCTGAAGCTCCCCGACGCCATCGCGCGGATAAAGAACGAGATCAGGGAAAGCTCCGAAGTAGACTATCTGGTCGCGTTTATCGAAAAATCGGAGCGGGGAATCTGCCGCGGATGAGCGAAGACTCCCCCACAATCGGACAGGCGAGCGGCGCCGGGAAAACGGCATCGGATCAGCTGAGAGTTGCCGTAATCGGCGTGGGATACCTGGGGAACTTCCACGCCCAGAAATACTCCGCCATCCCCGATGTGGAGCTGGTGGGGGTGGCGGACTGCAACCGGAAACGGGCGGAAGAGATCGCGGCCGTCCTCGGCACGACCCCCTACACCCACCATCTGGACCTGATCGGAAAAGTCGATGCGGTAAGCGTCGTCGTTCCCACCCAGTACCACCATGCGGTTGCCAGGGACTTTCTGGCGGCCGGCGTCCACGTTCTGATAGAAAAGCCGATTACCGTAACCATTGAGGAAGCCGACGAACTGATCGATCTGGCAGGCAAAAGGGACCTGGTGTTCCAGGTCGGCCACCTGGAGCGGTTCAATCCGGTGTTGGTGGCGCTCGACAGCATACTTCAGGAACCGCTGTTCATCGAATCGGTGCGCATCGCCCCCTTCAAGCCACGTGGCACCGATGTCAACGTGGTGCTTGACCTGATGATCCACGACATAGACATCATCCAGCACATCGTCAGGTCGGCGGTCGAACGGGTGGATGCCATCGGCGCTCCGGTATTCACCGGCGAGGAGGACATCGCCAATGCCAGGATCCTCTTCGAGAACGGCTGCGTTGCCAACGTAACCGCCAGCCGCATCAGCCTGAAAAGCGAGCGCAAGATGCGCATTTTTCAGCGCAACGCCTACATTACCCTCGACTTCCAGAACCGCAAGATCCTGGTGGCCCAGAAGGGAAGCGGCGAGCTCTTCCCCGGAGTCCCCAACGTCAAGGTCGAGGAGCGGGAATTTTCCAAGTCCGACGCGCTGCGCAGCGAAATCGAATCGTTCCTGACGGCAATCCGGAGCAGCACCCAGCCGCAGGTCAGCGGTCGCGACGGCCGCATGGCGCTGTCCACGGCCTTAAAAATCAACACCAGTCTCTGCAGGAGATTTTCATGATCCCGATGGTGGACTTAAATACGCAGTACCACAACCTGAAGGACGAGATCGACCGGGCCGTCCTCGATACCCTGGAAAGCGGTCAATTCATACTGGGCCCCAACGTGGCCGCTTTCGAAAAAGAGGCCGCGGAATACCTGGGCGCCAATCATGCCATAGCCGTGGCCTCGGGCACCGATGCCCTGCATCTCGCCCTGCTGGCCGCCGGTATCGGTCCCGGCGACGAGGTAATCACCTCAACCTTTACCTTTATCGCGACGGCCGAGGCGATCCGCTACGTCGGGGCAACGCCCGTACTCGTGGACATCGACTCCCGGACATTCAACATCAGCCCCCAGTTGATCGAAGAGGCCGTCACTCCCCGGACCAGGGCGGTCATACCGGTGCACATCTTCGGGCAGCCGGCCGATCTGACCGCCATCATGGCGATCTGCGACAGACACAACCTGCTGCTGATCGAGGACTGCGCCCAGTCCTTCGGGGCCACGGCCGGCGGCAAGAAGACCGGCACCTTCGGAAGCGCCGGCTGCTACAGCTTCTTCCCCAGCAAGAATCTGGGCTGTTACGGTGACGGTGGACTCATAGTCTGCGCGTCCGACGACATGGCTGAAAAGATCAGGTCGCTGCGCAATCACGGCAGCAGGGAACGCTATCATCACAGCGTGATCGGTTTCAACAGCCGGCTGGATGAGATCCAGGCGGCCATCCTCAGGGTAAAGCTCAGGCACATAGATGAATTCAACGAGGGACGGCGGAGAGTGGCAGGGCTCTATTCCGAACTCCTCTGGGACGTGGTGCGGGTACCGATCGTGGATGGCAACGGCCTTCACATCTACCATCAGTACACGATTCTCACCAACCACCGCGACCACATCATGAAAAAACTGGCCCAGTCAGACATAGCTTCGGCGGTATACTACCCCATACCCCTCCACAAGCAGGTTGTCTTTGCCGATGCCTACACCGAGACCATCCTGCCGGTTGCCGAACACGTTGCCAAACGCTGCATGTCCCTCCCGATTTATCCCGAGATGCCGGAAGAATCCGTCCGTCTGGTGGCAGGTGTCGTCGCAGAGGCGATGATTGAACTCTGAGTTCATGCCCGGACGGAATATCATGATTGTCGCGGGCGAGGCATCGGGGGATGTCTACGGCGGGCTGCTGGTGCATGAGATCCTCCGGCTCGCGCCGGAGGTGCGTTTCTTCGGCATTGGCGGCAATCGCATGCGCGAGGCGGGGGTGGAGACCCTGGTGGACTCGGCCGACATGGCCGTAGTCGGCCTGGTTGAGGTGCTCAGGCATTTCGACGTCATCGCGTCGGCCTTTCTCAGGCTCAGGAAGATCCTGCTCAACGCCCCGCCAGCCCTCCTCATCCTGATCGACTATCCGGGCTTCAACATGCGGCTGGCCAGGCTGGCCCGCAGGGCGGGAGTCAGGGTCCTCTACTACATCAGCCCGCAGATCTGGGCCTGGCGGCAGGGGCGAGTCCGGGAAATCGCCCGCCTGGTGGACCATATGGCAGTGATATTCCCATTCGAAGCGCCTTTTTATCAGAAGGCCGGCGTCCCGGTTTCCTTTGTCGGCCACCCCCTGTACGACCTGGTGAGGGTCTCCCTGGATCGCGACCAGGCTGCCGCCAGCTTCGGACTGGCTCCATCCCGCAGGATCATCGGCATATTCCCGGGCAGCCGCCGCAGCGAAATCCGGCGGCTTCTGCCGACCATTGCCGGGGCCGCCCGGCTGCTGAAGGGTCGTTTTCCGGAGGCCCGATTCGTGCTTCCCATCGCCTCCACCCTGACCGAGGAGGATGTCCTGCCCGAGCTGCGGGCCGCCGGTCTCGACGTAACCATTACCCATGAACGCATTCACGACCTCATCCGCGCCTGCGACGCCATCATCTCCGTCTCCGGCACCGTCACCCTGGAAATTGCCCTTGTCGGCACCCCCATGGTGGTTATCTACAGGCTGGCGCCCATCACCTACCAGCTGGCGAAGCTGCTGGTCAGGGTGAAGAATATCGCGTTGTGCAACATTGTGGCCGGAGAGACGGTCGTCAGGGAACTGATACAGGAACAGGCCAACCCGCGGGCCATTGCGGAGGAGATCGCCTCGATTCTGGAAGACCGGTCCTACGGTGATTCGATCCGGCAAAGGCTGGCGACGGTGCGCGACAGACTCGAATGCGGTGGTGCATCCCGCAACACCGCCCGCCTGGTCCTGAACATGCTGGAGCAGCCATGAACCCCACATTGCTGCGCACCATCGGATATTTCAAACCCTACTGGAAACTGCTGGTCGTTTCGGCGCTCTGCTCCTCCGTTGTGGGGGGGATGGACGGCGCATTCGCCTATCTGATGGCGCCCATACTGAACAGGATCTTCGCCGGCGGGGAAACCGGCATCTTCCTGCTGGTGCCGCTGGGGATCATCGCCCTCTTCGTGGTCCGCGGCCTGGCCCGCTTCACCTACGACTTCACCATCCAGCTGGCGGGACAGAAGGCGATCCAGGACATCCGCAACGAGGTCTACGCCGCAACCATACGCATGGACATGGCTTTTTTCACGAAACGCACCACCGGCGAGCTGATGTCGCACGCCACGAACGACATCCACACCATGCAGGCGGGCATGGCCAACGTGGTCTGCGGCCTGTTCCGCGAATTCTTCTCAGCCTGTTCCCTCCTGGGGGTCATCTTCTACCGCAACTGGCATTTGGCCATCTTTTCCTTTGTGGTCATCCCCATGACCGCCTACTCGGGTCAGCTGATCGGCAAACGGATCAAGCGCGCCTCCAGAAGAAGCCTTGACATCATGGGAGGCCTCACGGCCATGCTGCAGGAGTCCTTCTCCGGCGTCAAGGTCATCAAGGCTTTCGGGCGTACCGACAGTTCCATTGAGCGTTTCCGCGCCACCAACCTGGACTACTTCGGCCAGTACAAAAAGTACATCAAGTACGACGCCATAGCCATGCCGGTTTCGGAAACGATCATCTCCTTCGGCATTGCCGCGGTCGTCTACTTCGGCGGCAGACAGGTCATGCACGGCCATATGAACGCAGCCGAACTGCTCTCCTTCATCACCGCCATGGCCTTGGTGTTCAACCCGATCAAGAAGCTGCAGACCGCCTACAACTCCCTGCAGCGTTCGGCCGGCGCCGCGGAGCGGGTTTTCCAGCTGCTGGACGAGCCGCGCCGGGTTGTCGAACATCCCGGCGCCGTCGCCATCGGCCGTTCCTCCGGCACGGTCGAGTTCCGCGACGTATCCTTCAGCTATGACGAGGAGCCGATCCTGAGCCACATTTCGCTGAAGGCGGAAAGCAACCGCATGATCGCACTGGTGGGGCCGTCCGGCTGCGGGAAATCGACCCTGGTTTCCCTCCTGCCCCGTTTCTACGACGTAACCGAGGGGAGCATCCTCATCGACGGCCGGGACATCCGGGAACTGACCTTCGCTTCCCTGCTGAGCCAGATCGCGCTGGTGGATCAGGAAACGACCCTGTTCCACGACAGCATTGCCGGCAACATCCGCTTCGGAAAGCCGGACGCCACGATGGAGGAGATCATCGAGGCCGCCACCGCGGCCCATGCCCATGAATTCATCCAGCAGCTGCCCGAGGGATACGACACCAGCATCGGCGACCGGGGCGTGAGACTGTCCGGAGGTCAGCGTCAGCGGATCTGCATCGCCAGGGCGCTGCTCAGAAACGCGCCCATCCTGATTCTGGACGAGGCAACCAGCGCCCTGGACACCGAAAGCGAGCAGATGGTTCAGCAGGCACTGGACAACCTGATGCTCAACCGCACGACCTTTGTGGTTGCCCATCGCCTGTCCACCGTGCAGCACGCCGATACCATCGTCGTCCTCGATGGCGGCCGGATAGTGGAGTACGGTTCGCACGATTCGCTCATGGCCGGCAACGGACTCTACAGCCGTCTGCATGCGCTGCAGTTCAACGACTGATGACTGGGCACCACCCAAAAACATGAAAACCATACTCTGGAAATTGCAGACAGCAGTATTCTACCTCTTCACCCTGGCCATGTCGGCCATCCCCGAGCGGTACATTTTCGGCGCCGGACGCCGGGTGGGACTGCTCATGCACCGCCTGCTGGGCAAACGGCGCAGGATTGCCGTCGACAACATCCGCCAGGCCCTGCCGTTCATGAAACGCCACCCGTTGTGGCCCGATCCGGGCATGAGCCCCGAGGAGATGGCGCGCGAGACGTTCATCCACCTGGGCATCTCCCTGGTTGAAATCTGTCATTTCTACCACGGCAAGGGGGACAGCATCATCGACGCGGTTGAACTCCGGGGGCGGCAGAATTACGACCTGGCGCGGGGGAGAGACAAGGGGCTCATCTTCGTTACCGGTCACTGCGGCAACTGGGAGATGGTGGCACTGGTCTTCAGCCGCATCTTCAACGACAGCATGGCCGTACTGGCCCGACGTCAGGACAACCCCTACCTCAACGCCATGGTGGAAAAGATGCGCATGCGCTACAAGAACAGCGTCATCTACAAGCAGGGCTCTCTCAGACAGATCATCGGAACCTTGAAGAAGAAGGGGGTCATCGGCATCCTTGCCGACCAGGCGGTGCTCAGGGATGAGGGGGTACTGATCGACGTCCTGGGCAGGAAGGCCTGGGCCACCAAGGCGCCCATCATCATCGCCCAGAAAACGGGGGCGGCCCTGATCCCGGCTTTCATCCACCGCGAGCGGGACCGCCACGTGGTCACCCTGTACCCGGAATACGTTCCGCGGAAAGACTCCTCCGAGGCCGGCATCCAGCGCGACGTGCAAGCGCTGTCCCGCTATCTCGAGGACTTCATCTGCGCCCACCCCCATGACTGGTACTGGGTGCATAACCGCTGGAAACGGGCCGGCGAGGCAAGCGACTGTGCATAACATCCGGCACCAACACGGATGCTCCGGACCTTTTCGACGCGGAAACCCATGTTCTATCTGATATACAACATACTCTCGCTGTTCCTGCTCATCCCCGCCCTCCTGTACCACCTATACCGCTCGATCAGCCGGGGAAGGGCGCCGGCCTTTCCGGAGCGCTTCGGGCGCATTCCCCGGACCGAACTGGCAAAAATCGGCTCGCGCCCCCTGATCTGGCTGCACGCCGTCTCGGTGGGAGAGGCGATCGCGGCCCGTCCGCTGCTCAGGGCACTGCGCGCCCGCTATCCCGGTCACGCGATCCTCGTCTCCGCCACCACCGAAACGGGACGCGGCGTACTCTCCGGCTTCCCGGAAAAGGATCTCTGCATCTACTTCCCCTTTGATTTCCTGCCCGCGGTCAGACGGGCCCTGAACAGCCTCGCTCCGCGGCTCATCGTCATCATGGAGACCGAGATCTGGCCCAACTTCACCCGTGAGGCCCATCTCCGGGGCATACCGCTGATCCTCGCCAACGGCCGCATCTCCGACCGCTCCTTCAACGGCTACCGCCGGTTCGGCTGGTTCTTCCGCCAGGCGCTGCAACTCTTTTCAGCGCTCTGCATGCAGAGCGGCGAGGACGCCCAGAGGATCATCGCCATCGGAGCGCCCGCGCAGAGGGTGGCAACGGCGGGAAACCTCAAGTACGACATCCCCTGCCGCCCCGTCCCGGACCAGGAACGCCAGGCCCTGCGCCGGCGCTACGCCATCCCGGACGGAATGACGGTCCTGACAGCCGGCAGCACCCACGACGGCGAGGAAGAGCCGGTAATCGACACCTATGTAAAACTGCTGGCATCCCGTGACAACCTGTTTCTCGTGCTGGCGCCGCGACATCCCGAGCGCTGCGGAGAGGTGGCGGCCCTCCTGGAGCGAAACGGCCTCTCCTACTGCCGCCGCACGGCCCTGGAGCCATCCGGAACCCGCCCGCCGGGCAGGGGCGCGGTCCTGCTGCTGGATACCATCGGAGAGATGATGGCGCTGTACACCCTGTCCGACCTGGTCTTCGTGGGTGGAAGCCTGGTTCCCACGGGCGGCCACAACCTGCTGGAGCCGGCTTCGGTCGGGATTCCGTCCCTCTTCGGGCCGTTCATGACCAACTTCCGGGAGATCGCGGCCCTGGTGCTGAAGTACGGGGCCGGGATTCAGGTCGCTTCCCCAGATGATCTGACCTCCGCGTGCCGCGAACTGCTGGAGCGGGCGGACCGGCGGCGGAGCATGGGGGAGAACGCCCTGCGGATGATGCGTGAAAACGGCGGCGCCACGGAAAATCACATGAAAACCATTGGAACCTATCTGTGATTCCGGGTATGCACCAATACTGGCGCGCCCTGGCAAACGGCGAGCGCACGGCCGTTCCCGACCGCCTGATATTGGCGCTGCTGTTCCCGTTCTCCCTGGCCTATGCCCTGCTCCAGCGCCTGCGCGCCGCCCTGTACCGGACCGGCGTATTCAGGACCAGACGGCTGCCGCGGCCGGTGATATCCGTCGGCAACCTGACCGTCGGCGGCACGGGCAAGACTCCGGTCACCGCCCACATCGCCCGGCTTCTCCTGGACGAGGGGTACCGGGTGGCCGTCCTGTCCCGTGGTTACGGCGGTTCCCTGGAGGGGAGGACGGCCATTGTCAGCGACGGCGTGACAACCCTGCTCACCGCGGACCAGTGCGGGGACGAGCCGTACCTGCTGGCTTCCACGATTCCGGGCCTGATGGTGATCATGGGCAGCGACCGCTACGGGGCCGGCATGCTGGCCATGGAGCGGCTCTCTCCCGACATCTTCCTGCTGGATGACGGTTACCAGCACCTGCGCCTGTTCAGGGATCTCAACCTGCTGCTCCTCGACGCCACCCGTCCTTTCGGCAACGGCATGACGCTGCCGGCAGGCCTGCTGCGGGAACCGCCCACGGCGATCGAAAGGGCCCATGTGGCGATCTTCACCCGCTGCCGGGATGACCGCGCATTCGTTTCCCCGCTGCCGCGGCTCCCCCATCTGACGGCTTCCCTGGACTCCCTGGAGTTCGTCAACCTGGCCGAAGGCAAATCCGAGGCACCGGAGCGGATGGCGGGCAAACGGTACCTCGCCTTCGCGGGAATCGCGGCGCCGGAGAGTTTCTTCGCGGCGCTCATCTCCCAGGGAGTCAGGCCAATACGGACGATAGCCTATCCCGATCATGAGCCCTACAACGGCAGGCGTCTTGAAGAGCTCACGGCGCTGATGGGGGAAAACGGAATCGACGGCGCCATCACCACGGAAAAGGATGGCGTCAAGCTCTCAGACCTCGATCCCGGAGTAACCGGGAAAATTCTGCTCGCCAGGATGAAGCTGCGCCTGTCCGATCCCGAAGGCCTGAGAGAAACAGTGCTGAAGCTTCTTCAATAACGGAATATGGAACATTCAATCATGCATCAATTCCCGTTTCAGGATGAGCAGTACAACATAGGCCACATCTGCACCGGCAAACAGTGCGATCTCGGTTCAGGGAACAGGGTCGCCCTGCGCTGGCTCTCCCCGGCGCTGGAACGGACGGACTACAGATTCAGCGACCTGGAGCGGGAGAGCAACAGGTTTGCCAACGTGCTGAAAAAACTACGCTATTCTCCCGGTGACGTTTTTTTCACCTTCCTGCCCAAAATGCCGGAGCAGTTCATTGCCTTTCTCGGGATCCTGAAGCTTCAGGCCATTGCGGGAACCCTCTTCTCCAATTTTGGTGAAGAGGCGCTGCGGGACCGCCTCAGACAGGCGGCCGGGATCATCACCAAGAAAAAGTTCGTCAAGAAAATCAACGGAATCCGCGCACTGTTTCCCCGGCTCAGATACATCATTGTCGTGGACAGCGATGAGCATCTGACCGACGATGTCCTGAGCTACGGCAGGCTGATGCGCGACGCCGGAGAGGATTTCGAAACCGCCGGAACCGGAAAGAGCGTGCCGTCGGTCCTTCACTACACCTCGGGTTCGACGGGAAAACCCAAGGGCGTGCTGCATGCCCACGGCAGCGTCTTGTCACAGTATCTGACCACCAGAGAGGTCCTCGGACTCGGGGACGATGACGTCTACTGGTGCACCGCCGACCAGGGATGGGTGACCGGAACGTCCTACGGCATCATCGGGCCATGGAGCGCGGGAGTCACCCAGGTGCATTTCGGCGGCGCCTACGATGCGGAAACCTGGCTTACCATACTGGAACGGGAAGAGGTCAGCGTCTGGTACACGGCGCCGACAGCCCTGCGCATGCTCATGAGGGAATCACCCGACCTGTTTGCACGGTTCAACCTGAGAAGGCTGCGCCATATCTGCAGCATCGGGGAGCCCCTGAATCCGGAGATCATCCACTGGTCACGGGCGGTCCTGGGCAGGGAGATCTACGACACCTGGTTTCAGACCGAGACCGGCGCCATCATGATTGCCAATCACCCCGAACTGGAGATCAGGCCGGGCTCCATGGGGAAGCCGGTCCGCGGCATCGAGGCGGCCATACTCGACGCCGACGGAAGGCCGGTCCCGGATGGAGAACCGGGTAATCTCTGCATTAAAAGCGGCTGGCCGTCCATGTTTACCACCTATGTGAACAACGACGAGGGATACGGGGAGAAATTCAGAAACGGGTACTATTACACCGGCGACAACGCATACCGGGACCGGGACGGATATTTCTGGTTCGTGGGCCGCAGCGACGATATCATCAACACCGCCGGGCATCTGGTCAGCCCCTTTGAGGTCGAATCATCCCTGCTGGAGCTGGAAGAAGTCGCCGAATCCGCCGTGATCGGAGCGCCGGACGAACTGCTCTTCGAAAAAGTTGTGGCTTTCGTGGAGCTGCACCGCAACCATGAATGGTCGCAGGAACTGGAGCTCAAATTGAGACTGCACATCTCGAACAGGGTCTCTTCCGTCGCCACCCCCCAGGAACTGATCGTAATCGATGCAATACCGAAAAACAGAAGCGGAAAAGTGATGCGCCGCGTGTTGAAGGCCAGATACCTTGGAACGGACACCGGAGACATTTCAACCCTGGAGAAATAAGACATGGATATCACAGAGAAACTGAACCTCATATTCCGTCAGGTATTCGATGACGACGAAATCAGCATCAGGCCCGAGATGACCGCAAACGACATCGACGGGTGGGACTCCCTCTCCCATGTCAACCTCATTACCGCCATAGAAGCGAGGTTCGGCATCCGCTTTACCAGGAAGGAACTGCTGACCTTCAGGAATGTGGGAGATCTGCAGAAAAGCATCGAAGGCAAGACGAACCCTTAGGACGCCGCCCGCATGACCTTTACCGATCTCGGCTATCTGCCGCTCATGACCGCGGTATTCCTGCTGGCGAACCTTTTCGGTTCCGGCGGCGCCAGGTGGCTTGTCCTGCTTGTCGCGAGCATGGCCTTCTATGCCGCCCTGGAGATGCCGCACCTGCTTGCCGTATTGAGCGGCGTGATCCTCCTGACCTACCTGACCGGAGTTCTTCTGGGAAGATTCCCCGGGGGATGGCGGAGGAACGCCGTATTCTGGGGCGGCGTGGGAGGCAACATAGCGCTTCTCCTCCTGCTCAAATACCCCTCGTTTTTCATGTCTGCCATGATATCCCTGCTGGACGCGCCCTTTCCGCTCCATGGATCCGCGGCGGCCATAGGCGTCTCCTACTACGTTTTCCAGGCGATTTCCTATCTCACCGATGTCTATCTGGAGATCGAGGAACCGGAAAAGCACCCGGGGTATCTCGCCCTGTACCTCAGTTTTTTTCCGAAGCTGCTCCAGGGCCCCATCGAACGCGCCGGGGATCTCATCCCGCAGCTTAAGGCGCCCTACAGGTTCGACTACGGGAACGTACGAGCCGGCCTGCTCATGTTCGCCTGGGGGTTGTTCAAGAAAGCCGTGCTGGCGGACCACCTGGCGCCCTGCGTCGATGCGGTGTACGGCAATGTCCAGGCCTTTACCGGGTTCAACCTGATACTCGCCACGTACGCCTATGCCATTCAGCTGTACTGCGACTTCTCCGGGTACACCGACATGGCGCTGGGAAGCGCAAAAATCCTCAATATCCGCCTCACCCAGAACTTCAATATGCCCTATACGGCCACTTCAATCGCCGATTTCTGGCGACGCTGGCACATATCCTTCTCCCGCTGGATCCTTGACTACATCTTCAAACCGCTGCAGATGTCCCTGAGAGACTGGGGAACATACGGCACCGCCTGCGCCCTTCTCGTCACCTTCATCATCTCGGGAATCTGGCACGGCGCCAGCTGGGGGTTTGTCATCTGGGGGCTGCTCCACGGCGTCTACCTTGCCGTTTCGGTTTTCTACAAGCCCCTGCAGAAGAGGATTCATCAGGCGCTGGGAGTGGAGAAAACGGGGAGGCTGAGGGCATGGCAGATTTTTGCCACATTCCATCTGGTCTGTTTCGCCTGGATATTCTTCCGGGCCTCCACCGTCGCGGACGCCGTCCACGTCGCATCCCACCTGTTCTCCGGTCTGGATGTCGCGCCCGAACCGGTCGTTATCAAGGGCACCGCCATTGCCATTGCGGCAATCTGCCTGACAACAGTCGTGGACAGGCTCAAGTCGAAACCGGATTTTGCGCGGCGCTTTGAGCGCCATCCGGCTCTGCGCTGGAGCGTCTACTACATCCTCACGCTCTCCATAATCTGCCTGGGCGCCTTCGGGGAATCCCAGTTTCTCTACTTCAGGTTCTGAGGTCGTTCGTGCGCAAGCTACTGACAAAACTGCTCTGCCTCTCCCCCGTGCTTCTGCTCATGGTCGTCTGCAACTACCGCATCGACCCGGCCCATCTCTTCCAGTCGGGAGAATACGAACGCGGCATCGCGGCACTGCTCGCCCGGGGAAAGAATGTGGCGAACGTATCCAACTATGACGAAAGGCTCGTACAGAAGTACTACATTGAGACCCTGCGGTCCCCCAGAAAGTCCATCGTCATCGGCTCCAGCCGCTGTCTGCAGATCAACTCATCCCTGGCGGGATCTACCGATTTCTTCAACCATGCCGTAACAGGAGCGGCTCTTCAGGACGGCATGGCCATTTACCAGATGTACCGCGAGAGGAGGCTGATTCCCACCAGGCTGATACTGTCGCTGGATCCCTGGCTGCTGAACCGGAACCACGGCCAGAACCGCTGGAAATCCATCGAGGATCATTACTTGAGGATGGAACAGGATGTCACCCGGCAGGGTGTCAAAAGGCTTGAACTCTCCCTTGCCTCATCCCGGGAAAAGTATCGCCAGCTGATCTCGGCGGCCTATTTCCAGGAATCGCTGAAAAAAATAAAAAAAAGCTCGAAACGCAAGGGGATGTACTATCCGACAGATAGGC
>CAZRPI010000063.1:10750-19674 GCA_964601865.1 uncultured Pelobacter sp. | reverse complement strand
AAAGAGATGAAACAGATCGAACGGGCCATAAAAGTGCAGCTCGGATTGCCGTTGTGAGGGCGGCGGAACTTTAATTGTCATGGGCCATTACTGCAGAATATGTGGAACAACTCGGCCGAACGAGGCGTTTTCAGGCAATGGACATCGGACTCACGTCTGTAGGAAGTGCACCGGCATGCCGAAGGCGGAACTGGATGCGATCGAGCAGGATGATGAAATATTCGGCTACCTGAAACAATCGCACATTTCGGAGAGAAACGTAGCCAGACTGAGGATTCTGGCATCGTATCCCAATCCGCATACCGCAGAAATGGCCGGGATTGTTCTGGAAATCGCCAGGATCAAACCGTACAAGAAGCGCCGTCTCAAGATGTTGGCGCGGGAACGGAAGGATTTGCTGGATAAACTCGAAGAAACTGGGTTGATACTGGCGCATCATTATTGATCATTGTGGTGAAAAAGCTTTGCTCGGGGAGTGAACGGCGGTTCCCGGCTCGGTTCTCCTCTCCGGCGTCATGATGCTGGAGCACCTGGGATGGCAGGATGCGGCCGACCTGATCATAGGGGCCATCAACAAAACCATCTCCCAGAAGAAGGTCACTTATGATTTCTAGCCGTTGTCGCAAAACCTCCAGTCAGGACGCTCTTTTTCTGACTTATCGATTCGATTTTATGGTATAACCCCTTCAAAATAACAAATTATGTGGCATTTTATCTGCGATGTTTTCATTCGCGTTTGCGTCAAACTGGACATATTCTGTTGCATTCCTATGCTATCATGACTGCATAGTGGAATACTGGACATGTGGTTGGGTTTCTTATGAGCGACACGTCAAGTGAACAATTTAAGGATGAACTTACTCGCCTGGAGATGCTTCATCATGACGGCGAGCCTAATAATCTTTATTTTGTAGCTGATAAAAATCAAGTCGAACCACAAATCCGCATTTCTTTGGAACAAGCCGAATCCTACGCAGCCGATGCTGTTTTCTTCAGAATCTTTCCAGAAAACGAAAAACGCTCGCCGGTTCCCCAAATATACATTTACCGAGACTCCACTTTCTCATTTGATGAAGCACGCTATGCCGAAATTCACCGCCGCCTCTGGAACGCGGGAATTGTGCCTCTAGTTTTTATCATTACTGCAAGTCAGATAAAGATTATTAACTGTCGTAAAGAGCCTGAGTTCGATAGGCTCATCAATATACCTATCTTTACCCCTTTCCAGTCGCTGGAAGCATTGGTGGCTGTTGATAAAGCGTTTATTTCCCGCGAAATAGCCGCAGGTACATTCTGGGAAGACCCCAAATTTAAAAACGATTTTGTTCTGGAAAAAACTGCCTATTACAAACTGCTGAGTTATCTGAAAGCATTTCGACAAAAGCTGCTGGAGCGAAAAATACTGTCGGAGCCGACTACCAATCGTATTCTGGTAATGTCGATTCTGATCAAATATCTCCATGACCGGAAGGATTCATCAGGAAACAGGATTTTCCAAAATGGTTTTGTCCGCCGGTTTTCGAGCACTAATAGTGATGATCTCGAGGCGCTTTTCAGGGAACAGGGAAGCTGCATCAGGCTTTTCGCCAATTTGAGCGAACATTTCAACGGCGGCATTTTTGTACTATCAGACAGCGAAAAAGCGGAGCTGGAACAAGCCGATCTGGCGCCAATTGCTGATTTTTTGAAGGGGGATCAAGATCCGGCAGGCCAGATGCTCTTCTGGCCGCTTTACTCGTTTCAAGACCTTCCGGTGGAGTTGATCAGCAACATTTACGAGGAGTTTCTCGCCAAGAAAGAGAAAGGTGTGGTCTACACCCCGCCAATGCTGGTTGATTTTCTCTTGGATCAGTGTTTACCCCTCAAACCGGAATCTCTTTCCTGGAAGATCCTTGATCCGGCATGCGGTTCGGGCATTTTCCTGGTCGGAGCTTTCAAGCGTTTGATTCAGTGCTGGCGCATTGCCAACAATTGGCAAAAACCGTCGCACCTTGACCTGAAGAAAATTCTGAAAAATTGTATTTTTGGAATCGATAAAGAACCGGAAGCCATTCTGGTAACGGCGTTCAGCCTTTGTGTCGCCCTCTGTGATGAGCTGGAACCGCTGGTCATATGGAACAAACTTAAGTTTGACAATCTGCAAAAACAGAATCTGAGAAGCAGTGACTTCTTCGAGACGGTTGAATCCGGAAATTTTGAGAATTATTTTGACTTGGTTATCGGCAATCCTCCCTTCGAAAGCAAATTGACGACCAAGGCCTCGCAACGAATAGAAAGCGCACAAGCTAAGGATAGACCACCACTTCCCGACAATCAGCTTGCACTGCTATTCCTTGAGCAGGCTTTCAGGGTTGCCAAAGAAAATGCTGGTATCTGTCTGATTCAACCGGCTGGACCATTACTCTACAATGGCCAGGCATTGCAATTCCGCAGCTATCTTTTTAACCGCTTCGCTTTAGACAGTGTCTTTGATTTCACACCACTAGAAGGAGTTTTATTTAAAACCGCTCAAGTCGCAGCGGCAGCAATAGTTGGTCACAATAAACCCGCCTCACATGGCAAGGTACTTCATATAACTTTCCGCCGAACGAAAACCATCAAGGAAAAACTTCTGCTGGAACTGGACCCTTATGATTTCCATTGGCTTGACCGTAACTCCATTGCAAAAAATAAGTACGCTTGGAAAGCCAATCTTCTGGGAGGCGGGCGCTTACACCGGATGCTGGAACGTCTGTTTTCCGATGTTTCTACTCTGGGAGAGTATTTAGAGCAGAAACGGAAAAATGATGGATGGCAATTTGGGGAAGGATATAATGTTGGTTGCGGGAGCAATTTAAATAGCAAACCTAATGTATATGAACTTGCAAAGTTAACACAATATGAACTTAAATCTAAGTTTAATTTAGAAAAAACATCAAAAGTTGCATCATGGATAACAAACAAGGCTGATGTGCCTCCAGCAGCTTTGAGCAGAAATGGCATCAATTGGAATATGGTTAAACCATGTAAAAACGTATTCTTTGAAAGAGCTAGCACTGGTAAACGATTAATATTTTCTGCTCCTCATGTTTTGATTAGAGAAAAAGTCGATGGCACTGTAATACCAACTGCGTTCTCCGATAAATATCTTGTATTTTCAAAGCAAATTGTTGGAGTTTATGCACCTGAAAAAGAACAAAATAATCTGCACAATCTTGCAAAAAGATTAAATGAGTCGAAGCTATATGGGATTATAGCTATTTTACTTAGTGGCAGGATATTAGTCGGAATGTCCAACTCCCTGAATGCCAGTGACATTATGGCATTGCCTTATCCTGATGATTCGCAAGAGATTGGACTCAATACTTGGGAACAAGCCCTTGTCGATGATATCGAAAATTATCTTGTCGATTTTCGACGTAAGGGTGAAAAGGCCTCCGTTCTCACCAAAGCAAATAATTCCGAATTGCAAAGCTTCGGTGACATGTACTGCAATATTCTCAATTCTGTGTACGAGCAATTCCGACCACTTCAACCAATCCGGATGGGCTCCTTCATCTGCTATCCATTCTGCTACGGTGAAACTCCCCAGATAGAGTTGCCAAAAGAAGATGAAATCGTCCCATACCTTGAAGCATTACTGCAACACAGACATGGCAGCCGCCTTTTTGTGAATCGTATACTCCGTCTGTATGACCGGAATGTCATCTTCATGATTAAACCGAGTCAGAAGCGCTACTGGCTCCGATCCATCGCTCTTCGTGATGCCGACGAAACTATGATTGACCTACTGGAGCAGGGATATTGAGTGCGGTAGTGAGCCATGATAGCGAACGTTTGCTCAAAGGTATTGGTACGTTTAGCGGTCCTCCTTCCAGTGCTCACTTTTTCAAAATCATAGAAACCATCAGAACAGCGTTGCCGCATTTTGCCAGTTCCGTTCTTAATGAAGGCATCGAAGACGAAAAAGGACTGAATGGACGGCTTGCGCGTTTTATTAATAATATAGCCGACCACCAGAATATGCCATATTCCGCGCAAATTGAAAGCATGGAGGATGAGACGCGCGGGGATAGCCCGGCGGCTGATATCGGAATTCATCTCAAGGTAGACGACATCTCCACAGATCCACCTAAAATCACCGTATTTGAAGGAAAGAGACTCTCAGCAAATCTCGATTCCAGACGCAGGCGTGAATATGTAATCGGGCATGAAAAGAATGGCAAACATATTCCATGTGGAGGCATTGAACGCTTCAAACTGTCTGTCCATGGGGGCAAATTCAGCCGTGCAGGTATGATTGGCTATATGCAGGACGGTAGTCCAAGCCAATGGCTCGAAAAGATTAACGGCTGGGTTTCTGAATTGAGCCTTCAACACCATTCTCCCAACTGGTCTGAGGAAGAACTGCTTGTCCCTGCCGTTACCAGCGGCCAGGTCAGTAAGTCAGAGTCTATCGTACTTCGCAAGAACGATAAGATTCAATTGGTACACCTTTGGATCAATCTGATTGACAAACCAGACGTCTGATGCCCATAGAAACCCACTTCGACATTCCCTTCATCTCCGCGTTGGCCCTGCGTGAAAAACAGATCCAGCAGAACTACCGGCCCATCATCGCCGTACACAAGTGGTTCGCCCGCCGTCCGGGGACATTGTTCCGGGGACTGCTGCTCTCCGAATACGGCGGCCGGCCTCTCAAGGAGGCCTTCTTCACCGCCAACGACTTCAAAGGGATCTCCATCGCCGACCCCTTCATGGGAGGCGGCACGCCGCTGATCGAGGCCAACCGGGTGGGGTGCGATGTGCTGGGGTACGACATCAATCCCATGGCCTGGTGGATCGTCAACCGGGAGATAGAACACCTTGACCTGACCGCCTACCGCACATCCGCCACAAGCCTGATGCAGACGTTGGAGGAGCAAATCGGCGAACTGTACCGCACCCGCTGCCTGAAGTGCGGCTCCGACCAGGCCCATGTGAAATACTTCCTCTGGGTCAAGCAAAACGAATGCCCCCACTGCCATAAGACATTTGACCTCTTCCCCGGTTACCTGCTCTCCGAGAACAAGCGCCACCCGCTGAACGTAATGGTATGCGCCACCTGCGGCGATCTGAACGAGGTGCAGGACCGCAAACACCCCGGCCTCTGCTCCTCCTGCTCGTCTGATCTGCTCCTGGCCGGCCCGGCCAAGCGCAACAAATCCGTCTGCCCCCATTGCGGCAAAATTTCGGTTTATCCGACACCCAATGCAGGCCAACCCCTACACCGGATGTTCGCCATGGAGTATTACTGCCGGACCTGCAAGCCGACCCACAGCGGACGTTTCTTCAAGCGTCCCGACGATACCGACCTGGCCCGCTACGAACAGGCGGCGACGATGCTGGCTGCGACTGAAAACCGCTTCGTTCCCGACGACGAGATCCTGCCCGGAGACGAGACCGGCAGATTGCTGCGCTGGGGCTACCGCCGTTACCGGGAGATGTTCAACGAGCGTCAGCTCCTGGGGCTTGAGCTGAGCAGCCGGATCATCGCCGCCGAAGCGGACGAGCGGGTCAGAAACGCCCTGATCACCAACCTCTCCGACCTGCTGCGTTACCAGAACATGGTCTGCCGCTACGACACCATGGCCCTCAAGTCGCTGGACATCTTCTCGGTCCACGGCTTCCCGGTCGGGCTGGTGCAGTGCGAGTCCAACCTGCTGGGCATTGCCAACGGCAGCGGGGTGAGCGTGGGAAGCGGCGGCTGGTCCAACATCATTGAGAAGTACATTAAGGCCAAGCAGTACTGTGACACCCCCTTCGAAACTCGCCACGACGGCCTGCGCAAGGTGCAGGTGCCAATAGTCGGCGAGTGGATTGGCGACAGCCGGGGTGATGAAAACGGTCGCACGGTGCGCATCCTCTGCCAGAGCGCTACCACAACCGACTTGCCGCCCGCCAGCCTGGACGGTGTTTTTACCGACCCGCCCTACTTCGGCAACGTGCAGTACGCCGAACTGATGGACTTCTGCTACGTCTGGTTGCGCCGCCTGGCGGACAAGGGCATTCCGGCCCTGGCGCTCCGAAGCACCCGCAACCGTGACGAACTGACCGGCAACATCACCATGGAACGGGGGCTGGAGCATTTCACCGAAGGGTTGGCGGCTGTTTTCGGAAATATGGCCCGCGCCCTGAAACCGGGCCGTCCCTTGGCCTTCACCTACCACCATAACCGCTTGGATGCCTACCACCCGGTGGCCGTGGCGATCCTGGACGCCGGCCTGGCCTGTACCGCCGCACTTCCCTGTCCGGCAGAGATGGGCGCTTCGATCCATATCAGCGGCACCGCCTCATCAGTGGTGGACACGGTCTTCGTCTGCCGTTCCACCGGGATCATATCCCGAAAATCTCTTGCTGGTAACCGGAGTGAATTTGAGCAACTCGTGTCGCAGCATTTGGACAAATTGCAACAGGGGGGACTCAAGCCGACACAAGGAGATACCCGTTGTATCATCTTCGGACACCTGATACGGATGACCGTCTGGGAGCTGAGACCAGGGTGGAGCATGGAAATGTCCGTTCGAGATAAATTGTCAACGGTGGCCCGGTGCTTGGCTTCATTGCCGCGTCCGGAGGAGATCGAGGTCGGGATTTCCACTGTGGAGTTGCCGGTCTTGCGTCATGCGATCAAGGAAAACGCGGTTACCTATGGCGCAGGGGATGACGATATTTCATTCTGAGAGGTGAGAGGCATGCCGGGAGAACGTCCGTTCCAACTGAATCGGGAAGAACTGGAAACACGCATCGAAGAGATGGTTGACACCACCTTCGCCGACATTTCTTCGGAGTTCCTGCTCATGCCCAGCGGACCGGGTTTTGTGCGCTATCCCGACTTTCAAACCGCCTACGAAGCGTTGAAGAGAAGCACGGCAGGTTTCCGGAACCTTTCCCCGGAAACGGTGAAAGACGCCCTGGAGGAAAATAGCCTTGTCCTGGGAGTGCTGCGTTCAGTCCTTGGAATGACTGCCCCGGAGTGGGCCGAACTGGCGCGGAGTGAACTGAGAAGCGATATCAACCAGAATGCTGCGCGTGGGATCGATAAAAATTGCAGGGCCAGCGATTACTATGGCAAGCTGATCGCCAGAAACTCGGCCGTCAAAACAATAGAACGGATCGATGCCTTGATTGAGATAGCACTCCGGTACATCGAGAAGGGCGCTCCGCCCGAGCAGGACGGAGTCCTCCACCGTCTGGCCAAGTTCGACACAGCTTACGGCCTGGAGTCGTTGGGCCACGCAGCCAGGGAGAACGTCCCCTACGCCGTGCTGCTCTACGAGCGCTACCTGGGACGCCCCTTTGCAACTCATCGTGATGCGGTTTCCGAGCTGGTTGGAGAGGTGATGGAAAACGCCGTCGAGCAGAGGCTGCGTGAGGCAGAGGTATCCTACCGCAAGACCGGCAGGGCCGAAAGAATTCCCGGCTTCGGCCAGGCGCCCGATTTCTGCATCCCGGACGAACTCAATCCCACCGTGATTATAGAAGCCAAAATCACCAGCGACGACGGCACGGCTAGGGACAAGGTTACCAGGATCAAGGAACTGGAGACCCAGAGAAACAAACATGTTGCCGATGGGAAATCAAGCTACGAAGTTGTAGCCTGCATCGATGGCCGGGGGTTTCGCCAGCGCAGGGCAGATATGCGCGATCTGCTGTTGCGCCTGGATGGCAAGGTTTTCACTACCTCGACCCTTGACCGCCTGATCCCACATACAGGTATCGCAAAATACGTCAGCAGGTGAGCAGTCGTAATTCACTCATTGATAAAGCGCTGCACTTCGGTATTACTTGTATCAAACGGTAAGCTCGAGGGAGGCTATAATGACCGTTCGGATTGAAAGAGACAGCCTGGGTGAGATGGAAGTCCCGGAAGATGCCTACTACGGAGCCCAGACGGCGCGGGCCGTGCGCAACTTTCCCATCTCCGGCCTGCGGCCGCACGCCGCCTACGTCTGGGCCACGGTCATCATCAAGAGGTGCGCCGCGCGGGCCAACCGGGCCACCGGACGGCTGGACGCCCGCCTTGCCGGCGCCATCGAGGCGGCGGCCGACGAGGTGCTGGCCGGGGCACTGGCGGATCAGTTCGTGGTGGACCCCTTCCAGGCCGGAGCCGGCACGTCCCACAACATGAACGTCAATGAGGTCCTGGCCAACCGCGCCCTGGAAATCCTGGGCCATCGCAGGGGCGAGTTTTCGGTGCTGCATCCCAACGATCACGTCAACATGGCCCAGTCCACCAACGACGTGATCCCCACCGCCATCCGGCTGACATCGCTGGAACTGCTGGACCCGCTGCTGGAGGAGCTGGAAGCGCTGGAAAACTGCCTGCGGGCAAAGGCGAAAGAATTCGACCATGTTCTCAAGGCGGGACGGACCCATCTGCAGGATGCGGTGCCGGTCCGCCTGGGGCAGGAGTTCGGCGCCTATGCCGCGGCCATCGAGAAGAACCGCAACGGCCTGGAGGCCTGCATTCCGGAACTGCTGGAGCTGGGGATCGGGGGTACGGCGGCGGGAACCGGTCTGAACGCGGAACCGGCGTATATCAGCGGCGTGGTTGAGGAGCTTGCCCTGGCAACCGGCTTTCCGCTCACCGGCAGCGCCAACCTGTTCGAAGCCATGCAGAACATGGACCCGTTCCTGGCGCTCTCCTCGGCCCTGCGCCGTACGGCGGTCAACCTGGGCCGCATCGCCAACGACCTGCGACTGCTGGCATCGGGACCGCGCACCGGACTGGACGAGATCCGTCTGCCGGCGGTGCAGCCCGGCTCGTCCATCATGCCGGGCAAGATCAATCCCAGCATGGCGGAGATGCTCAACATGGTCTGCTTTCAGGTCATGGGCTGCGACCAGGCGGTCATGCTGGCCAGCCATGCCGGCCAGCTGGAACTGAACGTCATGATGCCGCT
>CAZRPI010000063.1:4196-10650 GCA_964601865.1 uncultured Pelobacter sp. | reverse complement strand
CGCGCCATGCGGCCGGAGCACCTGACCGAGCCCGGCCTGCCGCTTGGTGAACGGTGAGCTGACTCACATCCAGCCGGCCCCTCACCTATTTACAATTCATGACTTTTCCGGACTTTTCCCGCCCTGAATGGCCTCTCCACCAACCCCCGCAGAATCTCCAGGTTGACGGCGTCCATCTCGTTGTTGTCGCCCTTTGGCGTCTCCAGGATCTTGGGGATCGTGGCAAAACGTCGGTCGTTGAGAATGAAACGGAAAGGTTCAAGCCCCAGCATGCCCCGGCCGATGTGCTCATGCCGGTCCACCCGTGAGCCGAGACCCTTTTTCGAATCGTTGAAATGAAAGCATTCCAGCCGGTCGATCCCGATGATCCGGTCGAACTCCGCCATGGTGGCATGGTACCCTTCAGTGGTGGTGATGTCGTATCCGGCCGCAAAGGTGTGACAGGTATCGAAACAGACCCCGAAACGGTCCGGGTAGCGGGAACCGTCAATGATCGCCCGCAGTTCCTCGAAAGTGCGGCCCAGATTGGTCCCCTGCCCGGCCGTGGTCTCCAGCAGCACATGTCCCTCGAATCGGGGAACCTGGGAGAAGAGCAGGTCAAAGGCCTCGACCACCCGTCCCAGTCCGGTCTGGGGAGTATCGGCCAGATGGGATCCGGGGTGCATGACCACCCTGTCGATCCCGAGGCGGGCACAGGTTTCCAGTTCATCGCGGAAGGCGACCAGGCTCCTGTCCCGCACCTCTCCGGGCGGCGCGGCCAGGTTGATCAGGTAGATATCGTGGGAAACAACTTCGCCCAGGCCGGATGCGGCCAATTTTTCCCTGAACAGGGCAACATCGGTCTCGCTGAGCGGCTTTCCCTGCCACTGGTTCGAATTGCGGGTAAAGATCTGCAGGACGCCGCAACCGACGGCCACCGCACGGTCAACGGCGCGGTGGAGGCCACCGGCAATGGACATATGGGCACCGAGATAGTCGTTCATTAATGTCTCAGCCCCGGTATCAGGCTATCCTGTACCGGTGGACGATCTCATTCAGGGTCCTGGAAAGGTCGGCCAGGAGAGTGGACTCCTGGATGCCGCTCTTGGCCTGGTCGGCCGCGGTGTTTACGGCTTCGGAGATCTGCTGCAGGCTCATGGTAACCTCCCGCGTGGTCACGGACTGTTCTTCGGCCGCGGTGGCGATCTGCGCGACCTTGTCGTCCAGTTGGGAAACAAGATCCAGAATCTCCGAAACGGCCTGTCCGGATTTCTCGGACTCCATCGCCCCTTGTCTCACCTTCTCGGCCTCCTCTGCCATGGTGGCAACAACCATTTTGGTCTGACCCTGGATATCCTTGATCATGACCGAGATCTCCTTCGTTGCGACGGCGGTGCGTTCCGCCAGACCGCGCACCTCGTCGGCCACCACCGCGAACCCCCTGCCGTGTTCCCCGGCCCGTGCGGCCTCAATGGCGGCATTCAGTGCCAGCAGATTGGTCTGGTCGGCGATTTCCTCGATGGTGTCCACGATCTCCTCGATCTTGTCGGAACTCTTGCCCAGATTCTGGACGATTTCGGATGTCTTCAGAGCCCCATGGGCCAGGTTATCCATGAGCGAAGCCGTTTCAAGAATCACCTTCTCGCTGTTCCGCGCCGCGACGCTCGTCTGTTTCGAGTTCTCGGCGGCAAGGGAGCAGTTCCTGGCGATTTCTTCCGCCGTGGAGTACATCTCCTCAGCCGCCGAAGCGGAAGTGGCCGATTGCATGGTGGCGTTGCCGACAGCGGATTCCAGGTTCTCGGAACTCGCCCTCAGATTGGTTGTACTCGATCCGAGGAGCTCTATCGCCGAGGAAAGCTGGGTGATAACACCGAGGGTCTGTTCGGCCATGCTGTTGACCTTCACGGCAAGCCTCCCCAGCCCGCCACCGTAGGGAACGGTGGCTCTCACGGTCAGGTCACCGGATTCAACGGCTTCCACCACCTTTGTGACGATCGCCAGCGGATCGGCAACGGACTTGAAAACGAGATAGCCGAAAATCGGACCCAGTATCAGGGCGGCAGCGAACAGGGAACCGGTTCCCATGAGCAGGCCGGAGAAGATGGCGCTCCCCTTCCCCGAAGGCGCCAGTGCCGCCAGTTCATGGGCCGCGTACAGGCCGGCCGTGGCCGTGGCCGCCAATATCAACAGATTGCAGACGACCAGTATGGCGATCTTGTGACGCAGCTTTATTTTCATGTACCATGCGTACACGCCGGAAAAGAGACCGTCATCGCCACCCGCAAACCTGCTGCTGTTCTTGTAACCGCTCATTCACGCCTCCTTCGAATCAAAATTATCGGGAGCAGCACGACATCGTTCCCGACATCCGGGAAAACAACATGCCTCCTGCTTCCCTGTCGCTCCATTCCGCACTTCACGCAGGCACCATTTCGTTCCCGCCTCCGGAGAAGGCTTCATCCTCACCTTACCGGACACCGGCTCATCCGTGAGCCTGGATTTGTGAAAAAATTTATGTATGTTGTATTTTCATTAGTTTGTCAACCAGGCATGAACCTCTTTTTCATTTTTTTGAATGCCGCGCCGCACGCCCTGCCGCACCGGAAAAAAGGGTCGGCCTGACTGGCCGACCCATGAGGCTGATCGCTGTTTGCGCCGCAAAAAAATTCGCAGAAGTTCGCCATTCAGCGTCACGGAAGATCCGTGACTTACAGGCAAACACGGCATTGATCATTCGAATGTGCGCCGGTCGAAGATCCTCTTCGTTTTTTTCTCCGAGCGCGGCAGGGTCCCGGGATCGAGCAACTCGACGTTGCAGGAGACGAGCAGGGTATGCTTGACTCCCGTTACGATCTTCCTCGCAATCAGCTCATCGGGTGGAGGGTCGGCCATCCTGGCCCGTTCGACCCGCACCAGCATGCAATCGCGGCCATCGGCGCCATGATCAAACAGGACCTGGTACTCGCTCCCTATGCCCGACACATTCTGCAGCACCTCGTCCATCTGGCCGGGATAGATGTTGACCCCCCGGAAGGTGACCATGTCGTCGGAGCGCCCCAGGATCCTGTCATGGCGCGGCAGGAAGCATCCGCAGGAGCACTCCTCCGCAATCAGGCGGGTCAGGTCGCGCGAGCGATAACGGATCAGCGGCGCCCCTTCCTTGCGGAGCGTGGTGAAGACCATCTCACCGATTTCGCCGGGAGCAACCGGCTGGAGGGTCTGGGGATCGAGCAGTTCGAGGATGTAGTAGTCGGCCCAGTAATGGATGCTGCGGCTTTCCCGGCAGGAGAGGCCGGTTCCCGGTCCGTAGAGTTCGGTCAGGCCGGTTATGTCGTAGATCTCCTCAACCCCCAGGTATCTGCGCATGGTCCTGAGCATGGCGTTGCTGGAACGCTCGGCGCCCAGGATAATCTTCTTCAGGTTGAGCCTGTCTTTGAGTCCCCTGCGCTGAACCTCCTCCGCCAGGAGCAGTCCCATTGAAGCGGTGCAGCAGAAGACGGTCGATTGCAGGTCGATCAGGAAGGCGGTCTGCAGTTCGAGATTGCCGGGACCAACCGGAATCGCGATCGCTCCGAAACGTTCGCAGGCCTGCTGGAAACCGATCCCCGCGGTCCAGAGCCCGTAACCGACCGCGATCTGGACCCGGTCCTCCCTCGTCAGGCCGGCCAGTTCAAAACAGCGGGCAAACATGTTCTGCCAGTCATCGATGTCTTGAGCCGTATAGCAGAGGATCTTGCGCTTGCCGGTCGTTCCCGAGGAGGCGTGGATACGCACCAGGTCCCCGAAACCGGCTGACCGCAGGGCAAAGGGGTAACCGGCCGACAGGTCCTCGGCGGTTGTGAAGGGAAGTCTGGCCAGGTCGTCCAGGCTTCCGATGTCGTCCGGCCCGATTCCGGCGGAGAGGAAGCGTTCCCGGTAGAAGGGGGAATTCTCGAAGGCATGCCGCACGGTCCACTTCAAGCCCTTCAGCTGGTGGGCGGGCAGTTCATCGAGCGACGCTATCAGGGGAGGAAAGGATCTCAGCATGTCCCGTTCTCCATTCCGGCCCGCAGGGCTGAAAGCGCGCTCTCCAGAAGCGGCGCCCTGGAGCGCAGTTTGCGTCTGATCTGCTCCTCAACCTGCTCCGGCCCGCAGAAGAGGGTTCCCGTCGAGAGGACCCGGCCGAGGACGATCAGGTTGACCGCCTGGGGATTCCCCAGCCGCATGGAAATCCGGTCAGCATCGATATAGGCCGGAGCGCTGCTCCCGGTTTCCGGAGGTGTGCCCCCGGAATTGGCCACGATCCATCCGCCTGGTCTCAGAAAGGAGCGGTGGAGTGTGACATTTCCCGGTTTGAGGGCGATCAGGCCATCGGCCTGCCCCGGCCGCACCAGGGGGCTGGAAAAGTCACCGACCTTGAGGTGGGAGATGACGATTCCACCGCGCTGGGCCATGCCGTGGGTTTCGGAGGTCAGGACCGGCATTCCGGTCGAGATTGCGGTTTCGGCCAGGAGGCGGGTCACAAACAGAATGCCCTGCCCTCCCACACCGGAAATGATCAACTGCTGGGAATTCATGGCTGTTCACCTCCAATTCTGATCGCTTTGGCGGGGCAGACATCCAGGCAGACCCCGCAGCCGCTGCAGATCATCTCATCCACGACGACCCTTCCGCTCTCCTCATCGAAGACCAGGGCCGGGCACTCGAACTGGCTGACGCAGAGCCGGCAACCACTGCAGCTTTCATCCACAAAGGGCTGTGGCCGTCTCTCGCGGCGCACGCTCCTGTCAACCAGGCAGGGGCTCCTGGCGATCACTACCGCCAGGCCATGATCACGGGAAAATGCAAGGGCCTCCCTGATCAGTCCGGTGAAGGCCGGCAGATCGAGCGGGTCGGCGGTGCGGCAGAATTCAACGCCGCAGCCGGCAACGATCGAGGCGATATCGACCTTCTTGCCGGCCTGGGTACCGTGGGCCGGAGTCGGCTGGTTGCCAGTCATGGCGGTGGTGGAGTTGTCGAGGATTACGACTACGAAGCGGGCGCCCTGAACCACGGCGTCGATCAGGGGGGGAATGCCGGCGTGGAAAAAGGTCGAATCGCCGATCGTAGCCACTATGTCGCGCTGCTCTCCGGAAACCCGGTACGCCTGGTGGAAGCCCGCCGCCTGGCCGATGGAAGCCCCCATGCAGAGGACAGTGTCAACACCCCCGAGGTTGACTCCCAGGGTATAGCAGCCGATGTCGCTGGGAAAGATCCCCTTGGGAGCGGCCTTCTTGATGGCGTAGAAACTGGCGCGGTGCGGGCAACCCGGACAGAGGGTCGGGCGTCTGCCGGCCGCGGGGGCAGCCGCGGGAATCGCCGGCAGCGGCTTTCCGGCGAATTCCGCCAGTAATCGCTCGATCGCCTCCGGTGACAGTTCACCGGCCCCGGGGACAAAACCGGACAGCTTCCCCCTGACCCGCCGGTAATCGCTAAGCTGCATCTCGATTACCCCCGTTGTCTCCTCCAGGACCAGGACCTCGTCAAATCCGGAACGGATCTCCTCGATGAACTCCCGGTGGAGAGGAAAGGGCTGGATCACCTGGAAGAAAGCCAGTTCATCCCGCAGGCCGGAAGCGTCCATGACCTCGCGGGCGTGGGCGGCCGACACACCGGAGGCTACCACGGCACGGCGCATTCCGGGAGCGGGATTCAATCGGCGGGGCGCGGTCGGAGCGTATCCTGCGATCTCCGCAAGTTTCCGGTTGAGTTCGACATGCAGCTCAAAGCGGAACTTGGGGGTGGCTGCCCAGCGTTTGGGATCCCTGCGGAAAGAGGCCTCGATTTTTTGATCGAGGAGGGGACGCGGGACAATGTCCTGGCAGGCATGGCAGACCCGGGTTGTCGGCCTGAGCATCACCGGAACCCCGAACTCCTCGGACAGCTGGAAGGCAAGTCCGGTCAGTTCCCTCGCCTCGGCCGGCGTTGATGGGTCGAGAACCGGGATCTTGGCCTGCATCGCCATCAGACGGGAATCCTGCTCGGTCTGTGAGGAATGGGGTCCGGGATCGTCGGCGCTGATGACGACAAAACCGCCCACCGCGCCGAGATAAGCCGCGCTCATCAGTGGGTCCGAGGCGACGTTCAGCCCGACCTGCTTCATGGCGGTAGCGCTGCGCAGGCCGGCCTGGCTCGCGGCGTAGGCGATCTCGAAGGCGACCTTCTCGTTGACCGCCCACTCCACGTGCATGACCGTCTCCTCGGCCCTGTGCCAGGCGTCGATCGAGGAAAGAATCTCGGAGGCCGGCGTACCGGGGTATGAGGCGGCCACGACGCAGCCGTTCTCCACCAGGCCGCGGGCAATGGCCTCGTTTCCCTGCATCAATATAGGATCTATTTCAGACAATGAATGTTCCTCCAGAGCTGAATCTATGCAAATTGTTCATTTTGGTAATCCGGTGCTGCTTTGTCAATAAAAACCGGAGCTGACAGCCGGTATTCGGAAAAAAAGAGGTGG
>CAZRPI010000063.1:0-4096 GCA_964601865.1 uncultured Pelobacter sp. | reverse complement strand
TTTCCCTGGAATTCGCAAACCTTCGAGTTGACAGAGCACTGTTGCCCAGCGGGAATGTTGTATGCTACACAAACCGGATTGAACTTACCAGTGGAGCAAGCAATGACGAAAACGACCGAAGAAATCATCCGCCGCGGCACGGAAGAGCAGGCCCGCCTGGAAACCACGCTGCGGGACATCTTTGAGCACCGATTCCCCTTCAACAAACTGATCGGCCTGCGGGTCGATTCATTCGATCCGGAATCGCCTCGCATCTTATTTGAAATGCGACCGGAGCTGGTGGGCAGCTACCTGCACAACCGCCTTCACGGCGGAGTGATCGCCACGGCGCTGGATACCGTGGGAGGATTCGCCGTTGCCGTTGCCATTGCAGAAAAACACGCCAACGAAACCACCGAACAGATCGTGACCCGTTTCGGCCGGTTCGGGACCATCGACATGCGGGTTGATTTCCTGCGGCAGGGGGTTGGCGAGCGTTTTCTGGCGAGCGCAAGTATCGTGCGCCTGGGAGGGCGGATCGCCACGGTGCGGATGGAGCTGAAAAACGAGAGCGGACTTTTGATCGCCACCGGTACCGCAGCCTATGTGGTCAGTTGATCAAAGGAGTAAGAGTCGGATCAAATCAATCAAACGTCAGGATTGATCAAAAAAGCCCCCGCCTTTCCCTGCGGGAAAATCGGGGGCTTGTATTTTTAATCGCAAAAAACGCTGCCGTCAGGTGGCCGTGTGGCGGGATACGTAACCGGCCCAGCGTTTGTCAACCCAGGCCTGTACGTCTGCGATGCTCTGGGGGGTCATGGTCTTGAAACGCACCTGGGTGGCGAAAAAATCGGATACCGGTTTCAGCGGTTTGCCCGCCTTGGCCAGGCTGGCGCTACGCTCGGTCAGCCGGAACACCCCGTCCACGATCTCGTAGAGCACGACCAGGCCGGTTTCCACGGCCAGTTTGCCGATCCTGACACTGTCCTTCGGATCGAAACCCCAGCCGCTGGGACAGGGGACGTTCATGTGCAGGTAACGCAAGCCCCTGATGGAGCGCGCTCTGACCATCTTGTCGTACACATCGGTCGGATAGGCGGCCGACGTAGAAGCGATGTAGGGAAGCGAATGGGCCTCCATGATGCGCGGCATATCCTTGGGATTCTCCCTCTTGCCGCGGCTGGTGGTGGTCGTGCGGGCGCCCTGGGGTGTGAGGCCGGAGCGCTGGGTGCCGGTGTTCATGTACGCCTCGTTGTCATAGCATACGTAAATGAAATCCTCGTTGCGCTCAGCAGCGCCGGAAAGCGCCTGGATCCCGATGTCGCTGGTCCCGCCGTCACCCACCATGGCCAGAACCGTCATCTCGTCGCCCCGTCCCAGGGCTCGCAGCCCCGCCGCGACACCGGTGGCGGCGGCGGCCGTACTGGGGAAGGCGACGTTGATCCACGGGATGTTCATGGAGGAAACGGGGTACATACCGCCCAGCACCGTCAGACAGCTGGCCGGATTGACCAGCACCATCCTCCCTTCAAGGGCCTTGGTGATGGAACGGAGGCCGATGCCGAGAGCGCATCCCGCGCAGGCCCGGTTGCCGGGGAGCATGTGTTCTGTGGTTGGTAGGTCGATGATCTTGGTGGCCATACTGGTTACTCCCTGTCACCGCAAGTTGTTGATCCGGAGCACTCTTCCGCGCCGGTGTTTCGCAGGTTGATCCATGTGGCCGGCTGCCTGCGCATTCCAGCCCTGGCGGTGGCAATGTCGGCGCGGGCCTGTTGGGCCAGTTGGACCGCGGTCACGTCCCGCCCGCCCAGACCGGCAACATTGCCGAAGATCACCGGCATATTGTCGCGTTCCGACAGGGCGGCGCGCAGGTCCGCGCAGATCGGGCCCTCGTAGCCGTAGCTCAGCGCCTTATCGAAAACGATTGCCTGGGAACGGCCCGCCAGTTTCCCGCAGAGATGATCCACCGGGAAGGGACGGTAGGCGCGGATGCCCAGAACACCGGCCCTGACCCCTTCGGCCCGCAGTTCATCGGCGGCCAGGGTAAGCTCCATGCCGATTGAACCCGCCGCTACCAGTACCACATCGGCATCATCGAGCAGGTATTCCCAAGTCAACCCACCCCAGCCACGGCCGAAAACGGCGGCAAAGTCGGCGTCCACGGACGGAATCACCTCCAGCGCCTCAAACAGGGCCTGCTGGTGGGCGTGGCGGATTTCCATGTAGCCGCCGCGCAGGACACCGCTGGCGTCGCGTCGGGGATCGGCCAGAGTAACCGGCCCGATGTTGCGCGGGTCGTTAAGATCAACCACCTGGAGAGGAGCTGGTCTGGGGGGTAAAAATGCGTCCACCTGATCGGCTGTCGGGACCTTCACCGGCATGACCGTGTGGGAGAGGAGAAAACCGTCGTAGCAGACCATCACCGGCAGACTCAACTGCTCGCCGATACGGAAGGCCTGGAGAAAGGTGTCCAGGATCTCCTGGTTATCGCGGCAGTAGAGCTGGATCCAGCCTGCGTCGCGCACCGACATGGAATCCTGCTGGTCGTTAAGCACGTTCCACGGCGCAGCCAGGGAGCGGTTCACGCATCCCATAACCACCGGCAGCCGTGCGCCGGCCGTCCACCACACCTGCTCCGTCATATAGGCCAGTCCGTTGGAACTGGTGGCGGTGAAGGTACGGGCGCCCACGGTGGAAGCGGCGAGACAGACGGTAAGGGCCGAATGTTCGGACTCAACCGTAACGAACTCGGCCGACAACTCGCCGGACTCGACCCACCTGGAGAGCGTCTCCACCACCGATGACTGGGGAGTTATCGGGTATGCGGCAACCACCTGCACGCGGGCAAGCTTTGCGGCGGTGGCGGCGGCTTCATTTCCGGTGATAATGACGGTATTCGACATGGAATCCTCTCCTGGTTTGTAATACTGATTGTTCGGATTCAACCCCGGGACTTGGCGGCCCCACAGACACCGTGGACCGCCTCGGGCTGCATGCTGATGGCCCCTGCCGGGCAAACCTGGGAACAGATGCCGCAACCTTTGCAGTATTCCAGATCAACGGTGGGCGGTATTCCCTGGGCGATACACGCATCGGGACAGTAGGCCCAACAGATCTGGCAGGTGATTCTGCCCTGCTTGACGGCCAGACAGAGGGATGAATCAAATACCGGCCTGCTGCTGCGCCAGTCGCCGGTGCGCCCACCCTCTCCGACGCTTGGTGTGGATTGCGCAAACTCCTGATTACTGGTCATTTGATCACCCCCGCTTCCGTGCAGTCAAAGGCAATCTGCGCGGCCCGGATGTTTTTCTCCGCCGCCCCGGGCGGGAAGGAATCGGAAATCGCCTCCTGCACGCTCTCCATGGTGATCAGGCCGGTAGCCTTGGCGATGGAACCGAGGATGGCGGTATTTACCATCGTTTCCCCCCCTACGATCAGCCCGACGGCCTCAGAGGCCCCGGTGACGTCCGAAGTCACGATGCGGATATTTTCGCCCAACCCAAGTTCCGCGGCCGAACGGGTGGTGTTGACGATGACGACTCCACCGGGCCGGAGCCCGGCCGTTGCATGGGCAACACCCAGCAGTGATTCGTCCAGAACAACGACAACATTGGGCTCCACAACCTGCGAATACATGCGGATCGGCGCATGGTCAAAACGCGTGGATGCCGTAACCGGAGCGCCGCGGCGCTCAGCTCCGAAGGTGGGGGCTGCGGTAACGCCTTCGAAACCACTGCGGTAGGCAGCCGCGGCTAGTATTTTCGAGCTGGTGACGGCCCCCTGGCCGCCCCGCCCGTGCCAGCGAATCTCGTGCATATCATCCCCTTTTTTTGCGGTTCGCCCCCGTAATACCCGATAGTACGATCGAGCAAAGCCCCGAAGTCCGTTGCCGCCATTGAACCGGCACACCACCCCACCGGGTGAACCCCGCCACGGTTGCCGCTGCGGTATCAAACACCCGTAAACAAGGCATTCTCAACGAGTAGTCTGGGAGGCGTTAAGGATTCATGCGCTGGTGAACGCGAACAATTGAATTGATGGGAAACTGTGTTCTGCGGAAATCATGTATACCACCAAAGAGGAGCCATGGTCAATGGCGATATGGCATGGCAAGCGG